>JAEINP010000112.1 GCA_016342355.1 Desulfatibacillum sp.
TCGGTGATGGAGGCGATGTTGCCGCCGTCGGTGTAGGAATAGGCGTAGTTCTGGTAATCGGTGGCGCCCAGGGAGGTTTGGATGCTCATGAGGCGGGTGGAGTCCGGGTCGTAGTCGTGCTGTGTTGTGACGCCGTTGCCGTAGTCCACCATTTCGTACTTGCCGTGGGTTGTGTACCCGGAAAACTCGGCCAGCACCTGGGTGCCGGAAATCACCTGTCGCCATAGGTTGGTTCCCGGATAATAGGCGTAATCCACTGCATACCCGTCCGGGTATTCCATGGACGTGGGCCTACCTGCCAGGTCGTAGGTATAGTCAAAATCATACCTGACAACAGGGCTTTGAGATGCATCCGTACGGGCATCCGAAGCAATCCGTCCTACGGGATCGTAATCCTTGATCCACAAAGAGGACTCCTGGTTCGTGACCAAATTCAACCTGCCGATACTATCGGTGGATAAGCCCATGTAGTTGTCGTAGTAATAATTGGCAGTGCTCATGGAACCGCCGGGATAAGACTTACTGGTGATCCGATTCAGGTTGTCATAGCTAAAACTCACCACCTGACTTTTGGCGTCGGTCTGGGTTGTCAAATTGCCGTTGGCGTCGTAGGCATACTGCCAGGTTCCCATGTCGGGGTGGACCATTTGGGTTTTGCGGCCCAGGGTGTCGTAGGTGGTGGTTATATAATTACCTTTTTGGTCCAGGATGCTGGTCAACCTGCCAAGCACATCGTATGCGTAGGTGGTGGAGTACAGGCTGGAGGCGTTGTTTTCCTCAATTTCCCGGGTTCTGCCCAAGTAGTCCATGATGGTTGCGGTGACGCCGTTGTCCGGGTCTGTGACCGTTGTCCTGGTGGCGTCGTAATCGTACTCCGTGACCGCCACGGTGGAGCTGGTGTTGGGCGTGGTGGTGCTGGTCACCCTGCCAAAATAGTCGTATTCGGTGCTGACCCAGTGGACATTGGTGGTGGGCGCCGTAACGGGCCAGGTATTGGTTCCGTTGAAGAATGGCCCGACCTGATAAATGACCCGGCCCATGTTGTCGTATTCGGTTTTGGAAACCGCGTACAGGCTGGTTTCCGTGGGGTCCACATGCTGGACGTTCCGGCCCAGGCCGTCAAAATAGTCCATGGTCTCCACATAACTGGTTGCGGAATCGTGCGTGCGGGTTTGGACGGTGCGGGGGCAGGCGGCGTCGGTATAGATCATCTGGGTCATGCCGCCGTCCGGGGAGTCGGTCTGCGTCAAACGGCCAAAGGCGTCGTAGGTAAATGAAGTGGTGTAATTGTTGGGGTCCGTAACGGTCAGGGGCGCCCCAAAGCCCTGGTCCCATGTTTTGCTGGTGGTATGGCCCAGGGGATTTTGCTCGGTGACAGGATAGGCATGGGCCACGGCATCGTAGGTGGTGGTCCAAGGGTTGGTACGGGCGTCCGTGTACGTCAACTGGTTTCCGTAGGCGTCGTAAGTATAGGACACAGCCGGAGAGGTTCCCCCGTCCAGCCAATAGGTGACGCCGGTGACGTTGCCCTTGGTGTCGTGGGTGTAGGTGGTTTGACCCTTGAGGGTGAGGGCGGGGAAATCGTAGACGGATTGCTGGTTCAGCCTCCAGATATATTCTCCCGAACCGCCCACCTGCTGGTAGCTGTAGGCTGTTTTGACGGACGGCCCTGCGCCGGTTTCATAGTCGGAGCCGGAAACGATTTCGTATTCCGTCAGGCCGGTATCCATATTGTAGGAATAGGATATGTTTTTTTCAGACGCCGTGACTGTGGCGGAGCCAATGGTGTCGAAAACGTCTGTTTCCTTGGCGGTCAGGCGTACGAATTGGGAATCGGACGAACCAACGGCGTCGGAAACCCAGGTAAAGGACGTGGAGGCTTTTAACGTGCCCGTACCCGGTGCAGCGGAATGGAACTCGCTGGAAAGGGACCTGCCTTTGAGGTAGTTGTCGTCCTGCTCGTATTCGGTGACAGAGACCGTGCCGTCCGGGTTGGTGCGGGTGACGGTTTCAAAGCCCCGGAATTCCCGTTCCACGGGATTGTATTTCCCGCCGCTGTATGCATAGTCCGTGGTTGAGGCGTTGCCTAACCCGTCGTTCACCGTGACCGACGAAAGATTCTGCATCAGGAAGGGAAGATAATCGTTATCCCACTCATTGGAGGGGGTGTATTCGTACTCAATGGTGGCGCCCAGGCCGTTGTCCACCTCGGTGAGGAGATCCGGGATACCCGGGTTGGTGGTCAGGACAACATATATGGGTGGAACATCGAAATCCAACCAATTATTGGGGTCGCCTTCATATTCATAACAGTAAATGAAATCGGTCTTGCCGTCCCCGTTAAAGTCACCCAGCCCCGCCATGGAGGTGGGAGCAGGCGTGCTCGTAAACAGCACAAAGCCGAACTCCGATACCATGGAAGAAGTGGCGCTCCCATAGCGGCTATGGCTGCCAGCGATCGTGTACTCGTTACCAAGGATCATGTATTCCTTGTTGTTGAAGAACCCACGGGGGAAACCTGTCCAACCGACGGTCTGGAAGGAGTCACCCTGGGAAAGCATTACATCCACGCCATCTTTTGAATTGGAGAAGGTCAGATCTGTCCTGCCGTCTCCGTTGAAATCGCCCAATCCTGCGAATGTCATGGTTCCGTCTGCATCGTGTTCAAAAGAACCCCAAGACTCGATGTCAAACCCTGTGCCCGTGGACAAGGCTACATTGTAGCCTTCGGATGACGGAAGGGCCGGGGGCGGGAAGCCCAAGTCCGGAGGAAACAGCATACCTCCGGACAATGTACCCCAGCAATAATCGGTCAGTCCGTCCCCATTGAAATCGCCGAATCCGTATTCATTAAAGTATACATTAAATACATTAGGGTCCGGGCTACGGGTTGCCCAAACAGATTGAGGTTCAAAGCCGTCCCCGTTGGACTCCATGACCAGGAACATGCCTACGGAATTGACAAAGCACCAGTCTGCCTTGCCGTCCCCGTTGAAATCGCCCACCCCGCGAGGGCCATAGGAATGGGACAACGCTATACTGCTCCATAACTCTTCGGTAAAGGAATCACCATTCGAGACCAGGACATAGATATTGTCCCCGTCGGCCCTGGCTTGCCGGTACATAATGTCATCCAGTCCGTCTCCGTTGAAATCCCCGATGCCAAAATCGTCGGGCTCCATGGCCTGGGATTTAGTTCCCCAAACAGTCATGGTCCCGCCTGTGCCAGTGGATAGGACAACACAAATTGAGTCTATTGCAGTAAAAGCATAGTCGGCTTTGCCATCCCCGTTGAAGTCGCCAAAACCACCCGGGCTTGGAAATGGCATGAAGTATTGCGCTAAATAGTTAGTGTCTTGATATATGGTGCGGCGGACGGACTGTCCATTTTCAAATTCCAATCTGGATATTTTACCCGCTTCAATAAAAATAACCTCTGTATCGCCATCTCCATCCCAGTCTGCATAGCCGCCCCCGCTCTTTCCGGTAGGAAGAAACTCCCCGTCCGGCCGTTGTCCACCGGGGGTGGAGGCGCCGCCCAAAACGGAATTGCTGTAACTCATGGATACGGGCGGAAAGGCGGCGCCTCCGGTAATGTCTCCGTCCACGTCCACGGTAGCGTCGTTTCCGAATTTCTGGATGGTCGCCAGACGGGACCGTTTGGCGTGGGTTGTTTCGCTATAAGTAAAGGCGTATGCCCGAACCGGGGAGTTATTGACGGTCATTTCCACAGTTTTAAGCCTTTTTTCCGTAACCACCTCCATGTGGGATTGATACATGGGGCCGACGTCAAGGCGCGAGTCTTCCAGATAAAACTTGACCAGATTGGTGGGCAGGGCTGTGGTATGGCCCGCGTAGGCGATTTCATCCAGGTAGATTTGGTTTTGATCCTTGGTGTAGGATATGGTCATGTAGTTGCCGTTGGAGTCTTCCACCCTGTCCAGGCACCACTTGAAAATATCGCCATTGGCGTTTTCCACCCTGGAAGCCAGGGTTTGCCCGAAAGAATACTTGTCGCCGTCGCGTGTGGTTGCCACCCAGTAATTCCCGCTGCCGCCCGCCACCAGTTCGTATTGGGTGAACTGGCTTTCAATTTTTGCACCGAAGACGTTAGTTCCCCATTCAATGGAACGGTCTACCAGTTCCGTGGTGCGGGCATTTTTTGTGAACACGTAGCCGTCCGCCAAATAGTCCAGCCCCAGACGGGTATTGCGCTGGATGGCCCCCATGTCCAGGACCCAGCCCACCCCCAGCCAGCCATTAGGCCGCATGCTGCTGTATATAATTTCCAGGTTGGGCGCCATGTCCTGCCTGCCCGGGGGAACCTCCAGGGATACGGAATAGCTGGACGCACCGGCCTGTACGAATTTATCGGAAAAGGTACTGGTTTCCGTGAAGGTCTCTGAAAACTCCGCCCATCCCAAGCCCGGGACAAAGGTGACAGCGAGAAGCATCAATACCACAAACCCCATTCAGTTTTTTGCGTTAAAATTGCAGAACATGAGTAATACCCTTTCTGAAAAAAAAAGTGGCGATTCTATTGAAATCTGAAATTTTATAGTGAAATAGCAGAGTATTGATCCATCATAGACTGGGGTATTCCGAGTGGTTCGATGCTATGGTTTTAGAAATACCATGTCTATCAGGATAAGATGCCCGATATCACAGGTCCACGAAAGGGTGCAACGGAAAATTTGATATTTTTCCTGGTATTCGGAAAGACTACCCAGTAACACCATGAAAAAGAACATGAATTCACGCTGCAATTTTTTTCCGGTTTTGATGAAATGTCCGGTAATAGATGCTATAAGCGCCAGTACTTGGTATGGATGCGCCTGTTTGGCCGTTTATGACGCTTGGGAGGGGTTGCCGAACAACTGCATGGCAGCTTCTGGCAGTGCGCTTAGTATCATTTGAATAGTCCCAAAAATGAGTTGACTGTGGCTGCTTTCTGATGTATTTTAACCAAAAATTTGATGGGTCTGATTACGACCTCTCCTGTTTGGCGGCTACAACAGGAGGGGTTTTTTTATTTTGGGGCCGCCTCCTGGGACAAGGAACGTGGGGATTACCCCCCATCCTGACCTTCCCCCGCAGGTGGGGAAGGGACTTGGTGAAAGGGCGCGGCAAGGAATTCACCCCCACCCCGCCCTCCCCAGTCAAGGGGGAGGGAGTTTTAGGGGCAGCCCGTATGCATTCCCACGCGGGAGCGTGAGGAACGAGAAGGGCGTGGAAACCGCGCCCCTACAAGAACAAGGACACTGGATCCTCGACAAAAACGCTCGGGGATGACAAAAAAACAGGGTGTGGAAACCGCGCCCCTTCAAGAACAAGGACGCTGGATCCCCGACAAGGGCATTCGGGGATGACAGCAAAGGAAAAACAGGGCGAAGCAAGCAGACGCCCCTACGAACAAGGACAGGACATGGAGAAACTGGCCGCCCTTGGCGACGTGCAAACGCTGGTGACGTTGTTCATTCTCATCATCTTTGCGGAAATTGGCAAACAGGCCGTGATATTCGCGTTCAACAAAATCCGGGGACAAACCAAGCAAGACGAGCTCCCCGCGGCCTACCAAATCGAACTGCGAAAGATATACGAATCCCTCACCGGTATGAACACCAGGCTGGATGCCATACAAAACCAGCAAATCGACTGCCGGGAAAGACTCCCGGAACGCTTTGTCGGCAAAGAGATCGCCAGAACCCTGTTCGACAAAACAGACCGCCTGGAAAGCGAATTGTCATTCATGAAAGGGCAACGTAACGGCAGCGCCAACCCCATTGTGAGGCTAAAACGATGACGGTTCAAATCATCCGAACAAGCGCCAGCGACCAGGGCACACTAGGGCCCTAAATGCTCCGGGCGGGTTTGCGTGCAAAACCCTGGAACTCCCCTGGAGGGAGAATCTCCCCAATGTATCGTGCATCCCTGCGGGAACGTACCAGTGCAAACTCCGATACTCGCACCGGTTCCAAAAACATTTCTACTGGGTCCAGGACGTCCCGGGCAGATCGTGGGTGTTGTTCCATTCCGGCAACCTGGCCGGAGACACCACCAAAGGATACATCACCCACTCGGAAGGCTGCATCCTCCTGGGGGATCGCCACGGAAGCATCCAGGGCCAGGACGCGGTG
>JAEINP010000029.1 GCA_016342355.1 Desulfatibacillum sp.
AAAAACTGTTGATAATCATCGGATTCAATACCATGGCCATTGATATCGATGAAATGGGAATTGAGAGCAGTATTGATTTCGCTGTTCTGATCGGCAAAATCTCCGATATATACCGAAGGTGCTTTCGCACCAATTTTTCGTTTGTTCAGATGGTCACTTACCAATGTTATATTCATCAAACTGTTACTATCAAGGACGGTTTTTCCTTTGAGATATGCTTTCGGGAAAAAATGGTGATAATTTTTACTGTTAGCCACCTTAAGCCAAGAGTTATCTAAAATCACTTTTCCATTGTCCCGAAAATCTTTAGGTTCCTGATATGCCAACAAGCATAAAATGGCCTTGCAAAAACTATTGCCTGCGCTGAAATTGGTGTCTATAAGAGACTGTGGTGAGTCGAGATAAATTTTAATATCGCTGTATTCAGGGCGCTCACCTGAAAGAATCTTGTCTATCCGTTTAATATCCTGGGCTAAGTTGGATTCCGCAGAGCTTGAATAACGGAACGAAAGAGACATTCGCCAGAAGAATTCTTCCAGATATTTTCGTTGTCCCGCTTCTGGTTTATCTTGTTTGTAATAAAAAAAGTAGGCAAAAGGAACCAGAAGAGAGTCATAAGGTAACAGGTGTGATACCGGAATACGGTAGGTAGTTCTGAAGTAATCGATACCATCTTTTAAAGCAGATACAACTTTGCCCCATGTGTCAATAATTTTCTGTTTATCGAGACTTAGGATTGTTTTACGTTTACACTCTTTTGTGCGGCTTAAAACAAGCGACAAAAGACTAAGAACAACAGTACTGGAAATGCTTTCATATTTAATTTCCTTGAGTTCTTTGACAAATTTCATCCACTTTTCCTGCATGTCAAAATGCTGATTTTCGTCATATGTTTTTGCCGAAATAATTTCAAACAAGGTTAGAGTCTGGCCACCAGTGTTAATACGTGTAAAAACTTCTATGGCGGATTCGATATCTTCTTTGCGAAGCAGTACTGTTGAAAAATCGTAAGTGTCAAAGGCACGCGAATAAGCATGTATCTGTTTGAACTGCTCATTACTAAAACGCCCTTGAATGATGGTCATGCGGTCCATAAAGTTCAAAACATCAGATAAAGAAAGGTAATTTACACCGGTTGGCTCAGGGGTAATCACCTGTTTGTCATTCTCGTCGATATCCACATCAAGGTTGACATAAATATTGTTGTAATCGGTGATTTTCTTTTCGCCGACTTTTTGGATTTGTGCGCCCAGATAGGCTGCAAAAAGCGAGGTGATGCGTTGCTGTCCATCAAGCACATACTGCACTTTATTTCCGTCCGGTGTGGGCGGTATATTGAGATTGCCTACATTTTTTATGTCATTTATACGCTCATCAGTTTGCCATAAGATGAAGGTACCGATAGGATAGCCTTTTAAAATGCTGTCGAGCAATTTAGCCGTTTTATCAATGCTCCAAACAAAATCCCGTTGAAATTTTGGGATTTTGATAATTCCCTTTTGGATTTCTGAGATAAGGTCAGAATATTTTTTAGAGTCGGGTTTGGGTTGTTCAAAGTTCATTTATTATTTCCCTTAGTTCCTTTAGAAAGATAACAATGGTTATACAGTCTGTATGTGCCAAATTGCAGGCCACCACCAAACTGTGGACCACGTACCCTCCTTTTGCCTGAATCATGGGGCGAAAGCCCTAAAAAAGATTATCGTCCTCCGGCAAAAGGCACAACATCTTGTGCCCCGCCAAAACGGCCCACGTTGAGGAAAGTATGCCAATAGCCGTAACCCACCCTCCGGCCCAGACCATCGAAAGCATTTTGAACTCCTTACTTACCATAGACCTAAGGCGTGGGCAATCACGTTAAAAACAGAGGTTCTTCGCCTTAAAGTGTGGAGCGCTGGAATGCGCCTTAGAATTCCTAAAGCGCCCTTATTTGCGAAACATGGACATGACTCGGGAAGCCAGGTTGCCCGACCCATTGGGACGGGGCAGAATTTTTCCCTTGGGACGTTGGAACGCACGGGTTTTTCTGTCCCAGTCGACTTGTGCAAAAAGATCCAGGTAGGCGTCAGTGACTTTTTCCGTGGAAAACCGGCTGTCCCGGATGGTCTCCCGGGCCTTTTCCCCCAATCTGGTGCGCAGCTCCGGGTCGTGAGCCAGGAATTCCAGGCGTTGCGCATAGGTTTCCATGTCTCCCACCTTTACCCGGAATCCGTTCACCCCGTCCTCCACCAATTCGGGAATGCCGCTGGGTATGTCGGCCACCACGGGCACGCACCCTGCTGCCATGGCTTCCAACAGGGACACGGGGGTTCCTTCGAAATCCGAGGTAAGGACCAGGGCGTCGTGCTCCAACAGGTGGCGCAGGACCTGGTCATTGGGCAGGGTTCCGGTCATGGAGACCTTTCCCCGGGCGATTTGGGGTTCCAGGGCTGTTTCAAGCTCGCCAGCCTGGGGGCCTCCGCCGATTATGGTGAGGGTGAAGGGCGCGTTTTTTTCTTCCAGCTTTTTCACCAGGGGCACAAGGTCCATAACGCGCTTTTGGTGCTGGATCAGCCTGCCTGTATAAACCAGACGCAAGGGTGCGCCGGGTTTGGCCGGACCGCGCCGAAGGTTTGTTAAGGATACGCCCGATGGAATCACATGGATGCGCCTTTTCAACGCCGGACATTTTTCCCGGACCCGGGAGGCAATGGCCTGACTGACGCAGATAACAGCGTTCCAGGAGTCTCCCAGTCTTTGGACGTGTTCGTAGTGCGCGGGATCGTCGCTATGGACCACGCCAATCACCATGACCTTGTTGGATAAGGCTGGGGTAATGCAGGAATGGTCGAAATCGTAGCCAGGCACATAGAAGCAGGGCTCCAGGCTTTCCAGATAGGCGATGAGGGCTTTTCGTCGGGCTTTGGGCGAGGCGTCAGGCATGGTCGGGAGGAAATACACGGGAAAATCCGAAGGACCGGGCATGGGCATGGGCATGGGGTCCGGCGCCTTGGGATTGGTCAGGAGCAACCGGGCCTCCTGATCCTGGTGGTTCAGGCCCCGGATGAGATTGGCCACCGCCGTATTGACTCCGCTCAGGCCGTAGGTGGGAGAACTGAATATAATTCGATACGCCATCATGCATCCTTTGTGCAAATAAGGGAAGGGAGCGGGAGTATTCCGCCCCAAAGAGCCTTTTTGCATACTTTCCCCTAAAATGACAAGCAGAGCAAGCCCTTGATGGTAAAAAAGCGAAAAAACGGAACCATGAGAGCGGGAAAGGATGGAAAGCAGAACAGCGAAAAAGCAGGAAGGCCAGCCTCGGGCATTAGCTGCGGAAAGTCAAAACAACGGAAAAGCGGTACGTCAAAAAAACGGAACAGCCGTACGGCCAGCCTCCGGCGGCCCGCTTTTGTAAAAGCGGGGCAAAACTTTTAGAATGGAAAAGGATGGAACACGGCGCAATAGGCATCCTCAGCGTGTCCCCGTCTTCAGGCAGGGCAAGCCCTGCGGCTACAAAAGCAAGGACTGGATTCCCGACAGAAACATTCGGGAATGACAAGACAAAAAACGGGCAGGCACGGGGGCCTGCCCCTACACACACCAGGCAAATGCGGCGCCCTCGCCCTATCAAACAACAGGCAGGGCAAGCCCTGCGCTGGGCGCAGCAAGCAGCGCCCCTACGCGGCGGATTCAAAAAGGGCGGGGCAAGCCCTGCCCCTACGCAGCGTCCTTCCCGCCCCACCCGCTATTTTTTGGTCGGAGCGCGGAATCAGGAATTCAATCCGGAGAGGGAATGATGGGATTCCCTCCCCGGTGAAAATATTTAGCTCAGGGCTTTAATGACGTTATCGCGGAATTTTTCCATGGATTTTTCAAATTCGCGATTGACAAAGGGTTTGATTAGGGGTTTGGCCAGGCCTGGGAGGGGCAATTCCAAGTCCATGGTGGTGGAGAAATTCACCTGGGTTTTACCGCCTTTGGAAGTGATGACGGATTTTCCCCGGCTGACGCCGTTGCCGATTCCCGGGATGGAGGTCCATTCCACGATGCCTTTATCCCGGTCAAAGGAGTAATGGGCGCCGTATTCCACCTGGATGGAGTATTTGCCCACGCCTTCCTTGGTCATGACCCAGTGGTATTTGTTATCTCCCAGGTCCTTGACGGTATCCACTTTGGGAAAGCATTCGGCGGTTTTGGGGACATCCATGAAAAAGTCAAAGGCCTTGTCTAAATCGCAAGGCAAATCAATGACTTCGCTAAGTTCCAGACTGAGTTTTAAGGCCATGGTGTTTCCTCCTGTAGGGCTTGATGCGCCCCCTCCGTAGGTTGTGGTTAGTCATGGCCCGATCTTACATTCAATGGGTCAAAGTCTCAAGTTATTTTGCAGGGGCCAGGGCCTGGCGCAGGGTTTCCACCATTTGTTTATGGTAAATGGGTTTTTGGAGATACCCGGCAAGGCCCGCCTCTCTGGCTTTATCCTCGGAAAACAGTTCGGAATACCCGGTGCACATGATAATGGGAATATCGGGCCGGATTTCCTTCATTCTCATGGAAAGCACGTCCCCGTCCATGTTGGGCATGCACATGTCCGTGAATACGGCGTTGAATGAATAGGGGGCCTCGCCAAAGATTTCCAGGGCTTCCACGCTGTCTTCCCTGGCCACCACGCTATAGCCGGAAAACTCCAGCATGCGCTTCATTACCTTGAGTACCTGGGGCTCGTCATCCACAACCAGGATGAGTTCCTTTTCTTCCATATTCTCAGTTTGGCTTTTCATATTTGCTTCCCCGGTTTCCATAGTGTCAGGCTGAACAGTTTGTTTTTAAGCTCCTTGTCAACGATTGGAAAACGACGGCCTTCCACCATTCCCTTTTGTGTGTAGTCGGGGTTTGGGGGAGAAAGGTGACTCTCCCGCCAAAGAAAAACAAAAGAATGTAAAAAAAACTGGCGCACATGGTTCCCCGCGGCCTGTCAGTGTGAAGGGGGGCCGCTCCTATAAAAATATAGGCGCAGAACCCCCCATGTTCGGCCATGTATGATTTTAGATGCTGTTAGCTTGAATACCTGTCGTGATGATCGGCTCTGATTACCTTTTTATCCGTTTTGCCCACGCTTGTCTTGGGAATTTCGTCCACAAAGAGCACATCCTCGGGCAATTGCCATTTGGCGAAAGTTTTGGCGAGGTGGTCCCGGATGTCGTCGGCCGAGACCTTGCCTTTGGCGTCGGCCCGAAGGACCACCAGGGCCAGGGGTCTTTCCTGCCATTTGGGATGGGCCACCCCCACCACGGCGGCGTCCAGGACATCGGGAAAGGAGATGATTTCGTTTTCCATGTCCACGGAACTGATCCACTCCCCGCCGCTTTTGATCACGTCCTTCACCCGGTCGGTGATTTTAAGGTAGCCGTTTTGGTCCATGGTTCCCACGTCGCCGCTGCACCAGAACCCGTCCGCTGTGAACTGGGCTTCGGAACCCGGGGCGTTGTGGTACTTGCCGGTGATCCATGGGCCGCGGATGAGGATTTCTCCGGGGGTTTTGCCGTCGTGGGCCACGTCCTTGTGGATGGCGTCCACCACCTTGACGTCCAGGCCGCCTACGGCGAATCCCTGTTTTTTCTTAAGCTCCCATCGTTGGTCTTCGTTCAATTCCTTTTCCAGCCAGGGCATGAGGCGGTTGATGGTCACCAGGGGGGTGGTTTCGGTGGCGCCGTAGGCATGGATGATTTCCGCGCCGGTGAGGTCCCAGAAGCCTTTCATCATGGCTACCGGGGGCTCGGTGGCGCCGGAAAGGAGGCGCACGCCTGTGAGGTCGGGTTTTTCGTCCAGGCCCCGGATGTACTCAAGCAAAGGCATGAAAATGGCCGGCGCTCCGGCGCTGATGGTCACTTTTTCATCCACAATGAGTTTGCTAAGGGTGTCCAGGGTGTCCAGGGTGTACATGCCGGAAAGGACAATGCGAGACCCCACCAGGGTGGCTGCCTGGGCCAGGCCCCAGCCCAGGGCGTGGAACATGGGCACGATCTGGCAGCAGGTGTCCCGGACGCTCATACCCGTGTTCATGCCGATGCAGAGAGAGTGGAGGTATACGTCCCGGTGGGAGTAATAGACTCCCTTGGGTTTGCCTGTGGTGCCGGTGGTGTAGCAGGCTGCATAGGCGGAGGTTTCTTCCATGAGGGGCCATTCGCAGACCGGGTCGGCTGCGGCCAGGATTTCTTCGTAGGAATAGGTGTTTTCCAGGGTGGTCTTGACGTCGGCCATTTTCTTGCCGGGCATGGTGATGACCACCACGGCCTTGATTTGGGGGCACAGGGGAACCACGGCGTGGGCGATGGGCAGGAGGGTTTCGTCCACAATCAGGTATTCGCACCCGCTATGTTCCACAACGTAGGCCAGGTCCTGGGGGGTCAGGCGCAGGTTGAGCAGGAGCATAACCGCGCCCATTCCCGGTACGCCAAAATAGATTTCGTAGTTTTCGTAGGTATTCCACGCCAAAACGCCAACCCTGTCTCCCACGTTTACACCCAGTTTTTTCAGGCCATTGGCCAGACGTTGCATGCGCTCGTAGGAATCGGCGTAGGTGTACCGGAACATGCTTCCATCCAGGCGTCTGCTGGCGATTTCCTGGGGACCGTAATTGCGGACCGAATGTTTGATGATATTGGTGACATTGAGGGGGTACTGATCCTGGCTGGTGGCGGGAAACCCTTTTATAAGATCCATTACCGTTGCTCCTTGTATTGTAGGTTTTTTGGGGGAATAGGTTAATGGGCACAAACAATAAAACCAGTGGATTTGAAAATCAATTATAGACGGCCCGGGTTTGGGAAGTCCACAAAAAACGTTATGGTCAGGGTAAAAAGCAGGCGGGAAAGGTTAATGAATTGTATTGCAAATGATAAAGCAGGGAGGAAGGGTATCTGTTGTTACAAGAAAATATCACGATCCATGAAAAAATGACCGACCGTGGAAAGATTTTCAAAATCAGAGTGTTGGCCAGAGAGCCGGGCTGGACAGACTGGCATCCCGGGGAGAGTTCATGTCATAATACCCGGTCGATAGCCTGTGTTTGTCCTGGAAGTGAGGCATGGGGTATGGTGGAAAATCTTTATTGACTCACAAGCACATGGTTGATATGGGCATATATTAAGATTTTAGGTAGTTATAAAAGAAGCAGGGTCATAATTCCATTCAAGATACTGCCCCAATAGGCAGTGCTGGATAGTTTTCTTGGGAATGTCTATCAATTGATTAATCATTATATTAAATTTTTCAGGGTAGGGGGATGGGTCCATTTTTTGGGGCTTTATGTCCTGGGAGCGGCCTATACCGCAGGAAGACTCCCATTGACCTTTGAATCCGCGTTGGGTCTGCTTAGCTGCGTTTTTTACTTGGCCTTTACCTTTGGCTATAACAATTTTTATGACCGGCATTTGGATGAGCCGGAGAAAAATCCCTTGACGTCAGGGGATATTTCCCTTAAATCGGCCCACCTCCTGGTGTGGGGCACAGGTTTGTTGGGGTGGAGTCTTTCCTGGGGCCTTTCCCTGCATATTGGTTTCCTGTGTACCGGAATGTTTTTCTTTTCCTGGTTCTACTCCGGGCCAGTCCAGGGAAAACGAGTATTTGTCCTGGGAAGCCTGATGAACTGCCTGATTTTTATTCCTATTTTTTATGCAGGCATTTTAGTCTTTGGAAAGCCTGTCCCGGGGGGGACATTATTATGCCTGGTCCTGGCGCCCAGTGTCCTGATTCCCCAGCTTGCCCATGAGATTCAGGATAGAGACAGTGATTTGGCTGCAGGAATCAACACGGTCGCTGTTCGCCTGGGGAAAGAAAAAACCATTGGATGCATATGGTTTCTGGCGGGCCTTCGGGCGGCCCTGGCCTGGGCCTGCATTCTACCAGGCTATTTGGCTATGCAAGACGCTGTTTTGCTGAGCCTGATTTCCTGCAGCGAAATTGGACTGACCCATCTGTACAAAGGCAAGCCCAGCCTTGCGACTATGCGTTTGGGCTTTCGTTTTACTAATATTGCCCTGGGCGCAGGACTCCTTATTTCATGGATATTCATTAACTGAACTGGGTGAGGCATTTTGAAGAAGCAAACGATCATTTCCATGGTTGGGCTCCTTTCCGCCATGCTTCAAAAAAGGCGTTTTCCAGCCTCCATGGGAATGATTGTCACCCATCGCTGCAACCTGCGCTGCACCTATTGCGGATTTCCCGGGATCCCCGCCAACGAAATGGATACAAGCGACTGGTTGGATGCCATTGATTCCTTTCTCAACGCCGGAACCCTGCGCATGGGATTCAGCGGAGGCGAGCCCCTGTTGCGGGAGGACCTGGGTGCGTTGTTGAAATCCGCCCATGGCAGAGCCCTGGTCACCCTGAATACCAATGGATTGCTCCTTCCCCAAAGAAAGGAAGTCTTAAACCATGTGGACGTGGTGGTGATTAGTCTGGATGGGAACCGGGACATCCATGACAGCCTTCGAGGACATGGGGCTTTTGAGGGAGCGCTCCGGGGAGGGGAAAGCGCCTTGAGCGCCGGAAAACGGCTTGTTTTTTCAACCGTGCTCACCAGGGAGAATCAGGAGCAAATCCCTTTTATAATCCGGACGGCCAAGGAGATGGGCGCGCAATGCACCTTTCAACCAGTGACTCCCTGCGATGTCAGCTCCATGGAGGCATCCAAATTTCTCCCTGAAAAAAAGGCTTTGCTGCATAATGTCAAACAGTTGGCTGCGGCTAAAAGGCGGGGCCTGCCGGTGTGTTGTTCACGCGCCTATCTGGATCTGTTATCGCGGTATCCCGATGTCTCCGCCATGGGTAAACATTGTCTGCTTGGCAGGTATGGGGCTTTTGTCACTCCATCCGGAAATGTCTGCCGGTGCCATGTGCACATGGATATAACGCCCATGCCCCCGGGCAATCCCCCTGGATACCTTGAATCATTTCATGGGATACCCTTGAGGGTTTGCAAGGGCTGTCTGATATACCCATATGTGGAATTTACTCAAATTTTTAATGGAAATCCCCATGCTCTTTTGAATGTATTGGGGCAAGCCTTTAAGGGGATGGGACACATCGCTAAATGAGATTTGTAAAAAATCTGGGTTATTGTTTTTTTGTGCTTTCCGCAACGCTCATTTTTTGTCTTTTTATTGGATACTGCGGCCTGAAAGATGGGTTGGAAAGCACCCGGTTATTGATTATATTTTTATCGGGCTCGACCCTGGCTTTTCAGTACTCTTCCTTGCGTGAAAAATCCCTTTTTAAAGGGGCTTCTTTGGCTGTTTTTTTTTCCTGCAACATCGTGATTCTTTCGTTCCTCGGGATTTTAGCTGTCAACTCACCCGCATGGGGAGTATTTTTTTTTATTGCTCCTGTGTTGATATATGCATTGCTAAAAAATATTGCCGGCCAATGGCAAATCCAAGTGACGCTCTCTGCCTTAACGGTTATTAATTACGTCTTTTTTGTTATAGCCTTTTCATCTTTTCCATTTCTCAAAAACTTTGCCTTTGATGGCATGGCCCAGCATGAATGGGACAATAAAGGACTTAACCGCCCTGGCGTGAATTGGGTGGTGAAAGTGGAGCAACAAGAAGGCGGCTTACAGCTCATTTATCCCGATGGCGCAAAATACTCTGCAAAGGCCTTTGATCCGTTCATGATTCATTGCCTGGGGCCTGAAACAATCCTTGTCTCCTATGAAAGGCGGCGGTGCATTGAAAAAATCAACCTGAAAACCCAAACGCTCCAAACGTGGGCTTACAGAAGAGGCCCATGTACGTATTTTTTTCTTTCACCTGATGAAAAGGTACTTTACACGGGGAGTCTTTATGTACCTTCAGATAGTTCGGATACTTTTGAAATCAAGGTAAGTGACATGACCCTGATTAGGAGCATGCCCTTAAATGACACTCCATGGGAGAAGAAAAAACAAAACAATGACGGATTTCGAAATGGTAAGATTATTGGGGAAACCAAATACATTTGCACCTTCCGCGGCCGGGTTTTTGCCTATGGTTTGGATCACACCTCCAAGGCGCAATTGCGCCTTTCAAATTTGTTAGCTTATAATATGGTATCCTTTTCCGATCAAGAAGGCCTGATGTATGTCCCCAGCTTTCCCGTGGGCTTTTATGGCATAAGTCTGCCTGAATTGAAGGTGACAGCATGGAAAAACCTTTTTTTGAGCATGTGGGTAGTGCCTTTGCCGGAGCGAAAGGAAATCCTGGCGAACGGAGCGGCGAGCGTTTATGTGTTGGACTCCCAAACACTGGCAACCAAATGGAAAATTCCCACCGGCTTTGGAATCCGCTGCCTGGACTTTGACACTAAGCGTAATTGGATCTATGTGGCCAAATATTTTACTGGGGAATTAGAGGTTTATGACTACCACACAGGGGCGTTGATAGGCGCAATAGAGGTTGGCCCGTTGTTGCGTTTTGTGGGCTATTCTCAGGAAAGGGATTCCATATTTACCGGAAGTTCAGCCGGCATTTTGGAAATATCACCGAAAATATTTTAGCAATGAAACACTTGGAATAGCTGGTCACTTCTATTCCAATACCCTTTTCAGTTTTCTGTCCAGGGTGGGATTGCTCTGCATAAGAAAACCACGTCTTATGCGCCTGATTAAATGCCCCCATTAAGAAGAAGAACGGGACTCGTTGCAAAATGAAATTTATCAAATTTTTGACTTACTATATTCTTGTGCCTTCTGCCTCCCTCTTCTTCTATGCGTACTTAGGATTTTCCATGTTGGATGGGGACTTGGACAAAACCCGGCTTTTGCTTTTTACTGTGTCTCTTGGGGTTTTCACTATCCAACAATCGCCATTGAGGAGTAAGATTCTTTTCAAAGGAATGTCCCTGGCTGTATTTTTTTCCTGTAACGGATTAGCTTTTTCGCTCTTTGGTTTTTTAACTGTCAGTTCTTTCACCTGGGGGGTAATTTTTTTTTCTGCTCCAATTTTAACCTATACTTTGCTAAAAATAGTGGCCACTCGATGCAAAATCAAATTGACAGTTCACGCCTTAACTGTAATCAATTGCGTCTTTTTTGTAATTGCTATTCTTCTTTTTCCATTTCTAAAATACTTTCATTTTGATGGCATGGCGCATCATGAATGGGACCGGAAGAGCCTGGATGTTCCAGGTGTGAATTGGGTGGTAGAAGCCAAACAAGAAGATGGAGGTCTACAACTCCTTTATCCCGGTGGTGAGAAGTTATCCGCAACCCATTTTGATCCTTACATGATTCATTGCATAGGACCTGACACAATCATAGTGTCCTATGAAAGACGACGATGCATCGAGAAAATCAATCTAAAAACTGGGAAAATATATAGATACGATTATAAGGGCGGTACATGTACCTACTTTTTTCCTTCCCTCGACAAAAAGACTATCTACACAGGGAGCCATTCAGCCAGCCTTGAAAATAGGATTATTTATGAAATTGATGTAAGTGACATGACCCTGATTAGGGGGTGGCCCCTTTCCGGCACAGAACAGGAAGAAACCGCACAAAGCGCGGATGGATTCCGAAGCGGACAGGTTATAGGGAATACCAAATACGTCTGTACTTTCCGAGGAAGGGTGTTTGCTTATGATTTGGATTACACCCCCAAGGCGCAATTGCGTCTTCCTAATTTGCCAGCCTACAATATTGCATCATTTTCTGAGCAAGAAAGCCTGATGTATACCCCCAGTTTTCCGTTGGGCTTTTATTGCATAAGCCTGCCTGCACTGCAGGTGACGGCATGGAAAAGTTTATTTTTAAGCATGTGGTCAGTGCCTTTGCCGGAACGAAAGGAAATCCTGGCAAACGGAGCGGCTATCGTTTATGTGTTGGACTCCCAAACCCTTGCTACCAAACGAAAAATTCCCACCGGTTTTGGAATCCGCTGTCTGGACTTTGACAGTAAGCGCAACTGGATATATGTGGCCAAATATTTCACTGGTGACTTGGAGGTTTATGACTACCATACCGGGGAGTTAATTGGCTCCATAGAAGTGGGGCCTTTGCCGCGTTTTGTGGGTTATTCCCCGGAAAGGGATTCCATATTTATCGGGAGTTCAGCGGGCATATTGGAAATTTCGCCCAAGATTTTTGAATCAAGCCAGTGAAAAGAGCGAGGTGTGGCATGTTTTTCAATAAAATTCAAATAGTTGTTGAGACAAGCCACCTCGTCAGGCTGCAGGCAATACACTATGCAGCAAAGGAATCGCCCACATTACTGATGACCATATTGGCGCACCGTTCCGCGAGCTTAGGGAACCAGCCATGGAGAGAGATGCCTATCCTGTAAGCTGCGTTCCACAGGGTGTGTCTATTGGTATCCCTGAGAGATTGTTGGTATTGAGCCTCGGTGCAGGCCCCGTCGGGACCAGGATCCAGATCAGTATACCACCAGGTATCCGCACGGCTTAAGGTGCAGCCCGTTGCTTTTTGAACAGACTGAAGAGCCTCTCCATATTGAGGAGAGGAAGAGATAAGTCTTTGAGCGTAACATACGCGCACGTCATATTTTGTTGTGGCCTGGACCTGTTTAATACAACTGATTAATCTATCCTGGATTTGCAATTCCGTGGAGGAAGCATGCTTTTGGTCAATGGAGAACTGGACAAGGCCGCCTGAAAATGATTGCATAAGAAGTGATAGAGCTTCTTCAGACGGGAGAGTTACAATATCCCATGCAACAAACAAGTTATATTTTCGATCCAGCACGGCTTTGGAATAGTCCAACGGCATGGGACCCACAAAGTCAATAAATGTGGACATGTAGGCGATTTCGGGGTTTTCACTCCATGCGGAAATGTCCGCTTTTACCTTTTCAGGAGAACGCATCACCAGATTGCGATTGAATATCCTTTTTTGATTTTTGGGAGCCCCATAGCAATGCTCACAGTGGAGTGAACAACCTCTTGCAGCCATCAAGTACGGGTATGTAGGGTAGGCGCGGTGGTGGCTTTGCTTGTGTAACCTATCCAAATCCCTTTTCAATGAAGGAAAAAACGAAATGTCTTGATAATTGTTTTGGTCGAAATCTTCCCTCGTCAACACATAGGTTTTTTCAGACTCCCACTCCCTGGCCACCAGGTTGGGCGCCTGTCTCAAATCCGATCCATCCCTCAAGGCTTTGATTAACGCCGCCAGTGGTATATCCCCGTCCCCCCGGATGATGTAATCAATTTTCGAGTCCCTGAGTATTTGGTGGCGGAACACGCTGGCGGAAACCCCTCCTGCAATCACCTTGGCTTCGGGGTTGATCGCCTTGAACCGGTGCGACAGTTTGATGGCGGATTTTATGGCGCTAAACCAATGGATATCCATGACAATAATGTCTACCCCGGCCACTTCCTTTTTGGTCCATTCATCATGGTACCGACCCGAAACTGGTTCTTCAATCCGGTTGATTACCGCAGGAAGGGACATGGGCAAAATAGGCCGAAGCATCATTTTGGAATCCGGGTGGACAAACAGTATCACAGGCGTTCCTTATTCAATAGATAGGGTGTATCAGGCAGGAAAATTCCAACAATGACTAAATATAGCAATATGGAGTTTCAATCAAGGGGAGTTTGTACTATAAGTTATAGTAGGGTGGTAAAAATCTTGCTTGGTCTGATATCTAAAAATTCGATGGGAATATTTTTGTGAAAATCGTCTTGATTATTCCGGAAAGCGGACGAAAAGACCTTTTGGGCCGGTACTCCAATACCATGACTCCTTTTCCTACCATAGGAGTGGCTTATATCGCAGCGGTTTTGGAAAAGGAAGGGCATGACGTGATGGTTATAGACCAGTTTGCGCAGAAGCTGGCTCCCCATCAAACCATGTCCTTGCTTCGGGAATTCCGGCCCGGGATAGTGGGGATATCCTGCCTGACGGCCGCTATGCCTTCGGTGGAAGCTCTCAGTGCTCTCATTCGAAGAGACCTCCCTAATACTAAAATCGTGCTTGGGAATATTCACGCCTGGGCTTTTCATGAGTATCTGCTTAAAAAGGATGTGGGTGATTTTATTGTCCATGGAGAGGGTGAAATGACCATGGCCAGCCTTGCCAGTGCTTTGGAATGTGGCGCCTCTCCCGAAACCATATCCGGGCTCAGTTTTTTGGATCAGGGAAAGTGCGTCCATACAGGGCCTGTGGAGCAAATTATGGATTTGGACACCCTCCCCTATCCTGCATGGCATTTGTTGCCATACCATCTTTACGAATGACATCCCATTTTTGGGGTATCGGGGATATCCCTTCCAGTCATTGCATCCCGAGGCTGCCCGTACAGTTGCTTTTTTTGCGCCCAAGCCTCTCCGTTTCAAAATGTGCGGGTCAGGAGTATTGGGAATGTTGTGGATGAAATGGAATATTTGGTCGACCGCTTTGGGGTGACCATGACCGGTCTTGCGGATTGCATGTTCCCCCTTAATAAAAAAATGGGAATGGATTTCTGCCAAGCTCTCATCGATAGAGGAATCCACAAAAAGGCCTGCTGGATTACGGAAATGCGCGTGGACATGGCGGAGCCCGAACTCCTGAAAGCCATGAAGGATTCCGGGATAGTGCAGATAGCTTACGGCGTGGAATCGGGAAATGAACAAACGCTCAAGCGCATAGGTAAAAAGTTCCAGTTGGAAGACGCCAGGAGAGCTATTCGTCTTACAAAAGAGGCTGGCATCTGCACCTGTGCCTTTTTCATGCTTGGTTTTCCCGGAGAAACCTCCTCCTCGTGCCGGGATACGATACGGTTTGCCAAGGAATTGGATACGGATTTTGCAAAATTCAATATTGCCGTACCTTATCCTGGGACCCCCTTCTTTGACACCTGGTGGGACGGCGAGCCGGAAAACCTGGAATACCACAAGTTCAGCGCCTGGTTTTTTCCGAAAAATGGCGACACCCTGCTCCATGTTCCGGAAGGCATGACCCAAAAGGAGTTGTTAAAGTTTCAACATTTGGCCATGGCTGTTTTCTGGATACGCCCCTCAAAGATTTTTCATCATCTGAAAAACAGGTCCTTGTCGTTGGGCGTTATGTGGAAAGGGTTCAAGGCCATGATCCTGAGCATGTATGATTCGTTCCGCCATTCCGGATAAGCACCCCTTCTATATTGGCAACAAGGGATATTGGTATGCAAGGCTTTTCAAAAGAGTATAAAGTTCTCCTCATTTCTCCCCCCTTATCCAGAATCCGTTTTAACCTGAGCGGCATCATGCCCATGCAGCCCTTGGGTATGGCTTCCCTGGCGGCCTACCTGCGGGAAAGGAACGTGCAGGTCTCTCTCCTGGACAGCGTGGCCTTGCGCCATACTGCCGACCAAACCCTTCATGAGATTCTCAGGCGCAATCCGAAGGTGGTCGGCTTTTCCACAACAATTTTTAATATCGCTCACACCCACGCCATCATTCGACAGCTTAAAACAATCCGCCCGGAAATTCATACGGTCATAGGGGGCTACGGGGTGGTTTTCCCGCCTGAAATGTTAGGAAACAGACTGGCGGAAGTGGATTTTTTTATCAAGGGGGAAGGGGAACGGGCGCTTTACGAACTGGTTTGCGCTCTCCAAAGCGGCGGCCCTTTTTCCTCGGTTCCCGGCCTTATATGGCGGGAAAACGGGCAAGTGAGGCACAACCCTCCCGGGAAGCCCTTGGACCCTGACAGCCTGCCGCTGCCTGCGCTGGACCTCCTGCCCAAAGCTCCTTACGCCATGCACCCTCCTTTCAATGTCAAACCACCTCTTTGCCTGGTGGAGACCGCCAGGGGGTGCGGATGGCATTGCAACTTTTGCAGCCTGTCCCGAGACCTTCGTCAAAAAAGTCCCGGAAGAGTGGCGGAGGAAATCGCCTGGGCAAAACGCGTGTTCCAGGCAAGGGAAGTGCACTTTGTGGACCCTACCTTCACTGCGGGTCGAAAAAGGCTTTACGCGTTGACCGAAATGATTTCCAGGGAATTTCCCGGCCTGGCATGGTCGTGTAAATCCCGGGTGGATCTTATAGACTATGAAACGGCCCATCAAATGGCAAAGGCAGGGTGTTACATGGTGTCTCTGGGAATTGAATCCGGTTCGCAGAGGATGCTGAACTCCATGAACAAAGCCACCACGGTGGAGCAATCTGTTAAAGCAGTCCATGCTCTGAAAAAAGCGGGCATCCGTTCCTTGGCGTATATTATGTTTGGAGCTCCGGGAGAGACGGATCAGACAGTCAGGGAAACCATGGAACTTCTGAAAAGGATCAAGCCGGATTATGCACTATTCGCTGGTCTCATGCCCGATCCACTTTCCGCTTTGCTCAACCAAAAAAACAGGGAGGGAGTGGCGAGCCAGGATGACGTTTTCAACCTGTATTATAACAATGACGCCTCTGGCACTCCCTTTGAAAACCAATCTTTTACGGGCATTCCCATGGAGGATGTCAACCGTTGGGTCAAGAACGCCTATCTCTCCTTTTATTTGAATCCCCACTATATGGCTGCCAGACTCTTTTCGTCCAAAAGCCTTCGGGAAATCCGAAACCTTGCTTATGGGGCGGCAATGCTTGCCAAGGACGCTATAATTCCCATGCGGCCATAATGAAAAACGGAGACCTGCCCCTTTTATTGCACTGAGTGGATGGAGCCAGCAGGCTGTGACGCTGTTTTGATGCTTTCCATTTTTGAAAATAGGGGCATGGCCATCTCCCTATACAGAAATGAAGCCAACTCCCCATGCCCGGCGGCGGAGAGGTGCCCGTCAACCCGAGGGTGCATTTTCATTATGGAATCAATAAACAAGACAGACTCGGGCTTAAAAGCCCGCTTTAGCTCGGGGATTTTAATCAAAACGTCATAATCCCGGGGCTTTGAAAAGGCCAAAAACAAGGGGATTTTTTTTGAATCGCAAATATTCGATAGTTGGAGGAGTCCCGTCTTCATCCGCTCAACCTGAACCAGCGAATACCGCGTTCTTTTCTCTCTATTTTCCTTTAACCTTTCGAAAAAGAAATAGCTTTGAAAAACCAGTGCTGAGCGGAAGCTCTGAAAAACCCTTAAAGACACGAGGCTCTTG
This sequence comes from Desulfatibacillum sp., assembly GCA_016342355.1. Taxonomy (GTDB): domain Bacteria; phylum Desulfobacterota; class Desulfobacteria; order Desulfobacterales; family Desulfatibacillaceae; genus Desulfatibacillum. Next base: position 17,043 of record JAEINP010000029.1, read on the forward strand.
GAACGAAAAAAATCATTGGGGTTTACCCAATACAAAACAGCATGGCATGCATATTTTTCCAGCATTATCTCACCCTGCCAAGCCACATTCTCCGCATTGTAGCCTGGCGCCCCCATGTTTATAACTTCCAACCGATCGTCCATTTTTTCCAAAAGATGTTGAAAAGTCTGGGTTGAGTTTACAGACCACCCAAATACTTCACTGTCGCCTAACGTAGCGATTCGCAAACGATTTTCAGGAATCTCCGTAAGAACCAACCCGTCCTCACGTAAGCCTTGCCCGTTGATTTGGTAATGGACAGGCTCAGGTAAGGTTCCGTGCAATCCCCAAAATAAATAATGCGCGTTGGGCTTAAGGGCATATCCCCTTTGATCGTTGACTGGCATAATATACTCGCTCATGCGGGGCAAGGGGGGGCAGGTCCACCGCACTATGATCTCCCCCGTGAAAAGCAGGAACCCTATCCAAACAATCCATAGTACGGCCTTTTTCCATCTTGAGTTGAACACTGAGTATTCCATACGCATGTTCCCATTTATTTTGCATAGAGAGCTATTTTGGGGACTTGAAGAGATTTTGAACATTTTCTTCAAAAAAACTCCTTACAACCACCCCACCGCCCCGCAACATGTTCCAGGGCGAAATTCTTCCCCCGGCAAGGTGCCTGGCGATCAGTCCCGGACGCACGTAAAACCGAAAAAAAGCCCGCTTGTGAAGCCGGATCAACTCCTGGTCTGTTACGCCCCGGGGCGTGTACACAATCCCTTCCCCGTTCCGGGGTTCGTAATTGCTGGAAAACAGTTCCCACGGCGGCATGTCCCGGCCCCTGTATATCTCATCGAAAAACCGGGACCCGGGGTAAGGAACGGCCCGGTTGAATTTGGCAAAATCCAGGCTGATGCCCCTGGCGAATGCAATGGTTTTTTCCATGGTTTGGCGGGTTTCCCCGGGAAGTCCCAGCATGAAGAGACCCAGGGTAGTCACCCCCTCGGCCCGGGCTGCAGCCACTGCCTGCTTTCCTGCATCCAGGTCAACCCCGGGTTTGATGCGGGCAAGCACCTCCTGGTCCCCGGACTCCAGGCCGAACAATACCATGGAAAGGCCCGCTTGCTTGAGCATCCGCAGCAGGGGACGGTCCACCAGGTCCACCCGGGTTTCCGTAATCCACTGGATTTTTTTATGAAGGCCCCGTGATGTCATTTCCCGGCAAAAAATCTTGGCGTCCTGCCGGGTCAGGGGAAAAATGGCGTCGCAGAACCAGAACAGGTCCACTCCCGTTTTGTTATGAACGGTCTCGATTTCATCCGCCACCTTTACCATGTTCCGTTTACGAAGCGTTGGACTCATGACGTTTTGGGCGCAAAAATAGCACCGGAACGGGCACCCCCGAGAGGCCAGGATCGGCAGCAAACGTTTTTTAAAGGCAAACAATGGGGGCGTCTGGTAACGATCCAGGTCAAAAAGATGCCAGGCAGGCAAAGGCAGGGCATCCAGGTCTTGCACAGGCGACCCGGGAGGATTGGTGCAGACTGAGCCGTTATTCAAATAGCTCAATCCCGGCACGTCCTCCGGGCCTATCCTGCCCTCCAGGCAGTCGTCCAGGGCTTGTATGGCCTTTTCGCCTTCTCCATGAATGACGTAATCGGCAAGATCTTGTTCCATAAGTTCCCTGGCGAACAGGGTGGCGTGGATGTTGCCTAATACGATCTTTACCCCCGGGACCGCCATTCGAAGGGCAGGCGCCATGGTTTTTAAAGCGTCGGCGGTAGGCGTAAGGCAGGAGATTCCCACCACCTGGGGCTGGAATAGGGCGGCCTTTTCCACAAGGCTCAGACCGGGGGAGGCAAAACCATCATAAATGCCGACCTCAGCGCCCCGTTCCTCAAGGGAGGCTGCCAGGTAGGCCAGACCCATGGGGATGAACGGCACCATCACTTTTTCATACTTTCCCAGGACGGAGAATTCTTCGGGCCTGGGGTTGACCAGCAGCCATTTCATGGTTTTTCCTCGGGTTGGGGCGAATCAGAAGTCTGCTCTTTTAGCTCGTTCAAAAGGCATTCGCAAGAAATCAGGCTTGCAGTTTCCCCTATTTTTATTTTGCAAGGGCTTTCCAGTTTGTCCAGGTAGTATTTGCTTTGCCTGCGCTGCTCCATGGCCTGATTATAGGGGTCGAACAGGCGGCCTGTCTCCTCGGGCGTGTACATATCCGGCTCCCCCAGTATATATTTGTTTTTTGGATTTTGCCCGCACCATTGCCGCAATTTTTCCGGCCCGTTGCTGTATAGAAGATCCACGTCCCTGGCATAGGCCGCAATAATATCCGAGGTATAGGGCTTGGCCCCGATCCGCACCAACTCCCGGGCTGTAGATGTGCCCTTGCCTGTCATGATCAGCACAAAATCCGCTGTCTGGGGGTGGCATAATACCTCGGCGCCCGGCGGCAGATCCCTTATGGCACGCATGACCTTTTCATCGGTATAGGAATGATACCCCAAGTCCAGCGCCCAGCACCCATACAGCACGGCGCAACTCCCCAAAATCGCCCCCAGTTGCCGCCGGTGCTTGAATTCACCCAGACTAAACAGCCTTGCCACATACAAAACCGTGAGCACCGGGGCCAGAATGGCAAAGGTTTTCTGCAACTGCCTTCCCGGGTCCAGAACCATGACGAAAATTTTGTAGCTGGCCATATGGACTATGAGAAAGGCGGCCACCGATGAGGGGATTAAAATTTTCAACTCCATGGGAATTGGGGATTTTCGGGTGTATTTGGGCAAAACCACCCATCCCAGGGAGGCCAGGGCGCAAAACCAGCAGACAGCCAGAAAAAAATACCTCTCTCGGAAAGAAGCGATGCTTCCGATCGCCAGAAACAAAACCGTTATCCAAAGCATCCATGGCTGTACGGCATGCCTGGGCATCCTGGCGAAAACCAGCCCGGTCGCGCACAGACCCAAAATGCAAACTATGATTGTAATCTCAAACTGAAAACCAGTACTGGTCCAGTAATTGAACACATTGAATTGAAACCATTCCACAAGGCTTTGATTACCAAGCCTGCCAATGAGTTTGGGAATATCCAGGTTGGGGGAAAAGTCACCCCGGACCAGCACAGACAGCATTTCGGAGTAGGACATGGGGTGGAGATTAAAGGCCGCAAAACTGGTTAAGGATTTTATGACCATATAGGCTGTGGAAGTGACAAACCCCAAAATCAGCACGCCCGCCCGGAACCAGGTTGTTTCCTTGTCCCGCCAAGCCCAGGCTGTGGCGAAAAACAGGGAAATCCCCAGGACAGGCAGAATCACGGGATACACAATCGAAGTCAGCAACAGAACCCCGGAAATGGCGGCGGGGGATCGTTTTCGCAAGGCCATGCACCACAGCCCAAGCAGGAGCACATTACTACTGCGAGCCAGGCCGGAAGGAATGATATGGTTGATGGTGTTGAGCAGGACTATGGCCAGGGCGGCCCAAGACCCCAAAACCTGTCCCAGAGGTTTTTTCAGGTACACGGCCCAGACCGCGTAGCTTATGGGCAACATGCAAAACGCCCAAAATTTGGAAGCTGCAAGAAACGGGTACGCCACCCCCAGGGCTTGAAAAAGCCCGGCCAGGGCTACGAAAATCAGCCGGATTCCCAAAACCACCGCGTGGGCCGCCTGCAACTCCCCGCCAGGTGTTTTGACAGGAACACCGCCGTTCACATATTGGTGTAGGGAAAAATAATGAGTCAAATCGTCGCAGAAACTGTAGGGATGGGCAAGCATGCGGGCCAGGACCGAGGCCATGAGCACAAACAACAGCGCATGGGCAAGGTATTGGGCCGGAAAAGGGCCGCTGCGGGGGTGATTATCCATCAATCCTGCTTCCCCCGATCCTGCGCGTTCCCTGCCGTGTCCAGCGGCGCAAAGGTGCGTGACATCAGCCACCGGGCTCCCGCCAGATCCCGGACAACCTCGGGCAAGCGATCCCTGACGCCAAAATGGCTGGCGCCCTGCCCTCTTTCCCTATGATTGACACCCATTTGAACCACATGCAACCCTTGCCTCTGGGCGAAGGGCCCTACAAACCGGTGTCCGCCATGGATGGGCCAGAAGCAACATTCCCTGGCCGTGGTCTTGAAAACCCGCAAGGTGCATCCTGCGTCCTGGATGGTGTCGGACAACACCTTCCTCCGAACTTTATTGGATATCCTGGATGCCAGGCGTTTTGCCAGGGTGTCTTTCCGATTCCACCGGATGCCGCAGACCATATCGGCTTTTGAGGACGCCAATACAGCCACCATGCCAGGCAGGTCCGCGGGATCGTTTTGCAAATCTGCGTCCAGGGTGGCGATCACCTCGCCCCGGGCATCCATGACCCCCTGGTAAAGGGCCGCGCTCATGCCCCGGTGTTCCAAGACAAGACGGCGCACAAACTCCGGGCCGGAATCAACCACCCGGGCCGTGTTGTCCGTACTTCCGTCATCCGCGATAACCCATTCCACACTGGCGCACAAGTCTGAGAGCCGGGGAATCTGCCGCGTGATTTCAGGTATAAGGATTCCTAAATTGTCTCCCTCGTTAAAGGCTGGGGAGACAATGGACAACATTTTGAATTTTTTCACCAAATCCCTCCAAGGGGCGGGAAACACAAGCAACCAAAGGCCTTCCCGCAGCAGGCTGCACACCCCGCGCGCTTGTTACAGGAATAATCTATTTTCAAACATATATAGTTGTTGTATATAAATCAAGAGGGTTGGGAACAGCTTCAGGCCAGACAATCCTGGCGTCTTTCCACTACGTGTTGGAGAATCATCATGATAGTAAGTGTGCAGCACTTGTCCGTGCTGGCTGCTCCCTTTTCAGGAAGCGTCGGCTGGTGGCTGGCTGTGGGATTCCTGGGCCAGGCCCTGTTCGGCAGCCGGTTTTTACTCCAATGGATCGTGAGCGAACTAAAGAAGGAAAGCTCCATTCCTCTGGCTTTCTGGTATTTGAGCCTGGCTGGCGGCGCCACCCTTTTGGTTTACGCCATTTACAGAAAGGACCCGGTATTCATTGTGGGGCAGGCTGGAGGCTTGTTTATATATGCCCGGAACCTGGTGCTGATTCACAGAAAACGGGCCGGGCCTGTCAATCAAGGAGGATGAATATTTTTTGCCGTCACGCCTTCAACATCCCATTTAGCGTTCAATCGCCCAAAACGGTTGGAATCCTGCTCTTTTTTGCCAGCTTGGCGGCCACGGTTTTGGGAGGTTTGATGACTCCTGGGGGATACCATACTTTTTTTGACGAAGGCTCCACGCTCCATGCGGCCCAACGCCTTGCCGACGGGGAGCAATTATACAGCGATCTGCTTTATTTCAAAGGGCCCTTATCCTACTATGGCTTGGCGCTGATATTTATTTGCTTTGGGCCAGGGCTGGCCCAGGCCCGTCTATCCGGCGCTGCGCTGGTTTCCCTGGTGTTGGTCCTTTCCTTTTGTCTGGCATGGCGAATCCGGCCCAGGGAGGCGTGCCAAAGGGGTCTTTCTCCCATAGCCTATGCCGGGATTGTATTTTTATTAGCGGGTGCATTGATCATACAAAGGGTCAGTTGGCATAATTCCTGGTGCGCCGCCGCCCTTAGCCTCGCGGCCATCCTTGCCTGCCTTTGGGCTGAAAAAAAGAGGCGCCCCATGGCCTGGATACTGTCCGGGCTTCTGGTTGGGTTGGCCTTTCTCACCAAGCAATCCTTTGGGCTATGCCTTTTCGGGGGGGTGGTTTTTCATCGCATCCTCCTGGGATTCCTTACAAAAAATCCCCATGAAGCCAGATTTCTGATCCCCTGGCTGAAAGGCGTGTTCCTTGCCCTGGCCGGATGGGCGCTATTCGCCCTGATAGCCGGTAATCTTAGGGATTTTCTATATCTTACGATTATCTATCCCCTCACTGCGAAGGGCCTTGTATCCGGACTGGCCCATTCCCTGCCTCCTGTTGTTTTTGGCAGGGAAACCCTTTTGTTTTACGGATTTCCTCTTTTACTGCTGGCCCTGGCGGTCCATGCAGGATGCAGGACAACCCGGGGAAGCCGCAGCCATAGAATCTTATTTGCATACAGTGTGCTGGCTCTTTGCGTTTATGGCGCCTTGTTTCCCCGCTCCGACATGGGACACTTGAGGCCTTTGCTGCCCATAGCCTTGCCTGCATTGCTTTATGTTGCGGACAATGCCATAGCCCGGATTCCCGGGTGGTGGCGCGTCCTGCCTGTATTGGCTCTGGCGGGGATGTTTGCCGTTTTCCTGGATGCGCCCCTTGTCCTTTCTCTGTCCAAGGGGGTCCCCCTATCCATGGAAAGGGGCCTGGGAGTTAAAACAGACCCTGAAACCACGGCCATATTGAATGAACTGGTTGAGGAAATACAGGCCAGGACTCTTCCCGGAGAGGCCATATTTGTTGTTCCGTGGGCGCCCCTGGTGTATTTGCTGGCAGATCGTCCCAACCCCACAAGGGTGCGGATTATCTGGCCTGGTCAATGGGACAGCAGGGATTACCAGTTGGAAACTATCCGGGACTTGGAAAAGGCACGGGTCAGGACCATCATCCGGGTCCAGGGTCTTAAGGTGATCCACCAACAGGATTTTGCACAATATGCGTCCCTGGTTCATGGGTATATCGGGACAAACTATACCTCGGTCAAGGCCATAGGACGGTTTGAAATTTTGGACCGAAAACAGGCTGGTTAGCCAACGGACTGTTCCCGAGGCTTTCATCACCGGATTTTTGTATTGCGATTTTTACACGATTATAAGGGAAAAAATGAACAACCTGTCCAATACTCTTGAAGGAAAATCAGGCATAAAGACCCTGTTTCTCAGGTCTCCACGCCATGTATGGCCCATTTTGAACGAAAGCGATAACTTTCTCCTGCCCCTGGCCTACCCCACCCTGGCGGCGTATCTGCGGGAGCATGTGCCCGGGGTGGATATCACGATCCTGGATTGCTGTGTGCAGGAGATGGGCTGGAAATCCCTGGCCAAATATTTGCGTGAAACCCAGCCGGATATCGTGGCCATTGGGGAGAAAACCGTTTATTGCCACGAAGGTTTCAAGGCTTTTGAACTGGTAAAAAAGGAAGCGCCCAAGGCGGTCACCATTGCAGGCGGGGTAATGTACACCGCCCTGCCCGACTGGACCCTGAACACGTGCAAGGCCATTGACTACGTGGTTCTTTTTGAGGGAGAGGAAACCCTGCGGGACCTTGTATCCACACTTCGGGACGGGGGAGATCCGTCAACTGTCCGGGGGATAGCGTACCGGGACGAGGACGGCGTTCCCGCACTCACCCCGGCCCGACCCCTCATCGAAAATCTGGACGACCTTCCCATGCCCGCCTATGACCTGTCCGGGCTGGAGCACTACAAGCCCTTTGGCCATTTGTGGCCCAGAGCCATCACCGTGCAAAGAAGCCGGGGCTGCATTGCCAACTGCAATTTCTGCTCATGGCGGGTACAGGAAGGAAGGCCCCAACTGGTGGATGGCAAGTACGTCTCCCATCAGGCGTACCGGAGTAAAAGCGTACAACGGATGGCCGATGAAATCGAATGGCTCTACAAGGATTTCGGCATCCGCTACCTTTTTTGGGTGGACGGGACATGGAACGCGGATAACGAATGGCTGGCTGCGTTTTCGGAGGAAATCCTCCGGCGCGACATCAAGCTCGACGGTTGGTGGGCCTTTGTGCGGGCCGACAAACTGGTGGAACAGGACGCGGCGGGCATTCTGCCCCTCATGGTCAAGGCGGGATTTCGCCATACCCTCCTGGGCGCGGAGCACGATTCCCAGGAAAGTCTGGACTATGTCAACAAAGGGGTCAAAGATTTCAACGTCACCAAACAGGCCTTCAGGATACTGGCCGAAAAGCATCCGGAAGTCTTTCGCCAGGCGACCTACATTACCGGACTGCCCAATGATACCGTGGATTCCATCAAGGGACTGCTAAAACACGCCCATGACTGCAACCTGGATTTCGCCGCGTTTCACCCCATACAACCATTTCCCGGCACCGAATTCTATACCTGGGCCTTGCAGGAAGGATTGGTGGAGGAAACCAATTTCGAAAAATTCGACATGTTCTACCCTTCCATGCGCACTTACCATTGCAGTAGGGCCGAGGTGGCTGAAGCCACCCAATGGTGCTACAAGAATTTTGTGGCAAAAAAACCTTTCCAGTACCTTGGCCGCATGTTTTCACCTTATCCCATAAGAAAGGATCTTCATAGGTGGTTTGCGTTCGCCATCATGCGGGTTATTCTGAAGGACCTGAAAAACTCCCTGACCCAGGGCACAAGATTCAAGGGTTTTTCGGGCATTGACACCTTATGGAAGCCGGACTGGTATGATGAGTGATCCCCAGATCACAAACCGGAATCATAAGACCCTGCCATGACATGATTGGGGCTGAATTTTCTTTGGAAGAGAAGGCGAAGGAGGGCTATTTGGCCGTACGCCCTGAATTCTGAATATTTTCCATTTCGATTCATACTCATAAGAATATCATTGTTTAAGGTAATCTTCCGAGGATATCTCGTCCTTCAAAAGCCAATCAATCGCTTTTTTCCGGCATGGCACGGGAATCAACCTATTTTCATTGCCAAGCAGCCCGGGGCTTTGCTACGACATTAGCAAAAGACCGGTGCATGCATCCCATCTTAAACCGGCCAGTCAGACAACGGTTTTTCATTTTGTAAAAGCCGCTTTCACTATTCGCCTAATACACGATGGGCTTAGGCCCGCAGCAGGAGGGTTGGATGGTCGTAAAATTCCTGAGAAACAAAGTGGTGGAGGTTGAGCCCCGCAAGGACGGAACCCTTGGGGTATCGTGGAGACTTACGGACGATTTATTGAAGGCCGAAGTCAACCTTGTGGTTCAACTTCCGGCCATGGAGATTATTGAGGCCACCGCCGATCTGGGCAGGTTTGTGCCCAAAGGCCTGGAAGACGCTTCCGAGATCATGGAGGACGTGGAGGGGGTCACCATTGGAGCAGGGCTTCGGAAGATTGTCCGCGGGCTCCTGGGAGGGCCTGAAGGCTCGTCCCTGTTGTCCGAGGCAGTGCTGGAGTGCTGCAATGCCGTTATCCTGCATTTCACCCGTCCGGGCCTGGAAATCGGGGAGGCCCTGGAAAACGACGAGGAAAGACTGGAAGCCGTACGGGCCATGGTCAAGAGCAGTCCCCGGCTGGTGCGCAGTTGCATCTCCTTTCAGGACGACAGCCCCATTATGAAAGGCCTGAATCTGTAGGCCGAAATTTTGGTTTAGGGCGGCTTTTCTTATTCCAGACAAAACAGGGGGAGGAACCCATGATATCATTCAATCGCAGCCAACTTATTGGCGCGGAGTTCATAGACGACGAAACTGTTCGCTTTAACGGGAACCAGATAGATCACATCTACAATATGGAAATCAACATGGACGTACGCATTGCGGACGGCGTGATTTTGAAGATCGAAGGCGAGATGAAGCGTTACACCAACTTTGTGTGTCCCCGGGCCGTACCGGTGCTCCAGACTGCGGTGGGCATGTCCTTGCGCCAGGAAGGGTGGGACAAGGCCATCATGAAGGAAATCGGAAGGAAGGGTTGCGAGCATTTTGCCGAGATCGTCATTGAGTGCGGGCGCTGTTTTGACCAGGCCCTCAAGTCCCGGGATCTGTACTTGGCGACCTGCCATAATCCCGGCCTGGACCAGGAGGCGTTCCTGGAAAGCTGGCAGCCCCAAAGCTAAAACCAACCACGGCTTTGCAAGGAGTAGACGGTGATAATCGATTTACACGTCCATACTTGGCCCAGGTCTCAATGCAGCAATATCGAACCCAGGGAGCTGGTGGCCCGGGCAAAAAAGCTGGGGCTTGACGGGTTTTGTCTTACCGAGCATCAGGTATTGTGGGATTTGGAGGAGGTCCGGGAACTGGCTCTGGACCAGGGCATAAGGATTTTCCGGGGAAACGAGATCACTACTGCCCAGGGCGATATTCTGGTTTTTGGCCTGGAAAAGGATATTCAGGGGGTGGTCACGGCCCGGGCTCTCCAGAAAGAAGTGGAAGCCGCCGGGGCGTTTTCCATTGCGGCCCATCCTTTCCGGGGGTTCAAGACCTTTGGTGTGGGGCAATTGGACATGAACCTGGAGCAGGCTTCCCAAAAAAAGGTTTTCAAGTACGTCCACGCCATTGAAGTCCACAACGGAAAAGTTTCGGAAACGGACAATGCCCTGGCCCGGCAGGTGGCGGAATTGCTTGGCAAGCCCGGAACGGGCGGAAGCGACGCTCATCTGATTCAGGATCTGGGAACCTATGTGACCATTTTCGAAAAGGATATTGAAGACGACGCACAGTTGTTGGAAGAACTTCATGCCGGCCGCTTTTCGGCGGGCGTTAATCCCGATTAGGCCATCAGGCCCCGGGCAGACTTTCAAAGCGTTTGGCCGGGGCTTATTTTTTTTCCATGGTCAGGACAGTGCGTATTTTCTGGGACAGGATTTCCACAGTAAATGGTTTTTGAATAAAAGCCTCACACCCTTTGGCCATGATTTCCGCGGCCTGACCGTCCAGGCTGTAGCCGCTGGAAAGCAGCACCTTCACCCGGGGGTCAATGGCCTGAATGGCGTCAAACACCTCGCCTCCGTGCATGTCGGGCATGATGAGGTCCAGAATCACAAGGTCGATCTCTCCGTGCATTTCCCTGTAAATATCCAAGGCCCTTTTTCCCCGGTTCGCCACCAGGGCCTTATACCCAAGGATTGTGAGGATTTCCTGGCCCGCACGGAGGATGACTTCCTCATCATCCACCAATAGAATGGTTTCCGTACCGTATGCCACCCCTTCCGTGTTTGTGGTCGTTTCCCGGATATTTTTTTCCGAAGCTGGCAGGAAGATGCTGAAGGTGGACCCTTTGCCGGGTTTGCTGGTCACGTTGATAATTCCCCCATGATTTTTCATGATGCCATAGGCGGAAGACAGGCCCAGGCCTGTTCCCCGGCTAATATCCTTGGTGGTAAAAAAAGGGTCAAAGACCTTTTGTTGAGTGGACAAATCCATGCCTATGCCGGAATCTGTCACCGAGGTCTTGACAAATCGGCCCTCCAGGACTCCGTAGGGCCCCACAAAGGCCCGATCCAGACGGGCGTTTTGGGTGACCACCTTCAGGGTTCCGCCTGTAGGCATGGCCTGTCCGGCATTGACGTAGAGGTTCAGCAAGACCTGTTCGATCTGGCCCCGATCCACGTCCACGGGCCACACATTTCCCAGGTCCTTGGTTATGCGGATTCCCTTACGGGTTCTGGCGAAAATATTCAGGGTTTTGGTCGCCAGTTGATTGATATCGGTGGTGGTGACTTCATATTTGCCCCCCCTTGCAAAGCCCAGCAACTGACGGGTGAGTCCGGTGGCGTCCTTGACGAATCCTTCCAGGTTTTTCATCCGTTCATACAGGGGGTGGGCCTGTCCCAGTTCCAGGAGCATGAGGCTTACATTGCCCTGGAGTCCCATGAGCAGATTATTGAAGTCGTGGGCCACCCCGCCCGCCAGGGTGCCCATGGCCTCCATTTTTTGGGCCTGGAGAAGTTTGAGTTCCAGGTCGCGTTTTTCCTGCTCAGCGGCCCGGCGGTCTGTTATGTCCCGGACCACGCCCCGAAATCCTGTGGGCTTGTTATGGTTATCCCGGATCAGGGATATGGAAATATTCAGGAAGGCGGTTGCGCCGTCTCTTTTAATCAGCGTGTAGTCTTCCGACTTGGCGGGCTGGCCGGTCTTGAAAACGCGGTTGAACACCTTGAAAAGACTGGCCGAGGTTTCATCGTCAGTGAGTTTGCGGAAATTGAGGTTTATCAATTCATGGGAGGAACAGCCTAAAATGCGGGCCATGGTGGAATTGAAAAAGGTATAATTCCCGACAAGGTCCACTTCGTAGTACCCGTCCTCAATGCTTTCCAGGATGTTCCGGTATTTGCTTTCCGACTGGTTGAGGGCTTTTTCCGTGCGCCGGTGTTTTTCAATTTCTTCTTGCAGGTCCTTGTTTTTTGCTTCCAGTTCCCTTGTGCGTTCGGCCACCCGTTGTTCCAGGCGGGCATGGGCCTCCCGCAGTTGTTCCTCGGCACGGCGCCGGGCTGTAATATCCCTGAAGACTCCTTCCACGCCTTGCACATTTCCGTTTTCATCGGTGTAGAACTGGGAGTTGGTGCTTACCCAGACGGTGGTTCCATCCTTACGTTTCAGAAGCACTTCATAGGAGGAGACCTTGCCGGTTTTTTGAATTTCTTCCAGGAGGCGGGTTCGGTCTTCAGGATTGGCGTAAAAAATACGAGCCACGTTCTTGCCGAGCATCTCTTCTTTTTCAAAACCGAATAGTCTGGCCGAGGCGGGGGAGACCCAGATCAGATCCCCCTGTTTGTCAGTCTGGTAAAAGCAGTCCTGGGTGTTTTCCAGGATGTTCCGAAACTGTTCCTCCCCTTCCTGCCGGGCCTTTTCAAGGCGTTTTCTTTCCGTGATATCCTGGACAACCGCCAGTATTCGCCAAGGCTCGCCATTCTTTCGGATGATGCGGCTGGCCAGAAGGCCCCAGAGTTTTTTCCCGGACTTGGTAAAAAATGCATATTCCGCAAAGTCGGAAATCTTTTCACCAGCCAAGCTCTGCCGGACCCTTTGGACGAACAGGTCCAGGCTTTCAGGCGCCAAGAAATCCTGGGGGGCCATGGCTGCCACTTCATGGGCCTGGTATTCGCCCAATTCGCGCAAGGCTCGGTTTATGCCCACAATACGCCCGGTTTCCAGGTCAAAATCCAGAATGCCTATGGGCAATTCCTCGATAAACGCGGTTAACTGATCCAAGGCGTCTTGCTGACTATAGAGCTGACTCTCCAGGGTGTGGAGGCTTTTAAGGAGGTCTTCCGGGGGTGCGGGATTGTGTTTCTTCATTCCAAACTGCTTTCGGCAGCGAAGACGCGCCGCTCCTTTTGGGTGCATGGGCTGCATACAAGGTTTGCAGGGTTGGTTTGAAACGGTACAGATAAAAAAAATGGTTACGCGATTTTTGGGGATGCCCTCAGAGATTATGGCAATCTACAATCCCGCAGAGAGAAGAACCCATCCTCGAAAACTGAATTCGTCATTATTAAAAAAAGCTCCCTACCCCTGGAAACCCGGGCCAAAAAACTCTAACGGCTCATTCTTTTGACCAGGGTGACGGAATTGACTTTGCGTATATTGCTCATGACCACGTCAAGGCGGTCTTTACCGGCCACCTGCACGCCCAGATATACATTAGCCTGTTGGTCCTCGCCCAGGCGGGTATTGATGGAGGTGATGTTGGACCCGCACTGGCTGACCGCCGCGGTGATGTCCGCCAAAAAGCCCACCCGGTCGTTGCCCCTCACGTAGAGCCGGACCGGATAGGATTGGTTGCTGTCTTCCGCCCATTCCACTTCAATGGCCCTTTCCGGGTCCAGTTGCATGGCGTTCACGCAACGGGCCAAATGCACGGTAACCCCGTGGCCCCGGGTAATATACCCAACCACCGGGTCTCCGGGAACAGGATTGCAGCATTTTCCAAAGCGGATGAGGATATCGTCCATTCCCTTGACCAGGATGCCGGTATCGTCCTTTTTCTTTTTTGGGGCGGCATCGGCATGTGTTGGGAGCTTGTTCTCTTCTTCGGGCGCCTGCTGGGGGGAGAACTTTCTCATGATTTGCAGGGGGGTGAGTTTGCCATACCCCACTGCGGCCAGCAAGCTGTCTGCATCCCTATACCCGAAGTCGGTATAGACTTTTTCCAGGTCCGGGCTGTTGAGCATGGAGGACAAGGCCAGGCGGTGGCGGCGGAAGGTTTTTTCGCACATTTCCCGGCCCAGGGCCAGGCTTCTTTCCCGCTCCTCGGTCTTGATCCATTGACGAATTCGGGTTCTGGCCTTGACGGTTTTTACATGGAGCAGCCAGTCCTTGCTGGGGTGGCCCTTTTTTTGGGTCAGGATTTCCACGCTGTCCCCGGTTCTTAGCTCAGTGCGCAGGGGAACCATGCGACCGTTCACCTTGGCGCCCGTGCACCGGGTTCCCACCTCGGAGTGGATGGCAAAGGCAAAGTCGATGGGGGTGGCCCCCCGGGGCAGGGCTTTCACATCGCCAGCGGGGGTGAACACGTACACCTCGTCCGGGAAAAGCTCTATGCGGACGTTTTCCAGGAATTCCTCGGGGTCCCGGACATTTTTCTGGTGCTCCACCATGTCCTGAATCCAGGCAAAGGCCTTGCGTGTTTTTTCGTCGGCCTCCTTGCCCTCCTTGTAACTCCAATGGGCTGCGATGCCCGACTTGGCCACCGCGTCCATCTCGTGGGTGCGGATCTGGATTTCCATCCGCTCTCCAAAGGGTCCGATGACGGTGGTATGGAGGGACTGGTACATATTGGGCTTTGGATTGCCGATGTAGTCCTTGAATTTTTTGGCGATGGGTTTCCAGATATTATGGATCAGGCCGAGGGCCTCGTAACATTGGGGCACGGTGTCGAGGATCACCCGGAAGGCGATGATGTCATAGATTTCTTCAAAGGCCAGGTTCTGTTGGAGCATTTTGATATAGATGCTGTAAAAACTCTTGTACCTGCCTAATATCTGGCCCTTAAGGCCCGATTCCTTGAGTTTGTTCTCCAGGATTCCCTTGATCTTCTCCACATACCGGTCCCGGTCGTCCCTTTTCTGTTCCTGAAGTTCCTCGATCTCGTGGTATTGCTCCGCATACAGGTACATGGAGGACCGGTCCTCCAACTCCTGTTTGATCCAGTAAATGCCAAGGCGTCCGGCCAGGGGTGCGTAGATATCCAGGGTTTCCTGGGCTATACGGACCTGTTTGTCCTCCCGCTGGAATTCCAGGGTGCGCATGTTGTGAACCCGGTCGGCCAGTTTGATGAGGATGACCCGGATGTCATCGGCCATGGCCAGGATCATCTTCCGGATGCTTTCGGCCTGCCTTTCCTGGCTGGTGCGGAAGCTGAGTTTGGAGAGTTTGGTCACTCCGCTCACAATGTTGGACATGTCTTTACCGAACATGTCTTCCAATTGCTCGGGGGTGGCGTGGGTGTCCTCCACCACGTCGTGAAGCAATCCCGCCCCAATGCTGGTGACGTCCAGATGCATATCCGCCAGGATTCCCGCCACCTCAAGGGGGTGGGAGAGATAGGGTTCGCCGGACAGGCGCACCTGTCCATCGTGAACCCTGGCGGAAAAAATATAGGCCCGTTCTATCAGATCCAGGTCTGCTTCCGGATTGTAATCCATTACCTTGTCAATAATGTCCTGGATGCGAATCATTGGGCTGTCACCATTTGAAAAACCACCACTCCGCGTTTGCTATCATGGACCTGTTAATACGATTTGGCGAATACAACCCGTTTGGTGCTGGGCTTTCCGCAACAAATGCATTGGCCTTCTTCGGCTTCGGCGTCAAAGGGAATCAGGCGGATGGTCACGGCCAGGTCCTGTTTGATCTTCCCTTCGCATTCCAGAGCTCCGCACCAATGGGACAGGGCGAATCCTGCGTGCATTTCGGGTTTTTCAGCGTTTTTGGGGGTGAAGTATTTGTAAAATTCTTCCTTGCCATCCACCTTTTGGGTAAACTCGGCCCGGTGATCCAGGGCTTTTTGGAACATTTTTTGGGACATATCGTCCAGCATGTCCACTATCTGGGCCACAAAGGCGTCCCGGTCCATGGATTCCTTTTTATGGCCCGGCGTGTCCCTCCGGCCCATAAACACGGAGTTCTTCTCCATATCGCGGGGGCCGATTTCCACCCGAACGGGAACCCCTTTCTTGATCCAATCCCAGGCGCGGCCGGGTTTATCTTTATCATCGATCTCCACGGAGAGTTTTTCTCCATGGAAATCAAGGCTGCGCAATTCCTTTGCCAGGGCCTGGGTGAAATCCAGTACGGCCTGCCGCGTTTCTTCCTTTTTGGCGATGGGCATCAAAACCACCTGGGCCGGGGCGACGCGCGGGGGCAGTATCAGGCCGTCGTCGTCGGAGTGGACCATAATCAATCCGCCCATGAGGCGTGTGGAGGCGCCCCAACTGGTGGTCCAGGCAAATTCCTCCTTGCCTTCGGCGGACTGGAATTTGATTTCGGAAGCCTTGGCGAAATTCTGGCCCAGGAAATGGGACGTGCCCGCCTGGAGGGCTTTCCGGTCCTGCATCATGGCTTCGATGCACAGGGTGTCCACGGCGCCGGGAAAGCGTTCCGCCGGGCTTTTGGCGCCCCGAAGCACGGGAATGGCCAGGAACTCCTCCACAAAATCCGCGTAGATGTTCAGCATCATCTCCGTGCGTTCGATGGCTTCCTGCTCCGTGGCGTGGACCGTATGCCCTTCCTGCCACAGAAATTCGGAGGTGCGCAAGAACACCCGGGGCCGCATTTCCCAACGCACCACATTGGCCCACTGGTTAAGCAGAATGGGGAGGTCGCGATAGCTGGATACCCAACGGGAAAAGGAGTCGCCGATGATGGTTTCGGAGGTGGGCCGCACCACCAGAGGTTCTGTGAGAAGGCCTGCGGGAACCAGGTTGCCGTTTTCGTCCTTTTCCAGGCGATGGTGGGTCACCACAGCGCATTCCGTGGCGAAACCCTCCACATGGGAGGCCTCTTTCTGGAAAAAACGCAAAGGGATGAACAAGGGAAAATAGGCGTTTTTCACCCCGGTTTCCTTGAACATGAGGTCCAGGTTTCGGACAATTTTTTCCCAAATGGCATAGCCCCAGGGTTTGATGACCATGCATCCCCGAACCGGGGAGTTTTCCGCCAGATCCGAAGCCTTGACCACTTGTTGGTACCACTCGGGATAATCCTCCTCCCGCGTAGGCGTGATTGCCGTGCTCACATTTTTACCCATTTGTCGCATCCTTTCCTATTTCTTCCAGGAGGGCCTCCACCAGTTGGGCTTCCTTGACCTTCCTGATAACTTTTCCGTGCCTGAAAACTATTCCCTGGCCCCGTCCGCCGGCAATGCCCACATCCGCTTCCCGGGCCTCTCCGGGGCCGTTCACCACACAGCCCATAATAGCAATCTTCATGGGTTGTGTCATGTTTCCCAATGCACTTTCCACCTGGTCCACAATGGACAATACGTCGATTTCGGTCCTGCCGCAGGTGGGGCACGAAATAATTTCCGGACCCCGTTCCCTGATTTTCAGGTTCCGCAATATTTCATAGGCCACCCGGACTTCCGTCACCGGATCGCCGGTGAGGGAAACCCTGAGGGTGTCGCCAATGCCTTCGAAAAGCAGCAGCCCGATCCCCAGGGCGCTTTTGACCGTTCCCGCGTACCGTGTGCCTGCTTCCGTAATACCCAGGTGCAGGGGCAGGTCCGTTTTTTTGGACAAGGCCCGGTAGGCCTCGATGGTTTTGAACACGTCCGAAGCCTTGATGGAGACCTTGAGGTCGTGGAAATCCCAGGACCGGATCTGGTCAATATGATTTACCGCGCTTTCCACCATGGCTTCCGCCGTGGGGGTTCCGTATTTTTCCAGCAGGCCCTTTTCCAGGGAGCCCGCGTTCACCCCCACCCGGATGACCATGCCGTGGTCCTTGGCGGCCTTCACCACTTCCCGGACTTTTTCCCGACTGCCGATGTTGCCGGGATTGATACGCAGGCCGTCGGCGCCGTTCTCTGCGCTGGCGATGGCCAGTTTGTGGTCAAAGTGAATATCCGCAATAAGAGGGATGGAAATCCGCTCCCGGATGGCCCGGACAGCCCGGGCCGCCTCCATGTCCGGGACTGCCGCCCGGATGATCTCGCAACCGGCGGCCTCCAGGGCTTGGATCTGGGCCACAGTGGCCTCCACGTCCCCGGTGAAGGTGTTGGTCATGGACTGGACCGACACGGGCGCATCGGCGCCCACCAAAACCTCTCCCACCTTGATCTGACGCGTTTGTTTTCTGTCTATATGCAAGGGCATGACAACCTTTCTTCAAAAAATACGGACAAACAACTCCATATTAAAATTATAACACGTTTTCCCAATATACTCCATCGTATATTAAGCCAACCGCCTTGCCTGTTCGCTGTTTTTTGAGTATGCTTAGGACAATAACAACGCAAGACACAGGAGATCTGATATGGCTACGGATTTTAAAGACAAGCACGCACCGGATTCCCGCGTGGACCCGGAGTTGGAACAGGCCTTGAAAAGGGTTTCCGTGAAAGGCGCCCTGCCCTGCGCCGTGGCCTACGCGCTTTCCCGGGAATCGGAGTATTCCATGGGGGATTTGGGCAGGGCTTCGGATTTGTTGGGAATGCGCCTGGCGAAATGCCAGATGGGCCTGTTCGGGTACCAACCCAATAAAAAAATCGTCAAGCCCGCCACGATCGTTGCTCCGGAACTGGAGACGGCCATCAAGGGACAGGTGAAGGACGGCAGAATCCCCTGCATCGCTTGTTGGAATATCGCCAAGGATTTGGAAATTTCCAAAATGTCCGTGAGCGCCGCCTGCGAAACGTTGGGGATCAAGATCAAGCCCTGCCAGTTGGGAGCTTTTTAATGACGCTCCCCGCTTTCGGGAGGATGGAAGATCTGCGCGGCGCCTATGCCGCCCCTGCCTGCCAATCGCATACATCCTAGGTTTTGGTGGCGTGAAATTGATCCGCGAATTAGGTATTGGTTCCCAGAATTCAAACTAAGTATTGCGTTTCCGGAATTCTGTCCGGAATTCTAAAATTAAGTATTGCGTCCCCGGAATTCCGTCCCCGGAATTCCATGGAATACGATCCGCGTTTGGCCAAACTCACTCAATTCAGAATGTCTGAACTAGGGCGCGTCCACAGAAATCCTTTCATGGCGGCAATTAAGTCCTAATGAAAAGGTGTGCCATGAAATCGAATCAATTTTGCTAATTCCGAGGGTGGCGCTGTCAGCCCGAAGGGGTAGCAGTTGGGTGGCCCTTGCAGCGTTCTTTGCAACCTATGGGTTTGGATCAACCGAAAGGTTTTTTGCATTGGTAGGGCGCAGGGCTTGCCCTGCCCCGAGGGTTGGGAGACCCAACCCATACAAAACCATAGGGCGCAGCAAGCGGCGCCCCTGCGGCAAAATGCAAGGATACTGGATTCCAGACAGGGAAATTCGGGAATGACAGATTTCCCCCCATCCTGTCCTTCCCCCGCAAGGGGGGAAGGGACGAAGACTGGAGAGAAAAGGCCTTCGATTGGCGTAATTCAAGGGTTTGATCCATGATTGTCGGGTTTCGCGGGGCTCTACCCAACCTACTATGCATGGACACTCGGGAATGATTTTTTAAGTCCCGGGGGCATCGTACCAATGGTAGGGCAGGCCTCTGCGCCCGTCCTTTTCTTGGTGGCTAGCCGTAGCAACTTGTTGCCAGGGCGCGTGAGCGCATCAGGTGCGGCCAACAATGTTATCGAAGCCGGAAAAGATGGGCGGCAGTGAGGGGCGTGAGGAATCCGTTTTTTTTAAACCGGAATCCGGGTTTTCAATAAAAATCAGGTGCGCCGGACAACACCCCATCCATGCCTTTTTCGGTCGACCTATTGGCCTTCGGCCCCGGGCGACCAGGTGCCCGGGCTGGCCTTCATATGTGGCCGCGTTGCGGCGGTGATTTTAAATGGGCGCAGCAAGCAGCGCCCCTACGTGACCACAAGGCGCTCCATACCGCCGGGGATTTCAACCATTCGGTTTGTCTTTCATTTTGTTATGTAGCCGCAGGGCTTGCCCTGCCCCGAGGGTTGGCAGACCCAACCCCTACAAAACCACAGGGCGCAGCAAGCAGCGCCCCTACGGTAAAAAGACAAGGACCCTAGATTCCCGACAGGGACGCTCGGGAATGACGGTGGGTAGGGGGTAGGCGGGGAAAGTGATCGGGTGGCGCTGACGCCATAAAACAACAGTAGGGCACCCCAAGTCTGTCATCCCCATCCTATCCTTCCCCGGCAAGGGGGGAATTGTTAAACTATTACTATTCTTTAATCAAATCCCTTTTCCTAACATTAAATCCTTTAACTTGAAATACACTTTGGCGGCGATTTGCAGGAGACCCTTGCCGATGCGCTGGAGGCTTGGATAATTTTCCAGTTCCCTGGCGATGGCGATTGCCGGGGTTTGCTGCATGGCGGCGTAGTCCTGCATGACTCCGGCAAGGCGCAAGGCCTCAAAGGGGGGTAAGTTCCTGGCGTGACGGGCCAGGGCCATTCCCTGGTGAAAATTTTTGTCTGACCCGGGCCGGGCTTTGCGCTGGGACAGAATTTCAGGAATCACGCCTATTTTACCTCTTGCGCCCAGGATAGCCGGAAACAGATCCTCGGGCCCTTCCAACTCTGCAATATTTTCCAATTTCAAATCGTCCAGATGGGTCAGGGAAAATGCCGCTCCCGGATGGCCCAGGCACTCCTCGCAAAGGTTGAGCAGCAATCCGTCTCCCAGGGGGCGGATGATTGCGCCGGAGTGTTTCCGATCAAACGCCCCGCCCTGCTCCTGGCAATAAGCGGAGACTGCGGCTGTTTGGGGATTGTTCTCCAAATATCGGGCGTGGCTTTGCACAAAAACCGGCTCAGGCAAATAGTCCGGGTCCAGGGTGATGAGGATCGCCGTTTGATGATTTTTCGCCAAGGCTTCCAGTTGGACCGGGAAGGAACTTCGGGCGATAAACAGGATTTGATCCGGCTTGCGGGTTTGGTTATCCAGGGCTTGCCGCAGAGACTGAGACGGGTTTTCCGTGCAAACCAGAAGGAGGGTTTTCCGGGGTTCGGGATGGATTGGTTCGGGTTCGGGATGGATTGGTTCGGGTTCGGGCGCCTTTTTCCCGAAAAGATTCAAATGGGCTTGATTGATGAATTCCTGGGTGACTGAAAACTCCCGCTGGATGTCTTCGGCCAGATTTTGGCGCTCTTGGGGATTCATGGCCATGGCCCGGACTATGGAGTCCGCCAAAGCGTTTGGATTGGGCTCGCACAGCACCTGTTGATGAAAGGCCCGGGGAACCAGTTCGGGAATGCCGCCCCGATTGGCGGCGATCATGGGGCAACCGCATGCCATGGCTTCCAGGACCGCATTGGGATGGTTGTCGCCCGGGTAGGGGAGAACGCACACGGCGCGGGAACGCAGGGCTGTGAGGGTTTCCAGGAGTTTGTGGCGCGGCAGGGAGGCCTCTGTGACTGCGACCCGGGATTTCAAGGATTGAACAAAGGCGTTTTCCCGGGCCATGGAAGGATCTTGGGACCCCAGGACGAAGATTTGTTTCAGGCCTTGGCCTGCCTGGCTGGGCAGGAGTTGTTTAAGGGCTTGGGTGAATATATGGAATCCCTTCATGGAGGTGCGGGCGCCTAAAAAAATCAGGGTATCGGCCTTTTGGAAGACTGTATTGACAGGGATCGGAGGCAGAGCAAGGGGGTAACGGAGTTTTTCCACACGGTTCGGGTCAATGGCGTAGCCGGAGTTGAGATACAGGGTATGGAGGAAATCCGTGGGAAAGCTCACCACGTCGGCCTGCTCCAGGGCCTGTTTTTCCCGGGCCATGAGGCGCAGGTGATATTGATCGGCCCACCATTTTCCGTGGGCCTGCTCCAGGTACACATAGGTTCCGTGGCACCGGATCTTTACCTTAAGGTTTGCGGGCAAAAGCCCGGCCCTTTTGGCCTGGGCGATGCGGACGCCGAAACCGTCGCAATCCTGGATTTCCACTGTTTCCAGGTTCGGATAAAGGGGCAAAATCCGCCTGAGGCAATCATAGGCCAGGTCTTCTTTGGGAAGTGCGGCGCAATGGCTGTGGGAGAAAAACCGGGACGGGACAATCCGTTGTTTTTCCTTGAGAAAGGCTTGGGAAGGAAATTTGTTTGGGGCGTATTCCTTTTCCCCCACAAAAAAAACGCCCAGGTGGTCCGGTCCCAGGAGGTCTTCCATTTCCTGGGCATAGGAGCCGATGCCGCCCCGGTATTGGAATCCCGCATGCTCGGCGGTGATGAGTAGGTGCCGGATGGTCCGGGGAGGCAGATAGGGATTTTCCTGAAAATTGGTATTAGGCATTATGGGCGATCCGTCCTGGCCTTTTTCAATGTTTTTCCGGTCCGAAAATGAGTCCGCAGGCAAAACCCGCCATTAAGGCGGTTTTCAGTTGGTAATAAAACAGATTTTTACCCGGCTGTTTCCTGTGCATGGCCGACTCGGCGGGATGCTTTATCCTGGTCCCCAGCAGGGGAAGGGTATCCTTAAAAAGAATGTAGGCGGCCATGCGGCCTTGGGTGAACACCCGCCTGCGCCAATGGGCCTTGGATTTTTCCGCCCAGGTAAAGGGGTGTGTTACCCGTGCCCGGGGCCAGTATGTCATTTTGTAGCCCAGGTAATGAATCCTGCGGCACAGGTCCGACTCCTCGCCGCCCAGCTTGTTTGCGCCGCAATGACCGAGTTTTGTGTCAAAGGGACCGGCCTGTTCCAGAACATATTTCCGGAAAGCCATATTGGCGCCGATGGGGCAGGACCAGGGGGGCTGGTAGGCCAGGGGTTTGTCGCCAAAATCATGGGCCGGGGTGAATCCCGCCACCGCCGGGGTGAACCAGGGCGGCGGAGGACCCTCCCATTTAGGGAGTATTTTTCCGCCTGCGCCTGCAATTTCCGGGCTTTCAAATGCCTGGTCCAAGGCGGTCAGCCAGTCTGCGTTTAAAGAGATGTCGTCGTCGAGAAAGGCTATGATTTCTCCCCGGGATTCCCGGACCCCGGTGTTCAGGGCATGGCTTTTACCGGGGGTGGTTTCGCGTATGTAACGGATAATGCGGCCCGGGTGGGATTGGGAAACGCTGTCCACAATGATTTGCGCCGCGCCATGGGCGCTGTTATCCACGGCCAGGACTTCGTATTGGCGGGCCGGAAAATCCTGGTTCGCCAGGCTTTGAAGCAGGGCGGCGAAGCTGGGCGGCGCGTTATGCGTGCAAAGAATAATGGAAAATTTGACGGATTCCATGAGTTTTGATCCCTGTTGCCGGGTTATATTGGGGGGATGGGTGATTTTCCCGCTCCCTTTGTTACCCCCCATCCTGTCCTTCCCCCGCAAGGTGGGAAGGGACGAAGACTGGACGGCTTAGGCCTTCGAAACCGCCCATGCTCCATGCGCATTATCCATAGCAGACCGCACAAAGGCTGCGATAGCGGATCATTCCGTTTTGACGCAACCTAAGGCAAGGGGGAAGGACTTTTAGGTTCCAAGGCCGATTAATCTCCATGTGCTTGAAACTATGCCAAATTGAAAGAATATGCAAGCAGGATGCTTGTAATAGGCAGGCGCGGCAT
Organism: Desulfatibacillum sp.; assembly: GCA_016342355.1. Taxonomy (GTDB): domain Bacteria; phylum Desulfobacterota; class Desulfobacteria; order Desulfobacterales; family Desulfatibacillaceae; genus Desulfatibacillum. Next base: position 40,319 of record JAEINP010000029.1, read on the forward strand.
GGTAGGGGTTTATATCGCTCACACCACGTCTCCATTAACCATTCCAAAGAGGAAGCGCCTTGACCGAAGCCGAAAAAAAATCCCTGATCAGCCAGATAGGCAGCCCGCGCATGCTGGTTAGCATGTTGATGGGCTTTGCCTGCGGACTACCGTTGCTTTTGACCATCACTGTGCTCCAGGCCTGGATGAAGGAAGAGGGCGTGGACCTGGGGGCCATAGGCCTTATGAGTTTGGTGGGTCTTCCCTATACCCTGAAATTTTTATGGGCGCCTTTTTTGGACCGTTTTACGCTTCCCTTTATGGGACGCAGGCGGGGTTGGCTGCTGGTGGCCCAGGTATGCCTGATGCTTGCCATAGCCGGGCTAGGCATGAGCCAGCCTGCGGCCCGTCCCATGCTCATGGCCTGCGCAGCCATGTTGGTGGCGTTTTTTTCCGCCTCCCAGGATATTGTGGTGGACGCATACCGCCGGGAGGATTTGCGGGACGAGGAATTGGGCCTGGGTTCTTCCCTGTATGTGAACGGATATCGGGTGGGCATGTTGCTGGCTTCTGGCGGCGGGTTAATCATGGCGGATCACATGCCCTATTCCCAAGTGTATCTGGTCATGGCGGCTTGCATGCTGCCAAGCATTGTGGTCACCCTTCTGGCTCGGGAGCCCAAGGTTACCGACCCCCACCCCGTCAATATGATAGAGGCGGGGATTAACCCTTTGATTGAGTATTTCAGCCGCAAAAACGCCTTATGGATGTTGGCGTTCATCCTGTTTTACAAATTGGGCGATTCCATGGCCAGCACCATGACCATCCCGTTTTATCTGGAAATCGAATTCACAAAGACGCAAATTGGGGGCGTGGTCAAGCTATTTGGATTTTGGGCCACTATTGGAGGGACCATCCTGGGCGGCATCATCATGTTACGTGCGGGAATCAACCGGAGCTTGTGGATTTTCGGGATATTGCAGGCATGTTCCACGGCTTGCTTCGCCATACTGGTGCATACTGGCCCGAACGTGGAAGTCCTGGCCGGGGTCATTGCCTTTGAAAATTTAAGCTCCGGCATGGGGACCGCCGCTTACATGGGCTTTATGGCCAGCATCACCAATAAAAAATTCACCGCCACCCAATACGCCCTGCTTACCAGTCTCATGGGAATTCCCCGTGTGTTCGCCTCCATGCCCACGGGGTATATGGCGAAATATATGGGCTGGGAGGTCTTTTTTGTTGCCTGTTCCCTGGTTGCTATTCCCGGACTGTTGATGCTCATAAAATTTGCCCCCTGGAACGGTCCCCGGCAAAATAGCCTTGCCAATTTGGAAGCATGACTTATTTTTAAAGATTACGGGGTGAAACGATTTACTCCAGAGTTTTTTTGAATTGAATTTTGTGCGTTCCCGCGCAGGAACATGGGAACGAGACCATAGATAATTGATTTTAAGATTGTTTTCCAAAGGCGATACAGTGACCATGGATCTTGAAAAAAAACAGCCCCTATCCCTTACCCTTAAGGAAAGCCGGGAAGAAATTCTTGGCATGCCTGGTCAGGAAGCCCTGGACGCTATTATTTCCCATCCCCGGGGCGGGGAACTGGTCAAGTCGTTTTCGGCCCAGGACCTGTATTTTCTCATGCACGAAATCGGCCTGGACGATTGCCTGCCCATTCTGGCCATGGCTTCCACCCGTCAATGGCAATACATGATGGACGTGGACATTTGGAACGGGGACCGGGTGGATTACCGGGCTTTGGTCACCTGGATGGAACGGATGCTGGCGGCGGACCCGGACAGGCTGGTGAAGTGGATGGCCACCCGGGAGACCGATTTGCTGGAAATGTGGTTGTACGACAATATTTCCGTGGTTTTTCTGGAGCACGACCAGGAGCCTGGCGACTTGCCTGACGGGTATTTCACCCTGGACGGCGCCATTTACATCAAGGTCAAGGAATCGGCCCTTTCAGAGGATAAGAACCTGCCGGACCTGGACGCACTGACCCTGGATATTCTCAAACGCATTGCGGAATTGGACTACGATTTTTTCCATAAGATGGTATTTGAATTGCACGGCATCATTTCGGCGGAGACCGAGGAGGATATCTTCAGAATCCGAAATGTCCGGCTGGCGGAGCGAGGTTTTGCGCCTCCCCACGAGGCAGCGGCTGTTTATCACAAGTTGGACGCCCGGGATTTGCCCAAGCGGCCCCGGAAGGTATTGACGCCCGATGAACCCCTCGGCTATGCCCTGCCCTATTTATCGCCCCATTTCGCCAAGGGGGAAAACCGTTTTTCCCGATCCCTGGCTGCTGTGGACAACCCGGCCATCGCCCACCAGCTCCAGTCGGAATTTGCGGCCCTGTGCAACCAGGTCATCGCAGCGGACCGGAACAAGGTGCGGTCCCGAGAGGAACTGGAGCAGGCTGTCAAGAAATGCAGCGGGTATTTGAATATGGGCCTGGAAACCATCCGGATTGAAACCGGTGAGGAGCCCGGCGCCAGCATCAGGAGCCATCCCCTGACGGAGATTTTCCAGGTGGGATTTGGTCTGGCCCTTTCCCTCAAGTTCAAGGCTTATCAATGGCGTAAAGACGCTTGGTTTCAAAAAGCGGAGCTGCCCTTGTCGTTCTGGGGAGAGGACCGTCTGGGAGTTCTGGGCGGCCTGTTGCTGGAAAAGCCACTGGTTTTCGACAATTATCGGTCGGGCAATCTCTATAGGGATTTTTTAAGCCTGAAAGATGTGGAAGATTGCGGCCGGGTGCTGGAAAGCATCATGGCCCTGGACAGCCTGTTCGCCCATATGGATTGTGTGCAGTCATGCCCCAAAACCAAGGGCTTGAATTGTGAAAGTCTGCTTCTCACCCCCTGGGCCAATCATTTTTTGAAGAACGAATCCCTTTGCGCCCCTCTTTCCCTGGATGACCTTAAAAACTTTTTTCAGGAGCTTTTTGACCCGGCCAGCCATTTGGTCCGGGATGTCATGAAGCAAAATTTCCTGGACTGGCTGGCCTTGCAGACAGGGCGCGACACGGAGGCGATTGGCCGGACGTGGGGCCATGCCCTCACCGGACTGTTTGAAAATGTGGAAGACCTGTACGGCAGGGTGGCTTTGGGCGCCCTGGATGCCAGACACATATATATTTTTATGGTTAAATAATGAGATTTTTTTGTAAACTTGGTGCTGTTTCCATCCGGGTTTTTATATGCATTGACTTTTTCAGTGTTTTTACCTCAGAATAAAAGTATTCTGTCATTCAAAAATACGGATTTCCTGACTTGGCTCATCTGGGGGTGTTTATTGGTTTTTGCGGGCGGAAAATTTACCTGCGTCGCCTTGAAATATTATGCTTATATTTAAGTAAAAGGAGGAGTAATCATGAAAAAAGTGATGAATGCATTCATAGTGTTGTTAGGATGTCTGGTAGTGGCCGCGCCTGTCTCATTGGCGGCCCCGGCCCCGATTTTCGGTAACATAGAAGTGACTGTGGACAACGCCATCATCACTAATGCCGTGGCCGACATTGGAGGCTTTACCAGTGCGGGCGTCCAAACTTCGCCTACCATATGGCAATTCGACACGGGCGGGGCTCGTGATGGAGAAACGGTAAGCGTCCGCATTGTTGGCGTGTCCACCGGGGGAGTGCCTGTAGTGGGGGTCAACGACGCAATGAGCGTGGCCAAGGCTATCTGCCGGGACAAGACCAACCGGCAGCGGTCCAATGGCGACATCTTTGGGTTTGATCCAACAGAATGCGAGTGCACGGGCATGACTCCGTCCTCCGGGGATAAGCTGGTCATCCGGTTGACCGGGCGGATTGGAGTAGGAGGAGGAGGAGACGTCCCAAACTGATTCTGACAGGCTTTTCCTGGCCGGATCGTTGCATATAGTTAGTCCGTACACCTTAGCGTTGCCAGGGTTTGATTGCATGGGGAGGCTTGGCGACCATGACGCCCTTTTTGCAAACAAGAGGTCTGCGCCATTGCCCGGCCTGCGGCGCCAGGGCCGGAATCCGTATTATTTATGGATCTCCGCCCATGGAGGTGTATTTTCTCCACGAAAGGGGCGAGGTGGTCCTGGGGGAATGCCGCCGGGACAAGTCTTCCCCCAACTGGCATTGCAAGGTCTGCGGCCATCGGTGGGTGGAACGGGCCGAAAGGGCCATGCACTGAATTTACAGATTAAAATCCTTTTTCCACTGCCACATTCTGTTTAAAGTAACCCCAATTCCTCCACACACAATGACCACGACCATCCGGGCCTCCTTGAGGACAGCCAGATTATCGTAGGCCACCGCCAGGGACGCACCGCAAGCTGGCTCCACCAGGATTTTTCTGTCATCGGCAAAGGCCAGGCAGGCTTTGACAGCGTCCTTATCGGAAACCACCACGGTCCGAATTTCGTGGCGGGAAGTCCAGTCCAGGGCCTTTTGGGCGACTGTTTTAGCGCCCAGGCTTTGGGCGATGGAGGTAATGGCGTTTAGGGTAACGAGCCTGCCCTTTTCCACGGATTGATAAAAGGAGTCGGCGCCCCGGGTTTCGGCGGCAATGACGGGGGTGCGCCATCCCAGGCGCTCCATGCCTTCCAGGACTCCGCACATGAGGCCCCCTCCTCCCACGGATAAAACCACGGCGTCGGGCTGGGCGCATTGGGTTTCCAGTTCGTCTATGAGGGTGGAATGGCCGGTCCACAGGTCCGGGTGGTCAAAGGGGGGGACATAGGCGCATTGTGCGTCCAGGAGGCATTCCTGCGCCCGAAGGTGGGCGTCGTCCCAGGCTAGGCCATGGATGATGAGTTCGGCTTTTTCCGAACGGATCAGGTCCCTGGCCCGGGGCGAGGAGTTTTCGGGCGTCACGACAGTGACTTTGACGCCCAGTTTGCGTCCCGCATAGGCCACGGCGTATCCTGCATTTCCCGCTGAGGAGGAAATGAGATGGGTCGCGCCGGATTCCACGGCTTTTTGGCACAGGTAGCCCACGCCCCGGATCTTGAAAGAGCCTGGAGGCTGGAGGCATTCCATTTTAAGGAGGATTTTTTTGCCTATGGCCTCGCTAAGCAGACGGTGTTCCAGAAGCGGTGTTGTGATGTGGATGGGGGGCATGAGTAGTCTTTCTCCACGGCATGTTATCAAAGTGGACCATTTTTCAATCTATCAATAACCATTTATTGTATGCTTTCCAGACATTTGCTGACAACCTTTCCGACGGTGGACAAAAACAGGGCTTTTCTTAATGAAAAGCCCTGCGGGTCTTCGTTCAAAAAAACCTAATTGTCTATTCCTCCAGGGGGATGGAGCCCAGGGCGTTGAGGGCCAGGGTAATGGGCCGGTCCTCGGAACGGAGGTCTCCCAGGCAGATGGGGCCGGGCCTGCGGAAATCGTCCTCGCCGGGATGGGCCGCCAGCCATTTTTCCCGCAGGTTTTTGACCACCTGGAAGGAGGCGGAGTTTACCTGGACCGTGCTTTTTTCAATGACCAGGGTGAGCTTACCCATGCGTTCCTCTAAATGCATAAGGGGGCCGATGGGAATACCGATGGGCTCCCAGGTTTCAAAATCCCTTTCCAGGTTTCGGATGGAGGCCATCTGGCCGGTGGCGCCGTTGGCGATGAGGGAGAAGACGGTGAGGCCCAGGTTATAGGTATAGGTGCAGTCAAACCATGTGGGATCGCTGCCCCGGCCGTCATACCCGTAAAAGTGAACCTGGGTTTTGAAGCTGGGCTCGCTCTTTTTATAGATGGTTTGCACGGCGGCGGGAATTGCTTCGCCTTCCTTAATGGCCCCGCCCCGGATCAGTTCCTGGGTGAGGGTTTTCAGGCTCATGATTTCTTCTTTTACGAGGAGGAACTGGCCGTCCTGGAAATTCCGGAACAGGATCGGGCCGAACAGGAAGGGGTCGAGGCCGCCTTTTTTCATGGTTTTTTCGTAGTAGTCCCTTTTGAGGCCCACCTTGTATTTGCCCTGATCCCGGAGCCAGGCGAGGTAGTCCTGGACCAGACCCATGATGACCTTGTCGGTCTCCACCTGGGAGAAGGGGAAGTTGCCGTGGCTGTCTCTTTCCATGAGAAGGCCTTCCTGGAAGAAGATGGGAAGGTCGGAAAAGAGATCGTCGTCCCGGGTGTTCCAAAGGGTGAAACGGTCGTCTTCGCGGGACCGGCGGGCCAAGCGCCTGAGGTATTCCAATTTTTCTTCAAGGCGCTGGAATTCCAGATGAAAGGGGCGGTCGTGCATCTCGTTGAAATCGGCGATGATGGTATTGAGTTTGATGATAAAGGTCTGGATTTCGTTGATGAACTCCAGGACTCCCTCGGGGATGACCATGACGCCGTAATTCTTTCCCACGGCGGCTCTGCGGATCACGCCATTGCAGATCACGCGGGAGAGGTGTCGGAGGGTCATGCCGTAGGCGGTGTAGTCGGTGGCGCCTTGGGCTTCGGCCTTTTTAATGCGATCGTAGTCCACGTATTCCGAGAGTTCCTCACCGATAAGGGTGAGGTTGGCGTGGGTCTGGAGGGCCACTTCCAGGGCCAGGTGGCTGGCCACCCTGCCCATGACCTTGCAGATATGCCAGTATTTTACGTCGGAACTGGCGTCGGTGCAAAGGTTGCTGATTTCCGAGGCAAAGGCTCGGGCGGCGGTATGGAACCCAAAGGACATGGCGCACAGCACGTTGCCTTCCACGTCCCGCACCTGGATATCTCCGTCGATGGTTTTAGGAACCCCAATGACCTGGATGCCGTCCCTTTTCAATTCCTGGGCCAGGAAGGCGGCGTTGGTGTTGGAGTCGTCTCCGCCGATGATAACCAGGGCGTCCAGCCTCAGATCCTTGCAGGTCTGGCGTGCGCTGGACACCTTATTGACCGAGTCGATTTTGGTGCGGCCGGTCTTGATCATGCCAAAGCCGCCCAAATTCCGGTAGTTATCAACAATTTCCCTTGTGAGGGCAACATATTCGTTTTCTATGACGCCATCGGGTCCCATGAGAAAGCCCAGGACCCTGGTTTTAGGGTTGGCCCGGGTGGCGGCGTCATAAATGCCGGCAATGACGTTATGGCCGCCGGGCGCAGGGCCGCCTGAAAAAACCACCCCTATGGCCCGTTCCCTGCCAAAGGTTGATTTTTGTTCGGAGGAAGGGGAGTCCACGCCTTCCACGGCCTGCACCTGATTATTTATGATATCAGGTAGTTGCCTGGCAGCTTCCGAATCAATTTCAAACTGGTATTGGTCCCGGGTTGCCAGGATGGTGCAAGGGCAGTCAAATACCTTGCAGTGGGGGGGAATGCTTTCCCGCCTTTTGATAAGCTGGGGATTGACCTTGTGGGTGACCTTTTCAACGTCCGGATGTTCCAAGAGCGTTTCCAGGCTAATCAGATCCTTTTCAGTCACTTTCCGCCTCCTGAGTAAGTATAAGTGCCTAAGCCAAAAGGCTTTTATGCTGGTTTAATTTAATAGATTTACGCAGGGGAAAGTGTAGTAAAAGCAAATGTATCGGTCAAGCCAAAAAGGACTGTGGGAAGGCATGAAAAAAGGGGTTAGGGGTTGGTGCGTTGCATTTTGGCTACCCGGTAGTGTCCGGCTAGATCCTGGATAAAATCCAGGTTGATGTAGGCCTCTGTACGATTGGCGGCTTCTTCCACGAGTTCTTTCTGGTCGTAGCCCATTTCCAGCATAAGCCATCCGCCCGGGTTGAGGTGTTCCGGGGCGCGTTCCATGATGTGGGAGAGGTGTTCCATACCCTGGTATCCGCCGTCCAGGGCGGACACGGGTTCATAGAGGGCCACCTCGGGTTGGAGGCCCGGAATGTCTAGGGAGGAAATGTAGGGAGGGTTGGAGACCACCAGATCGAATCGTTCCAGGCAACGCACGGCCTCAAACCACGATCCGTCGTAAAAATCCACGGTCAGGCTATGTGTTTGGGCGTTTTTCCGGGCCGTATCCAGGGCCTTGGGCGAAGCGTCCACGGCCGTATAATGGTTGCCCGGCCTTTCCTTGGCAAGGGCCAGGATGATGGCGCCGGAGCCGGTCCCCAGGTCCAGGACCCGCATGCCGGAGCTGTCCTTGTGCAGGATTTCCAGGGCTGTTTCCACCAGGGTTTCGGTTTCGGGCCGGGGGATAAGGACGTGGGGGTTTACGGCCAGTTCCAGGGACCAGAAATCCCTGACACCCACGATATAGGCCACGGGTTCCCGGGCGGCCCGGCGTTTGACCAGTTCCCGGAACCGGGCGAGTTCGTCCTGGTTAAGAGGCTGGTCGTGGCGGGTATAGAGTTGGATACGGGGGTAGCTGAGGCAATGGGCCAGGAGGATTTCTGTGGACAGGCGCGGGGCTTCCACCTTTTTTTCAAAGAAGAATTCCGTGGTCCATTTGAGCAATTTTTGAATTGTCCAGGATTCTTGAGTCATGATTTCCCCTGTTTTGGGCGCCCTTGCAGGTTTCCTGTGAATTTTTCGAGCGCTAATGCCGGGATTACATGCCTCCTTCCTGGAGGGCTACCGCATTGTAATGGGTGGTGAGGGAGTCCACTATTTCCTGAATCTGTCCGGCCATAATGCTTTCCAGCTTATACAGGGTCAGGCCGATTCGGTGGTCGGTCACCCTGCCCTGGGGATAATTATAGGTACGAATACGTTCGCTTCTGTCCCCGGAGCCGATCTGGCTTTTGCGTTCGGCGCTGATGGTGTCGTTTTGCTCCTGAATGGCATGATCCAGGAGGCGGGCCATGAGCACTTTCATAGCCTTGGCCTTGTTTTTATGCTGGGATTTTTCATCCTGGCAGGTAACCACCAGCCCTGTGGGAAGGTGGGTCAGACGCACGGCGGAGTCTGTGGTATTGACGCTCTGGCCTCCGGGGCCTGTGGCGCGATACACGTCCACCTTGATGTCCATGGGTTCTATATGGATGTCCACATCTTCAGCTTCGGGGAGGACTGCCACCGTACAGGCCGAGGTATGGATTCTGCCTTGGGCTTCGGTGGCGGGCACCCGTTGGACCCTGTGGGTGCCGCTTTCGTATTTGAAAGCGCTGTATGCAGCCTGGCCGGTGATCATGGCGACAATTTCCTTGACGCCGCCCACGCCGGTCATGTGCTGGGAGAGGATTTCAATTTTCCATCCCCTGATTTCGGTGTATCGGGAATACATGCGAAAGAGGTCTGCGGCAAAGAGTCCTGCTTCGTCTCCGCCCGTACCAGCCCGGACTTCCAGGATGACGTTTTTTTCGTCATTGGGGTCTTTGGGCAGGAGGAGGACTTTTAAGCGGTCTTCCAGCCTTTCCTGATCTTGAGAAAGCTGTTCGATTTCCTCTCTTGCCAGTTCCTTCATTTCCGGGTCCGGGTCTCTGAGGAGTTCCCTGCTTTCCTCCAGGCTTTCCATGACCTGCTTATACTCCCTATAGACCTCCACGACCTTGGAGAGTTCGCTGTGCTCCCGGATAAATTTCTGGTAAAGTTTCTGGTCTCCGGCGATTTTGGGGTCGCTGAGAAGGGCTTCCACTTCCAGAAAACGTTCTTCTACACCTTCCAGCCTATCTAACATGACTCACCAGTTTGCCTCTTTCGTTGAGCAGGTCGTTAACATGCCGGAACAACTCATAATATAGAGACATTCCGGCCATGGGTTCAGGAAAAACACAGCCCGGGACGGACATGGAACGGATGGTATCCGGCGGGCGGGGTGTTTACCCCGGAACATGGGGCCAAAAAAAATGCCCGGGGGGCGCGCAGCTCCCCGGGATTCTGGCAAATAGACCTTTGGGCCGTAAACTACGGGCTTAAGGTCAACGACCTATTGTTCCTTTGCTTGGGTCTGAGCCGTAAATTTTTCGTATTTACGACGAAAGCGTTCAATGCGTCCGGCAGTATCCACCAGCTTTTGCTTGCCGGTGAAGAAGGGATGGCATTGGGAACAGATTTCCACGCTCAGGTCATCACTGGTGGAACCGGCGTCCACTGTTGCGCCGCAGGCGCAGCGGATGGTGGTTGTTTCGTATTTGGGATGGGTGTCTTTTTTCATATCTCATGGCTCCTTAGCTGCCGTTATAATTCCATCAGCCGTTCATCGACTGCAGGAAATCCTCATTATCCTTCGTTCCTTTCATTTTTTCAAGTAAAAACTCCATGGAATCGATAGGATTGAGGGAAGAAAGCAATTTCCTGAGTATCCAGATGCGGTTGAGGGTTTCCGGAGGCAGCAGGAGTTCTTCCTTACGGGTTCCGGAGCGGTTAATATCAATGGCCGGGAAGGTACGTTTGTCGGCCAGCCGGCGATCCAGCTGGAGTTCCAAGTTGCCCGTGCCCTTAAACTCTTCAAAAATAACTTCGTCCATACGGCTGCCCGTGTCGACGAGAGCCGTGGCGATAATGGTCAGGCTACCGCCTTCCTCCACGTTTCTTGCGGCCCCGAAAAAGCGTTTGGGGCGATGGAGGGCGTTGGAGTCCACGCCGCCGGAGAGGATCTTTCCGCTGGGGGGAACCACTGTGTTGTATGCGCGGGCCAGCCGGGTGATGCTATCCAGGAGGATGACTACGTCTTTTTTGTGTTCCACCAGGCGTTTGGCTTTTTCGATGACCATTTCGGCGACCTGGACATGGCGTTGAGCCGGTTCGTCAAAGGTGCTGGAAATGACCTCGGCCTTGACCGAGCGTTGCATGTCCGTCACTTCTTCGGGCCGTTCATCAATGAGCAGGACAATCAGGAACACGTCCTTATGGTTAACATTGATGGAATTGGCGATATTCTGGAGGAGCATGGTTTTGCCGCTCCTGGGCGGGGACACGATGAGTCCGCGCTGTCCGAATCCGATGGGTGTGAGGAGGTTGATGATCCTGACCGAAAAGTTATCCGCGTTCCTTTCCATGTTCATGCAAACATCAGGATACAGGGGGGTCAGGTTATCAAACAGGATTTTATCGCGGGAGACTTCCGGGTCCTCGAAATTGACGGATTCCACCTTGAGGAGGGCGAAATACCGTTCCGATTCCTTGGGCTGACGGATTTGGCCTGCGACCGTATCGCCTGTCCGCAGGTTGAACCGGCGGATCTGGGAGGGGGACACATAGATATCGTCCGGTCCCGGCAGGTAGTTGTAGTCGGGCGCCCGCAGGAAGCCAAAGCCATCCGGAAGGATTTCCAAGGTGCCTTCCCCGTGGATCATACCGTTTTTTTCGGTCTGTGCACGGAGAATGGCGAAGATGAGATCCTGCTTGCGCATGCCAGCGGCGCCTTCAATATTGAAGCCCTTTGCCATGGCTGCAAGCTCGTTGATTTTCAGTTCCTTTAGTGCTCCAAGGTTCATTGGGGCGTATTCTTCTTCCATATGTTTTTTTCCTTAAAAACTCAGATTGCCTGATTTGGGTTATCGGGAGCAGTGAAAAATATTATCGAATTGGAAATGTACCGCATCCGGATACCGGATAAGCCTGAAAACAGGAAAAACTGCGTCCCCCCCGGGCACTTTCAAATATAAGGCCATCTGCCGACCCCGTTTGCGGGATAAACGCATAGGCGCCTTAGAACACTTCCTTAAACTGAGCGATGGCGCGGTCTCCGATATCAGAATCTTACAAACAGGGGGTAGTTACCTACTGTTGGCGTATTGTGAAGGATTACTATGTGACTTGTAATGAGGCCTTAAGTTTACCCTTTAATTTGGTCCTAGTCCTACATGCTGTATGCGGTCCCTATCCTTTGGATAAGGATAAATGAAAATTCCAACCATGTCAAGCCATTTTGGGGTATTTTTTAGCAATAAATATCATACTCCTTTTCCAAACGGCTACTAAAATTTATACCAGGGTAAGAAGCCGGGAGTCAACGAGAATCGCCACCCAAGGAATTTTCCACAGCATATATGAAAGTCCCCATGGTCCTTGTCATACCATAGGAGCAGGATTCAGAGCCATGCATATATATAAGGTATCTGGCAGTCCCGGTCATATGGGGTAAAATCTCCCGTACAAATGGATCGCCTGGGTATTTTCTTATCGAATCCATGAGATTCCGGGTAAATTGTTCCCATGGCAAGTTTCAACTCTGTCAGTATTCATACCGGCCCTAGTTTGTTTTTTTTATTCCGAGCGTTGAAAAAACAGAATGAAAGGCCGCGATCCTACAGAATCAGGATAGGAAGGAGTTCTTGAAGACCATGAGTTGAGATAGCCATTTTTTTATAAAAATTAGATGGTTGTATAAATTCTGTTAGTGCATTTGGCATTTTTCCTTTTGTGCATGTGCGGCTTCCGGTCTTGACAGGGACCATTTTGGTTGAAAAATGCATGCTTATATGCCACATAAGTCAACCTGTATTTCTGGCTAAGAAAGCCAAATAAAAATAAGGAGCTAAGGGATGAAGCAGCAATACGTATACTTTTTCGGAGGAGGCATGGCGCAAGGCCGCGCCGACATGAACGACCTCTTGGGAGGCAAAGGCGCCAACATTGCCGAAATGGTCAATCTTGGACTCCCAGTGCCCCCTGGTTTTACCCTGACCACCGAATTGTGTAACGAGTATAACAAGCGCGCCCGTGAGTACCCCAAGACCCTGGACAAAGAAGTGGAAGTAAACCTGAGGCGCTTGGAAGAGCTTACGAAGAAAAAATTTGGGGACCCTGTCAATCCCCTGCTTGTCAGTGTCCGGTCCGGCGCCAGGGCCTCCATGCCCGGCATGATGGAGACCGTCCTGAATGTGGGTTTGACCAAGGACACCCTTCCCGGCATGATCGCCAAGACCCAAAACCCCCGGTTTGTGTATGATGCATATAGACGGCTCATTGCCATGTATTCGGACGTTGTGATGGAAAAGGCAGAGGGCATAGAGCCGGAGGACGGGAACGGCATAAGGAATCAGCTTGAGCATATGCTGGAAGCCGTCAAAGAGAAAAACGGTTATGTGAACGACACGGACCTCACCGAAGGGGACCTGAAGGCGCTGTGCGCCGCATATAAAATCAAGATAAAAGAAGTTTTGGGCCAGGATTTCCCGGATGACCCCATGAAGCAGCTTTGGGGCGCCATTGGAGCTGTTTTTCTTTCGTGGAACGGAAAAAGGGCGCTGGCATACCGCCGCATTGAAAGCATTCCCGAAGACTGGGGAACCGCGGTGAGCGTCCAGGCCATGGTTTTTGGAAACACGGGCAGCAATTCCGCCACGGGAGTGGCGTTCACCCGGAATCCCGCCACCGGTGAAGAGCATTTATATGGGGAATGGCTTATCAACGCCCAGGGCGAGGACGTTGTGGCTGGGATCAGGACGCCCTACGCTATCAACAAGCATGCCAAAACAGACGCCAACAAGGATCTTCCCACCCTGGAAGAGGCCATGCCCGAACTGTACAAGGAATTAATGGACATCCGGGAAAAGCTGGAGACCCATTACCGGGACATGCAGGATTTGGAATTTACCGTGGAAGACGGCGTGTTATATATGCTCCAGACACGGGTGGGCAAGCGCAACGGCCCGGCGGCCATCAAGATGGCTGTGGACATGGCAAGGTCCGGCCTTATTGACAAGGACACGGCTCTCAAGAGGGTCAAGCCCGAGCAGGTGGAGGAAATGCTCCATCCCATGGTGGATCCCGAGGCGGAAAAAGTCGCTGCCAAGCTGGGCAAGGGTCTTCCCGCGGGACCTGGCGGAGCTATCGGGCAGATTGTTTTGACTGCTGATAAGGCCATGGAATTAGGCGGGCAGGGCCAGAAAGTCATCTTGGTGAGGGAGGAAACCTCCCCCGAGGACGTACACGGCATGAAACCGGCCCAGGCCATTCTCACCTCCAAAGGGGGCATGACCAGCCATGCGGCGTTGGTTGCCAGGGGATGGGGCAAATGCTGTATTGTGGGCTGTTCCGCCATGAATGTTGACTTGAAGGCAAAAACAGTCACCTTTGGGAACACGGTGCTCAAGGAAGGCGACTGGATTACCATGAACGGCACCAAGGGGGTCATCTACGAGGGTCAATTGGGCCTTGTGAAAGTAGATCCCCTGCACCACAAGGAGTACCGGACTCTCATGACCTGGGCCGACAAGGTCAGGACCCTGAAGATACGCACCAATGCGGATACGCCCGAAGACGCGGCTGCGGCTGTGGCATTCGGCGCCCAGGGCATAGGTCTTACCCGCACGGAGCATATGTTTTTCGGCGAGCGTATTTGGGCCATGCGGGAGATGATCATGGCTGCTGACGCAGCAGGCCGCAAGGAAGCCCTGAAGAAGTTGCTGCCCATGCAGCGCCAGGACTTTAAGGGCATTTTCAAGGCCATGGGGAGCCGTCCCGTGACCATTCGCCTGCTGGACCCGCCCCTCCATGAGTTCATTCCCCATGACAACGAAAGCCAGAAAGAAATGGCTGCGCGTTTGAACACCACGGTCAAAAAAATTACCGCCAAAGCCGAATCCCTCACGGAGTCCAACCCCATGCTGGGACACCGGGGGTGCCGCCTTGGGACCAGTTTTCCCGAGATCACGGCCATGCAGGCCCGGGCTATTTTCGAGGCGGCGGCCGAGTGCTGGGCCGAGGACATCAAGGTCAAGCCCGAAGTGATGGTGCCTCTTGTGGGAACAGTCGGGGAATTTGAGAACCAGAAGGCCATCATTGACGTGCAGGCCCGGAAGGTTATGGAAGAAAAGGGCATCACATTCAAATACATGGTAGGCACCATGATTGAAATTCCCCGAGCCTGCCTCATAGCTGACCAGATTGCCCAACAGGCGGAGTTTTTTTCTTTTGGGACCAACGATCTGACCCAGATGACGTTTGGTTATTCCCGGGACGATGCCGGGACCTTTTTGCCCGGGTATCTTGAGTCCAGGATTCTGGCCCACGATCCCTTCCAATCCGTGGATCAAACCGGAGTTGGGGAACTCATGAAAATTGGAACTGAGCGGGGCCGGACCACCCGTCCCAAGCTCAAAATAGGTATCTGCGGCGAGCACGGAGGCGATCCCAAATCCGTGTGGTTCTGCGATTCCATTGGTCTGGACTATGTAAGCTGTTCCCCGTACCGTGTGCCCATTGCCCGCCTAGCGGCGGCCCATGCGGCCCTTGCAAACGGACATACGGTGGAATAGGGAGCCCTTTATGATATATTTGGATCACAACGCCACCACGCCTGTTGACGAACGGGTTACCCGGGTCATGGACCCGTTTTTCCGGTCTGCATTTGGCAATCCTTCCAGCAGCTACCAGGAGGGCCAGGAGGCCAGGCAGTCCCTGGAAAACGCCAGGGCCAAGGCAGCCAAGGCTCTGGGGGCCAAGCCCGAGGAAGTGATTTTTACCAGTGGCGGCAGCGAATCCAATAATTGGGTGATAAGGAGCCTTGCCGGGTCCCGATCCGGCAAGGGCCATATTATCACCACGGCCATCGAGCATCCTTCCATCACCAATCCTTGCCTGTATTATTTGGACAAGGGGGTGGATACCACCTTTGCGGGAGTGGATTCCCTGGGTGTGATCCGGGTGGAGGAGATCGAAAAGGCCATCAGACCGGATACTTTTTTAATTTCGGTCATGCATGCCAACAATGAAACCGGGGTGATCCAGCCCATTGCCGAAATTTCCAAAATCGCCAAAAAGGCGGGAATACTGTTTCATTCGGATGCTGCCCAGACTCTGGGAAAGATTCCCGTGGACGTGAACGCCATGGGCGTGGATTTTCTGTCTGTCGCCGGGCACAAGGTTTATGCTCCAAAAGGCATTGGCCTGCTGTATATTCGGGAAGGGGTGGAATTGGAGCCTCTGATCCTGGGCGGCGGGCAGGAAATGGGCAGGCGGGCAGGTACGGAAAACGTTGCCATGGCCATGGGTTTGGGTATGGCCTGCGAGTATTTCACCGGGGACATGACCCGTCACACCGAGCGTCTATCCCGTCTTACCGCATTGCTTTTGGAATTGTTGTCTGAAAAAATCCCGGGTCTTGTTTTGAACGGCCATTCGGACCAACGTCTTCCCAATTGTTTGAGTGTTTCCTTTCCGGGTGTTACAGGCGCCGATCTTTTGGCTGCGGTTCCGGAGGTGCGTGCTTCCACCGGGGC
The DNA here is from genome assembly GCA_016342355.1 of Desulfatibacillum sp. Classification (GTDB taxonomy): domain Bacteria; phylum Desulfobacterota; class Desulfobacteria; order Desulfobacterales; family Desulfatibacillaceae; genus Desulfatibacillum. Next base: position 56,324 of record JAEINP010000029.1, read on the forward strand.
GGCCTGCCACGACCGGCAGTCGGCCATCAGCCATGTGCTTTCAGCCATGGGGGTTCCCGCGGAGCAGGCCAGGGGCACGGTGCGCCTTTCCCTGGGCGTCCACACCAACCAGACGGAGATTGAAAAGGCAGCCAAACTCATAGCCATTGCTTACGAAAAAATGACCCGTCCATGATGCTTCGGTAAATACCCTTGACGCGGGCCTTGTTTTTACATGAGCCTTGGGATATTCTTGCGCCAGGAGCATGGGACAAAAAAAAACCGTCAAACACTGTGAAAACCTCACGGTCATCACAACCCACAACAACGCGGATTATGACGCTTTTGCGTCTCTTTTAGCGGCCCAAAAGCTCTATCCCAACTCGGTGGTGGTCTTTCCAGGAACCAAGGAAGCCAATATCCGCCATTTTTTTATCCAATCCATCATCTATTTGATGAACCTGGAACAAATAGGCAACATAGACATAAACAGCATCGGCACCCTGGTACTGGTGGACACCCGAAGGAAAGCCCGCATAGGCAAGCTGGCCAAGGCCGTGGGCAAACCCGGGGTCCAGGTCCATATCTATGACCATCATCCTGCGATGGAAGGCGACATCCAGGGCGATTTCGAGGCTTGCCGCCCTACCGGCGCCACGGTCACCATTCTGACGGAAATATTGCGGGAACGCGGCGTTAGCATTACGTCTGACGAGGCCACGCTGTTTTGCCTGGGAATCCATGAGGATACGGGATCGTTCACCTTTTCCTCCACCACCCGGGATGATTTTCTGGCCGCAGCCTATCTTATGGAGCAAGGCGCCAGCCTGAATATTGTGGCCAGCCTCCTGGCCCGGGAGTATAGCCCGGAGCAAATTTCCGTGCTCAATGATTTAATCCGGTCCTCGGTATTCCATCCCATCCATGGCATTGAAGTGGCGATGAGCACCATTTCCACGGAGAATTATTTGTCCGATTTCGCCGTATTGGTTCACAAACTCATGAAAATGGAGAACATGGACGCCCTCATCGCCCTGGGGCAAATGGGGGACCGGGTGCATGTGGTGGGCAGAAGCCGCATTCCCGAAGTAAACGTAGGCCGGGTGATAAGAGCTTTGGGCGGCGGAGGCCATTCCTTTGCGGCCGCAGCCACGGTCAAGGATAAAACCCTTGTACAGTTGGAAGCCGAGGTGTTGGCCTTATTGCACCAGCATGTACAGCCCCGTCAGAAAGCCGGGGACATCATGACCACTCCGGCGATTTCCACCACCATGGATGTGAATATCAAAAAGGCGGCTGCCCTGCTTACCCAGTACAATATCAACGCCTTGCTTGTCACCGATCCCCCGGACGAAAACGGTAACAAGGAGCTCAAGGGTTTTATTTCCCGGCAGGTGGTGGAAAAGGCCATGCACCATAATCTGGCAGAGGTGCCTGTTTGGGAATACATGACCTCGGACCCTGTGACCGTAGGGCCGGAGGCGGATCTTTCTGAAATCCAGAAGCTGGTCATCGAGAACAAGCAACGGATTCTTCCGGTCATGGACAAGGGCCATATTGTGGGAGTGATCACCCGTACAGACTTGTTAAATCTTTTGGTAAGCCGCACTCCCGGGGGGGACGATCCCAAAGAAGGGGATATCCGACCGGATTCCAGAGCCTATGTGCGGCGGGCCGGAAAAATGATGCAGGACCGGTTGACGCCGGAGTATATGGCGCTTGTGAGGGAGTTGGGGTCCGTGGCGGACGCCATGGGTCTGGAAGCCTTTTTGGTGGGCGGTTTTGTCCGGGATCTGGTCATGGACCATAAGAATGAGGATTTTGATGTGGTGGTGGAGGGGGATGGCATCGCCTTTGCCCGCCGCTTTGCCTTGGCCCATGGATACCGGGTGCATACGCATGCGGAATTCGGCACAGCCGTGGTGATTATGGGAGGCGGATTCAAGGTGGACGTGGCCTCAGCCCGGTTTGAGTATTACGCGTCGCCGGCCTCGTTGCCTGTGGTGGAAACCAGCTCTTTGAAAATGGATTTGTACCGGCGGGATTTTACGGTCAATACCATGGCCATCCAGATCAACGAAAAATCTTTTGGCGCACTCATCGACTATTTCGGGGCACAGCGGGACATCAAGGCCAAGGCCATCCGGGTATTGCACAACCTGAGTTTTGTGGAGGACCCCACCCGGGTGTTCCGGGCCATACGATTTGAGCAGCGTTACGGGTTTGGCATTGGCAAGCTCACGTCCAATCTTGTTAAAAACGCGGTGAAGATGGATTTTTTCCGCCATTTGTCGGGCAGGCGGTTGTTTTCCGAGCTCAAGCTCATTTTGGAGGAAGAAAATCCCAAGGGCGCGGTCAAAAGAATGGCCGATTATAATTTATTGCCTACAATTCATCCGGACATGGAATTTGGCACGGCCAAGGAAGCGTTGTTCGAGTCGGTGAAAGAGGTGCTGACCTGGCATGATTTGCAATTTATGGACGATTCCTATATGAAATGGGCCGTTCACTTTTTGGCGTTGCTCCACGGTTTTGACCAGGAGCAGGTCGCGACGGTTTTGCAACGGCTGGAAATAGCACCCAAATTCCATGATTTGTTTTTGGAGCATCGGCAAAACGGACGCCAAAGCCTTTACAAGCTGGAGCGGGAAAAAAGGATGCTCAATAGTGCGTTGCACCGCATGTTGGCGCCCCTGCCCACGGAAATGCTGTTGTTCATGCTGGCGCGGGCGGAGAGCAAGGAATCCAAACGCAGGATCACCCGATACCTGTCCAAGCTCCGGACTGTGGAATACCTGATTTCGGGCAAGACTTTGAAACAAATGGGAATCAAGCCCGGACCGGTGTACAAGAAGGTCCTGGACGCCATCCTGGACGCCCGTCTGGACGGCAAGGTGGTCACCTTTGAAGATGAAATGGCGTTAGTCATAAGGTTGGTTAACAATGCAGCTTGATGTGATTATACAAATCGCGGCTCTTGTCCTGGCCATGGCCGCCCATGAAGCGGCCCACGCGGGAATGGCTTTTGGGTTGGGCGATCCCACGGCCCAGAGGATGGGCAGGTTGACCTTGAATCCCATCAAGCACATAGATCCCATAGGGACTATCCTGGTGCCGGGGGTCTTGTTGCTTACCGGGTCCTCCTTTGTATTTGGCTGGGCCAAGCCTGTACCTGTGAATTATTCAAACCTGAAAAGCCGACAGGACGCCATGCTGGTATCCTTGGCTGGAGTGGTGGTGAACCTGGCCCTGGCCATGTTGGCGGGTTTCATTTTGCAAATCCTTTGGGCCAATGGGTGGGTGGACCGGCGCGGCATTGTATTTCTGTTTTTGTTCTGGAGCGTGATCATCAACGGCGTCCTGGGGATATTCAACCTCATTCCCCTGCCTCCGTTGGACGGCAGCCATGTGGTCAGCCTGTCACTGCCCCCGAATTTGAGCGCCCGTTATACGCGTATGCAGCCATACGCCATTGTTATTCTTGTCATCCTCATGGCCACTGGCGCCCTTTGGACGGTCATGGACTTTTTTGTCCGGCCTGTCTGGAGAATCGCCCTGGGAGACCTGGCCTGGATGATTCAATAAACTATCAGATAATAGGAAAAGCAACATCATGAGCAAGCAGAGAATTTTAAGCGGTATGCGTCCCACCGGCCCCCTTCACCTGGGCAATCTTCACGGCGCCCTGGCCAACTGGAAAGAAATGCAGGAGACGTTCGACTGTTTCTTTTTCATTGCCGACTGGCACGCCCTTACCAGTGATTATGAAGATACGGGCAAGGTGGATTCTTATCGGGAAGAAATGCTGATCGACTGGCTGTCCGTGGGTCTGGACCCCAACAAGTGCACCTTTTTCATCCAGTCCCATGTGAAGGAGCATGCGGAGTTGTTCCTGTTGTTGTCCATGATCACGCCTGTGCCGTGGCTGGAACGGAATCCCACGTACAAGGAACAGATCATCCAGATTGAGAACAAGGATCTCTCCACCTTCGGGTTTTTGGGATACCCCGTGCTCCAGGCGGCGGACATCATCATGTACAAGGCCCATGGCGTGCCCGTGGGCATTGACCAGGTTCCCCATGTGGAGCTGACCCGGGAGATTGTAAGGCGCTTCAATTATATTTTTGGAGAGGTTTTTGTGGAGCCCAAGGCCATCCTCACGGAAACTCCCAAGATTCTGGGCGCTGACAACCGGAAAATGAGCAAGAGTTACGGCAACGCCATTTACCTGGCGGACTCCCCGGACGTGGTGGCATCCAAGGTGTCCGAGATGATCACGGACCCCCAGAGGATGCGCAAAAAGGACCCGGGCGATCCGGATATCTGCAATGTGTTTTCGTTCCACAAGCTGTACAGCAGCCAGGACGTGGTGGACCAGATGAACCGGGAATGCCGGTCTGCGGAAATCGGCTGCGTCCAGTGCAAGAAGCTCATGGCTGCGAATCTGGTGGCTCATCTGGAGCCCATTTATGAAAAACGCCTTCATTTCGCCAGTAATCGGGACGAGGTTCGGGATATTATCCTGGCCGGAGGTGAAAAGGCCAGGGAAGTGGCCCGGGCCACCATGGAGGAAGTGCGGGCAGCCGTCAAAATATAGCGTATAAAGTTATCCCGCAAGGGCCGGGGGCGGATGGAAGAGGATCGTTACCACATTCACCTGGATGTTTTTGAAGGTCCCATGGATCTGTTGGTCCACCTTATTCGGAAGAACGAGGTGGACGTTTACGACATTCCCATCGCGGTCATAGCGGACCAGTACCTCCGATATGTGGAAATGATGCAGGCCATGAACGTGGATCTGGCCGGGGATTTTCTGGTCATGGCCGCTACCTTGATGCAGATCAAGTCGCGCCTTTTGTTGCCCCGGCATTTTGAGGACGAAGACGAAGAAGACCCCCGCATGGAGATTGTGCGGCCGCTGGCCGAGTATCTCCAACTCAAGGAGGCGGCCGAGTCCATGGGAACCCGGCACCTCCTGGGGGATTCGGTTTTCGCCAGGAATCCCGAGCCCATGGCATTTGATGACCGGGAGGACGAGGTCATTATGGTGGGGCTCTTTGAACTGATTGAGGCCTTTGCCAAAATTCTGGATAACGTGAACAAGGAGGAATTGGTGACCGTGACGGCGGAGACGGTTTCCGTCAAGGACAAGATCAACCAGATCGTGGATATATTGGAGGAAAAACAGACCATCACCTTTTCGGAGCTTTTTGAAAAGGGATGCACCAAAATGGACGTCATCGTCACCTTCCTGGCCTTGCTTGAAATGACCAAACTGAGCATTATCACTATTGCGCAGCATTTACATTCCGGAATAATTCGTATATTTTATGCTTGATTCCCTGTGTTGACGGGTGGTTTTTCGACGTTGGACTCTGTTGGGTTTTCCCTTCCCATAGGCTGGGGGTTGTCGGGCGAAGCCTGAGACATTGGAGTCAAAACATACCCGGAGTATGCGGCAAACTCTATGGATAATTTAAAATACATTATTGAGTCCCTGTTGTTCGTGTCGTCCACGCCATTGTCCATGGAGCGGCTGCGCCAGGCCGTGCCCGAGGCGGATTCCAAAATGGTCCGGGAAGCCCTGGACGCCCTGAGCCGGGAATACGAGGCAAGGGGCGGAGGATTCGCCCTGACCCATGTGGCCGGGGGATACCAGTTGCGCACCCGTCCGGAGTTCGCCCAATGGATCAAACGCCTGCACCAAACCCAGCCTGTCCGACTTTCCAAGCCAGCCCTGGAGACCTTGGCCATCATCGCCTATCGCCAGCCTGTGTTGCGGAGCGACGTAGAATACATCCGGGGCGTGGATTGCGGGGGCGTGTTGAAAATGCTCCTGGAAAAACAGTTGATCCGGGTCCTTGGCCGGGATACGGAAAAGGCTGGCAGACCTATTATCTACTCCACCACCAAGCGTTTTCTGGAGATTTTCGACCTGAAGGATCTTTCCGAACTGCCCACCCTCAAGGAACTGGAGGAAATGGGTCTGTCCAAAAAGCAGGGCCAAGAGGGCGACATGGACCCGGACGATCTGGTCCCGGCCCTCGCGGACGGGGCTGGATTCGCCGAATTCAGCAATCTGCGCAATTACGCCCCCCTGGACTCGCCTGGGCCGGGTAAGTTGGAGGCCCTTCATTTCCCCTCTGATTATGAGAATGAGGAAGGTGAGGAAGAAGTCTATCCCAAGGAATTCGCCGTGGATGGGGATCGCTTTCCCGAAGACATAACGATGGGGGAAGAGAGCGGGGATGTGATCCCGGATGGGGATGTGGAAGAATCCCAGTGGAAAAGTGATTCTCCGGGAGAGGATTCAGAAGAGGATTGGAAAAACAGGGAAGAGGCCGGGGAGGATTGGGAAAACCCGGATGGGGGAGATGATCTCCCGGACGACAAAGAGGATTTCCCGGGTGAGGGCATGGCATTCCCGGACGAGGGCGACGATGATGGGGACTATGAGGAGGATTATCCTAATCAGGAAGAGGATTTGGATGAAGATTTTTCCTCCGGGGATGAGGAGGAATGGGACTGAATGGGGCACTGATTGGGAAAGGCCCTGGTTCCCTGCATCAAATGTGGGAAAAACCTCAAAAAAGACTTGACGGATCTAACCCTAAGCCATTATACAGAGCACCAGACGCGGGGCGATTAACTCAGCGGGAGAGTGCTACCTTCACACGGTAGAAGTCACTGGTTCAATCCCAGTATCGCCCACCA
>JAEINP010000113.1 GCA_016342355.1 Desulfatibacillum sp.
GACACCGCCTGCTGCGGTTCGGCGCCCGGCCATGGAGGCTGCGCAGGCCCGGGAAGCTGCTGCGGAAAAGCCTGATTTTTTTGTTTCATGTTAAGGGCCGGTTCCTTGGGGAATCGGCCCATTTTTGTTTTCCGGGCCTGAAAAACGCCTATCCCCGCCGCTTGCCAGCCAACCTGGCAAAGGAAATCACGGCCAGATAGGTTAATCCGGCGATCATGATAATGGTGGGACCGCTGGACAGACTATAGTTGTAACTCACGCCCAGGCCCGTCCAGGTAAAGGCCACGCAAAAAAACACGGCCAGCACCATGGTCTGCCACAGCCTTTTGGCGAACTGGCTTGCCACGGCTGCTGGGATGGTCAATAGGGCGATCACCATCACAATGCCCACCACCCGCACCAATAGCACCACGGTCAACGCCGTGAGGCATAGCAACAGCATATAGACAGCGCCCACGGAAATGCCCCGGAGCGCCGAAAACTCCTCGTCAAAACAAACGGCCAGCAACCGGTTGTAAAAAAACAAGGACAGGCTCACCACCAACACGTTCAATCCGGCGACCATCCATACGTCCTGATGGGATATGAGCAATATATCGCCGAAAAGATAACTGGAAAGGTCAAAATACCCGGGCGTAATGTCCACAAACAGCAGGCCCGAAGCCATGCCCACCGCCCACAATGCGCCGATTACCGTATCTTCCCTTTGCTTGGCGTACAGGCTGACCATGCCGATGATCAGGGCCGCGAAAATAGCCGCCATGACCGCTCCAATCATGGGATCGAACCAGGTGAGACCAACCTTATTCTGGAGATACAGGCCCATGCCAATGCCGCCGAACACGCAGTGGGAAATGGCGCCGGCAAGATAGCTGATCCTCCGGGTGACCACATAGGTTCCCATAATCCCAAACGGAACACTTGCCAGGGTTCCCACTATAAAGGCCAGGCGCAAAAAGGCGTTGTCCGGGTTCATCAGGGCGTGGAGGAACTCAATCATGGCAATGGCCCTCCTCGCTGCACCGGTGATCATGGCGGACCAGACGGCAATCGCCCCCGTAGATTTCCTTTATGAGGGTGCCGTCCAGCTCGCTGGTGGGATGCACCACCACTTCCCGGCTGACGCAAATTACGCTCCGCACCACCTGGGACACAAAGCCCAGGTCATGGGAGACCAACAGGATGGTCATGCGTTTATTCAGTTTCTGGAGCATATCAAACAGACTTTGCTGCATGTCCGGGTCCACGTTGGATGTGGGTTCGTCCAAAAGGAGCAAATCAGGCTGGCAGCAAAGAGCCCTGGCAATAAGCACCCGTTGCCTTTGCCCTCCGGAGAGTTCGCTGTACAGGTTGTTTGCAAGCTCCGCCAGTTGAACCTCTTCCAGGCAGGCCATGGCCGCTTCCCTGTCTTTTTTGGAATACATGAGCATGGCGCCTTTTCTCAAACGCCCCATAAGCACCACGTCCATTACGGTTACGGGAAACTGGGGGTCCAGATGAGAGTACTGAGGCATGTATCCCACCCTTAGCCGGGCCTTTTCCGGGGAAACACCCAGCACGTTGACAGAACCGGTATCAGGCTGCAAAAGCCCCAGCATGAGTTTCAACAGAGTGGTTTTTCCCCCCCCGTTGGGTCCCACAATGCTGGCGAATTCCCCTCTTTCCACCTGAAGGCGCACATTGCTCAACACAGGTTGCCGGGTATATCCAAAAGACACGCCATCCAGCTCGATGTCGTATTCCTTAGTCATATTAAAAACCTTTTTGAAGTCGGCGCCAATAATAGCGGAGCCTGTATGGTTGCAGGCTAAGCAGCAGGCATAAAAAAAAGCCCACAGGATGATGCAGAGCCCCGGCTGCATTGGCCTTGATTTCCCGCCATATCCAGTGGCCGGGCTTGTCCCGCAAATGAAAAAGCTCGTGCCTGAGGACAAATTTCCTTACCGGGCCTGGCAAGTCCTGGCTTATGTACGCTGTCCCGGTTGTTGAATCAGCCATGCCAAAGGCAGGCCAGATGGAATCGCCCGGGCAATATACAATTTTTACCTGGGATTGCAAGTCCTGGGCTCCTGGAAAGGATTCTCTTGAAACCAAATATCCTAACATACCACACGGTCACGGACAAGCTGTCATAATCTTTTAGCGTTCCCCCTTTTTTCAGGCTTTGCGCTAAACCTTTTTGGCGTTTTCTCCGAAAAAGAAGAATGGATAAACCAAAAAACTGGCATGCCCGGAAACAAGGATTATAAAAATGCAGATTGAAGGCAGTTTTTCAAGGCCGGATTCCCTTCCGCACCTGATTAATACACTCAGCCAGACCAAACGGACCGGAATACTCCGCTTTAGCGACGATTCCAAAATCGTGAAAATATTCTTCAAGGACGGCCAGGCCGTCTATGCCTCCGGCCCCAAGTCCCAGGCTCAACTGGGGCTCTTGCTAAAAAAGAGAGGCCTGATTTCAGAGGATAATCTGAAACAAGCCGCTGTCCATGCCAAAGAGAATCAAATCATACTGGGCCAGGCCCTGGTGGATAAAAAATTCATCGAGCCCCAGGCATTGCACAATGAAATTCGCTCCCTGACCAGCAATACCCTGGCCGAGCTGCTACGGTGGCAAACAGGAAACTTTGCCTATGAGGATGCTCCCGTATCCCTGGAAGCCCTTTACCCCGCCAAAAAGGACCTGGATGTCCGGCTCATGAAAGAACGGATAGCCAACAGCGTCAGGGTCTTGCCCCCCATGCCATCGGTCATCGAAAAAGCCCGCAAGGTCATGGACGATCCCAAGGCCAATCTCAGGGCGTTGGGCCAGATTTTGGAAAAGGACCAGGGAATCGCCGCCCGGATTCTTCGGCTTGCCAACTCCCCCTATTACGGCATGGCAGGCACGGTGGCCTCCATTGACCGCGCCATTGTGGTCCTGGGTCGAAAAGCCTTGTCTGAAATTCTATCCATGGCGGCCATGTCTGTTTTCGCTGGCAGGGATTATGTGGGATACGGTCTCACAGGAGAAGAAATGTGGTGGCATACCATCGCCGTCGCCATCGGGGCCAAAACCATTGCGGAAAAGGTGCGGCCTCGCCTGGCGGAGGACGCCTTCGCCACCGGTCTCATTCATGACGCGGGCAAACTGGTTTTGGACAAATTCGTCCTGGAAAACAAAGGCGCCTTTGATCAACTGATTAACAGCGGCAAGACGGCTGTTACGGCGGAAAAGGAAACCCTGGGATGGAACCATTGCGAAATCGCCTCCCAGATTTGCCAGTCATGGAAGGTCCCCAAACACATGGCCCAGGCCGTGATGCACCATCACACCCCCGCAAAGGCGGAAAACAAAGCGCTTGCGTGTATCGTACATCTGGCCGACGGCATGGCTCATGTGTGCGCCACTGAGATTGGCATGCCCTCCAGCCCCTTTAAAATGGATAAAAATGCGGTGCAACTCCTGGGCCTGGAGCCCCTGGAGATGAACACCATCATGAACAGCATCCAGGAGTCGGTGCAGCAGACCAGGCAAAGTATTATGGACGACTGATTATGAACTTCAAGGACCGGGCAGGGCGTTGATCCGTTCCACATAATCCTTTATGGAGCATTTTCTTTCCAAGCCCGAGGCAGCCATGTACCGCACCGTGCCGAATATGGGCCGTCTTTTCCAACCCCGGTCGTGGAGACCGAATATCCAACCCACCCCGGCATGGGAATTGGGGTCCCTGCCGTCCAGGAAATATTTGTTGTTCAGGGTCAATAAGACCTCCCAGGCCTCTTGGGGCGTTGGGGACCATTCCAAAACCTTTTTTCCCCAATACATGCGCATGTGATTATGCATGTAGCCCGTCATCAGCATTTCCCCCATGGCTGCGTTCCAATAGGGATCGTGAGTTTCCGCCTTTTCCAGTTGATCCAGATGATAGACCGGGTCCCTTGGGTCGGAGGCGTGCGCTTCCAGGGTGCTTTTGGCCCAGGCTGGCAGACAGGTATATTGATCGTAATCCGGAGTGCGGTGAACGAAATTCATTGCCAGTTCCCGGCGGACGATCAATTGCTCCAGATAGGCGTCCTTGGCCTCGGGATCAATACCCTGTGCATTATGAACCTGCAAGGCCAGGGCCATGGACGAAATCTGCCCAAAATGCAAATACGGCCCCATGCCCGAAACACTGGCCAGGTCCGGCCGGTTGTGATGGATGCTATAATTTGCCAGGGAGTCTTGGCAAAAGGCGTCCATTCTTTGGCGGGCGGATGAAATCCCTCCCTTAAAAAACCGGGAAACCCCGTGGGGCTTTTTCTCCATGCCCATTTTTTTCAACAACGATTGGGGGACGGACAGGTCCAGGCCTTGGATCTCAAAGTCTGTGGCCTTGGTTTTCAATTCTTCCTTATGGGGAAGCACCAAAAAATTTTCCAACTCCCTGTGAATCCTGGGGCGAATGGTTCGGGCCGCCCATTCCGCCTTTTGACTCGCAATGTCCACGGGAACCACCACGTCCGTTTCCACCTGGACAACCTGGCAAACAGCCTGGTTCGCCACCCGGGCATACCATTCCTTCTGATGCCGCAAATATCCTTTGTCCGCCACGATCAGGGCGGCGTTTTTTCCCAAGTACAGGGCCGCCTCTGGCGGATCCATTTCAAGGACAACCAGGGGAACGCCCCGCTCCAGGCATTGTTGTTGAGTTTCGGCAAGCCCTTCCAGCATAAACAGGTAATGGCGAAAATTGGCCTCGGGATACCGGGCCATGAGTCCGAAAACCACCACAACCGGCAGTCCCAGGCCATTGGCTTGTTGAATAGCGAACTCCAGGGCCAGGTTATGCTCCGCCCTTTGGGATTGCTGCATCCAATACAGGACATAGGCGCCCTTTTGGGGCGGGATATCGTTCAGCTTGCGGATGCGTGCAGAGTCGGTTTTATGCATGGTTTAGCCGTGGTTTCGCAAGCCCAGTTCCAGGGGATGGGGATTCAAGTAAATCTGCTGCTGCAAATAGTCCTGGCCGTATTTTCGCGCAAAGTGTTTGATGAGCGTGACAGGTACGATCAGCGGCGCATAACCCTGGCGGTATTGATCCAGGAGTTCCAACAACTCCTGCTTTTCGTCGCCGGTCAGTTGTTTTTTGAAATAGCCCATCATGTGTTGCAGCACGTTGATGTTTTTGGCCGGAGTGGTCTTGAGAGCCAGGGCCTGAGTCAGAATTTCCAGGTAGCTCTTGAAAAAATCTTCCGGGGAATGCTCCCGCACCTTGGCCACCATCCTGCCCATTTCCCGGTAATGCTTCTGGCTGTGAGCCAGGATAAGGAGCTTGTGCCGGGTATGAAAGTCCACCAGCTTGCCCACATTAAAGCCCTCTGCAACCAGATTCCGCCACCGCTTCATGACAAACACCCGGGTGATGAAATTCTCCCGCAGGCCGGGGTCATGCAATCGGCCTTCGTCCTCCACAGGCAAAAGGGGGAAACGCTCCATGAACATCCGAGCCCAAATCCCCACTCCGCTGGTGTAAACCTTGTTGTCCGGCCCGTACACGGATATTCTTGTCATGCCGCTGGACGGGGACCGGGTTTTGAATATGTATCCGCACAAATCCTCCTGTTCCAGTTCCTTGAGCTTTCCCGGCCCCCACGCTTCCATCATGGATGTCAGATCCCGTTTGGTCTTGTGCGTGATTAGGCGGGGCGCCTCGGGATCGCCCTCCAGGCGCATGCTTTCCCGGGGAACGGGCATGCCGCACTCCATTTCCGGGCATACGGGGACGAATTCAAGGAAGTTTCCCAGAGTTTGGGTGATATACCGGTCGTGCTTGTGGCCTCCGTCATACCGGACTTTTTCTCCCAGCAGGCACCGGGCGATTCCCATTCTGATTTTTTCGGTCATGATGGCGGTATCCCTTTTCGCATGGGTTTTTGTATGCTCCCATGATACAGGGCTTGCATGCGCAGATCAATCAATGATC
>JAEINP010000030.1 GCA_016342355.1 Desulfatibacillum sp.
CCCTGCGGCTATTTTTCCGATCCCCGCCATCCCTGCACATGCACATACAGCCAGATTCAACGCTACCGGTCCCGCCTGTCCGGTCCCCTTTTGGACAGGATCGACATCCATGTGGAAGTGCCCACGGTCCCTTATAAGGAACTCATGACCGACGCCCGGGCCGAGACTTCTGCAGCGATAGCCAATAGGGTGGCCAAGGCCCGGGAAGTCCAGTCCCAGCGTTTTGCCCGGACCAAGATATTCTGCAACGCCCAGATGAACGGCAGGCATATGAAAGCCTTTTGCAAAGTGGATCCTTCGTGCTCCCGACTGCTGGAGGCTGCCGTGGACAAGCTGGGCCTTTCCGCCAGGGGGTACAAACGCATCCTAAAGATCGCCCGGACCATTGCGGACATGGAAGGGATAGTGGATATCCAGGCAACCCAGGTTTCCGAAGCCATCCAGTACCGGACCCTGGACCGCAAGGGTCAGCTTCCCGTGCAGGCGGGACTATTCATGTAGTTGACTTTGTGGATCACCGACAAATTGATATGCCAAGCCTCAATGCAAGGGTTCGATTAAAAAATACGGATAGCTCTTTTACTGGTTTCCTCCATGCCAGGACCTCCCCCTTTTTTGTTATTGTTTTTGCCTCATAAATTGAAACCACCGGGCGGGTGGACTTTGCCTGTCGACCTGCTGATATCCCCCCAGAACAGAGGCTCCATCCCGACATGGAGATAATGCAACCAGTTTCTGACAAAAGGAAAGGCTTGCCAGGAATCTTTTCTTTGAATCCCTGATTGTGGACGGTCGGGCTTTCCCTGGTTATGTGGAAACCCTGAGACAGACGCTCCTCATTTGGTTGTCGCTTCTCCTGAATGGATCATGACAAAGGGAATCACCAAAGAGCATGTAGGTTACGGCTTTCTTTTGATTAACCAAATTCAGTTTTTGCTATAAAAAACTTTTGCGAAGCGGTGTTGACCCGTAGAATGGTTCGTGGTATGTTTATGCCGTTGAATTAATATGTTATGGTCAGACGGTTTGTCCTACCGAATAGCGGATGACCTTGTTTGGTCCCCCAATCATGTATTCCCACGTTGGACTTCACCCGCTGCAAGACCGGGTGCTTGATCCAGGAGATTGCTGATGCCATTGGAACCTACCCGCAGGAAATTGGAAGAGCGGGTTCTGGCTTTGGAAAAGAAATTGCTGGAACAGAAGGCTCTCAACGAAAAACTGCTCACCGCCCAAGAGGAATACCGGCTTTTGGCTGAAAGCTCTACAGATGTCATATGGGCTGCGGACATGAGCCTGCGGTTCAGCTATTTCAGCCCGTCAGTATATCAGTTAAGAGGCTACACACCGGAAGAAGCCCTTACTCTGGGGCCCGAAGAAACCTTTACGCCCGATTCCCTGGCACTGCTCTTGGAAGAAGTGCGAAAGCTCACCACCGGGCGCCAGGGCGTCAGCAAGAAGCGGAATCGGCATTTTTGTCTGGAGTTAAAAATCTTATGCAAGGACGGCTCCGCCAAATGGGTGGAATGTGTTGGAACCCTTTCCGTGGACAACATAGGGACCCCCGAGGGCATTCATGGTATTGCCAGGGATGTAACCCGTCATAAAAACAACATTACAATTATGCAGGCCACAGACAAGGCGCTGAGCGCAAAAGTCCTGGAACTTGAAGAAACTAACAAGGCCATTGCCCTCCTTACCAAAGAGGCGGAAGAAAGCGCCCGGGATTATAAAAACAAGATGACCGGCATTATCAAACGCCTTTCCGTGCCTTACATGGAGCGTTTTCAGGAAACCAATCCCGGTAAAAATCAGAAAATATGTATGGACTTTATCGCATCATGCCTGTCTGAAATGGATGCCTATATGCCTGGCAGCTCTGATGGGGCCATGGATGTGCTTAATGCCAAGGAGTCCGAGGTAGCGCGGCTTGTGAGTATCGGCTGCACCAGCCGGGATATTGCACGGCTTCTGGACATACCCAAGAGATCCGTGGATTTTTACCGCGCCAAGATCAGGAAAAAGTTGAGTTTTCTTCCTCCAGGAAAAAGTTTGTCCCAATACCTGGTATCCTTATATAGGAAAAACTAGCAGGCGCCCTATTTTCGCCGCCTAAATTGAAGGGATCGTGATTTAATGAAGCCGCGTCAATCCGAAGAACAATTGACCTCTCGCATCCAAGAGCTTGAAACGGAAATCTCCCGGTACGAAAACGCCAATAAAGGTTTGACTGCCGTGGAAAAACACTACCGTACCCTGGTGGAAAACACCACGGATGTCTCCTGGAAATCCGGACTGGATTTGCGCCTGGAATACTTAAGCCCATCGGTCATGAATTTCATGGGATTTGCCCCGGAAGAGTTGCACTCCCTTCTGCCCAAGGACCTGTTTTCCTCCAAGTCCATGCAAGTGGTCACTCAAAAATTAGGGGAACTGCTGGAATGCGCCCGATCCTCCATGGGCGCCATCCCAAAGACCGTCAGTTTTGAGGCAGAGGTGCTTTGCAAGGATGGTTCCACCAAATGGGCGGAGGTTACCGGAGCCGTACTCAGGGACAAGAATGGCAAGGCCCTGGGAATCTATGGAATCTCACGGGATATCACCCACAGAAAAACCTCGGAAAAGGCGTTGGAGGAAAAGGATCAGTCCCTTTTCGCACAAACCCAAAAACTTGAGGAAATTAGCGCGACGCTAAGGAAAGCCTCAATGGTGGCGGGAAATGCAGTCCCAATGCTGCAACAATATTTGCGTATCACCCTGGAAAGTATGGTCTTGCCCTACCTGGATCGGTTGCTTACCATGAGCCAGGACGTGGAACAAACCGCGCTTGTGAGTGTTCTCAGGTCCAACATGATAGCGCTTCTTTCCCATGTTTCAGGCCAGATCCAGGACCCCCTGCCCGAACTGTCCAGCAAGGAACTGGAAGTGGCTTGGTTGGTTCGTAATGGAGAAACCAGCCAGAACATTGCCCAGGCCATGAATATATCCAAGCGGTCGGTGGACTTTTACCGGGGCAAACTCCGCAAGAAATTCGGATTGGAGGGTCCCGGGGATAGCCTGACAGATCGTCTGGCCTACGCCACCCTGCCGCGCAGGACAATGGCAAACCCTTCGGACTAACATTTTCTTTGGAATTACTGATTGTTCTTCCGCGCACAAACTCCAGCCGGGAGATATTTCCAATTAAATAATCATGGGGCCAACGCAACAGCCACAATGTCCGCCCTGTTGACAAAACATCCGGTCAGGGGGTGTACAAGACCACCAGACACCGGGTTTCCGTATCCGACAAACTTCTCAATTTATGGGGGGTTTCCGAATTAAACCGTCGGGATTCCCCGGGTTTGAGCACATGGGCCTTACTGTCCAGGGTCAGTTCCAAAACTCCCTCCAGCACAAACACAAATTCCTCGCCTTCGTGCTTATATTCCACGGGCTTGTGATCCGTGCGCGACTCAATGGTGATCATAAAAGCGCGCAAATGCTCGTTTTCTGCGTCCGGCGTCAGGACTTCGTAGGAATAATTCTGGGTTCTTTTGGCGTAAGCCTTGGCCCGCTGATCCCGAATGGCGGTTTTTTCCTCATCCCGGAGAAAGGTTCCTGGATCAATGCCTAAAGCCCTGGCCAGTCTCAGCAGAAAACTTACGGACGGGGATACCTCGTCCGACTCCACCGAGGCAATGAATTCAGGGGTCTGTCCGGTTGCCTGGGCCAGGGCCTCCCGGGTCCACTCATGAGCTTCCCGCAACTTTTTGATGGTGCTGCCAAAACTGGATTCCCTCACGTCCACCGTGGTGCATGCCAGGTCATCGGCCAGCTTGCGCATGACGGCCTTTTTGGCCTTCGCCGTAAACACAGGCAAAAAAGCGCGGGCGTCGGCCACCACGCCAATATGGGCGATTTCAAACACAGGAGCCTTGGCGTCCCGGTTTATGGCCACAATGAGCCCGGATTCCGCGATGCCCGCGGTATATTGAACAGCACCGGAGGTGGCTGCGGAAATCAGCAGCTCGGGCCTGACGGTTTTTCCGGTCTGGCCGATAAGCCTTTCTTCCTCCACCCAGTGGGCCAGCACCGGCGGTCTTGTGGCCCCCACCTGTCCCCCCAGAGTGGCGGCCAGTTCCCTCACCATGCCAAATCCATCTGCACTGCCCATGCCGGCTCCGCCCACCACCACGGTTTCAGCCTCCTCCAGTCTTTTCGTACCTGGCTCCTCCGGCTCATAGGACAGCAGCCGAAGCCCTTTGGGCAGGGCTAAATCCGAAAAATCATGTGTGATCACCAAGCCGGGGTCGCCCGGAAAGGCGCAGGGTTTGAATCCATGGGGCGCCACGGTGGCGAATCCCAGGTCCGTGCCCGGGACATAGGTGATCCTGGCCATAATCCGGCCTCCCCAGGACGGACAGACGCCCACCAAAAGGCCGTCTTCCATATCCATTTCTACGCAGTCGGCAATCAGCCCGGCGTTTTGCATGCGGGATACCCGGGCGGCCAGTTCCCGCCCCAGTTGGGTGAGGGGGAAAAAAACAAGCCCGGGTTTTTCTTTGGAAACTGCGGCGCTAATTATTTCCGCCAGGGCATCGGCGCGAGGGGAATCCAGGCCAGGATGACTGAGCACATGGATGTTATCCGCACCGTTTTGGGAACAGCGGTCCGCTGCTTCCTCCCAATTCAGGCAGGAGTGGGTTTCGTCAGGGACCATAACCATGGCCGCCTTGGCGTCCACCTGCCGGGAGAGTTCCCTGGCTTTGCCCAACACATTGAGGGAATAGTCGAAAAATCTGTCGCTTCTCAGGTCCCCGAATACCCAGATATCTTGATTGCTCATTATAATCCTGCCCGTCCGCCTATTGAATAAGGCCCGCGTTGACCAGCTTTTCCAGAAGTTTATCCGCCTGTTCTTCTATGGACCCTGTTATGAAATCGCATTGTTTTCCCTTGGAAGCAGGCGTCATGCCCTTGATCTTGGTGGGCGAGCCCGCATCCCCTACCTGGTCCGGGGAAAGGCCCAGCCGTTCCAGGTTCCAGGTTTCAATGGAGCCTGCAAAGGCGTCCTCGATCCCTCCCAGGCTGGCGTCCCGGGCTTTTGCGGCTTCAGGAGCCACGGTCAGGGCGCAAGGGAGATCCACGGCAAAGCGCTGGCGAAACCCATCGCATTCCGCCCCCACTTCCAGGCCATTCTCCTGAAACACAATGTCCCGGGCCTGGGTCACCAAGGGAAGGTTCAGTCCGACCGCTGTCTGCGGCCCCACCTGTCCTGTATCGGAATCCGCGGTCCGGGTGCCAAAAAGCACCAGATCATAGGGTTCCAGCAGCCGGATGCCTGCGCACAGGGCATTGGATGTTGCCAGGGTGTCGGCCCCTGCCAAGGTTTTGTCACAAAGCAGGACGCCACGATCCACACCCATGGAAAGGGCGGAATACAGGCTCAGGCTCGAAGTTTCAGGCCCCATGGAAAGAGCCGTGATTGTGCCCCCCAGTTCGTCCCTGGCTGCCAGGGCAACTTCCAGGGCGGATAGATCAAAGGGATTGATGGTCGTGGTGTCGGGCGTCCGGACGATTTTTCCTCCAGGGGCGTCCAACACAACGGATTTTATGCAAACAATAATGTGTATTCCCATAATTAGATTCCCTGTCAGAACTTGCCCAGTACCGAACGGGCTATGACAGTCCGGTGGACTTCGGAAGTGCCTTCGTATATTCGGGTAACCCGGGCGTCGCGGAAATAGCGTTCCACGGGATAATCCTTGGAATAGCCGTATCCTCCATGGATCTGCACGGCCATATCCGTGACAGTTGAGGCGGTTTCCGAGGCAAAAAGTTTGGCCATGGCCGATTCCTTGGAAAAGGGTTTTCCAGTGTCCCTGAGCGCCGCCGCCCTGTAAACCATGAGCCGGGCCGCATCCACCTGGGTGGCCATGTCCGCTATCATGTTGGAGATGGACTGGTGTTTGGCAATGGGCACCCTAAACTGGCTCCGTTGTTTGGAGTACCGGATGCCTTCCTCCAAAGCTGCCTGGGCGATTCCCAGAGCCTGGGCCGCAATGCCGATCCGGCCCGTGTCCAGGCCTGCCAAGCCAATAGCCAGGCCCATGCCTTCCCTGCCCAAAAGATTGCCCGCGGGTATGCGGCAATCATTAAGCCTGATGGAAGAAACCGGATTGCAGCGCATGCCGCACAGGTCCTCCAGGTCTCCCACCACAAAGCCCGGGGCGCCCCGCTCCGCCACAATCACGCTTATGCCCCTGGGACCGGCTTCCGGGTCCGTGCGCACAAAAATCAGGCAGGTGTCAGCCACGCCGCCGTTGGTGACAAACACCTTGTTGGCGTTCACCACATAGTGGTCCCCGTCCAACAGGGAAACAGCCTGGATGCCCGAGGCGTCTGACCCTGCGTTGGGCTCGGTCAGGCAAAAGGCGCCGATCTTTTTTCCTGCGGCAAGATCCGGCACCCATTTTTCCTGCTGTTCCCGAGTTCCAAAAGCCATAATGGGATGGACTGCCACGCTGTTGTGCACTGTCACGCACAGGCCCATGCCTCCGCACACTCGGGAGATTTCCTCAATGGCCACAACGTAGGATACCGAGTCCATTCCGGCGCCGCCCAGGTCCTTGGGAACCTGGATGCCAAAATATCCCAGGGCGCCCATTTTCTCCACCACTTCCCAGGGGAAACGGGCTTCCTGGTCCAGGTCCTTGGCTATGGGCGCCAGTTCCGCCTCGCAAAAGGCCCTGACCGAGCGCCGCACTTCCCTGTGTTTTTCCGTTAAAAAAGGGTTCATGGATTTCAACCGATTATCGGGATTTATGTTTGATTGAGCCAGCCACATATCGTCCCTGCATTTATCAGAATAATGGGGAAAGCAAAAGAGCAAATCCCCATATCCGGTTTTGAGGCTGGCAGGCCGGACTTTCTCCCCTTGACATGGCGCGTCATGAGGAATACTATCCGGCCGTTGAAAAAACCCTACCGGAAAGATTGTATAATGGCATTTTGGTCAAAGCAGGAAACGCTACTGGTGGATCGGGGGACTCCCAAGCCTCCCCATTATCTCATTGCCCAGGACTTGTTCGCTCGAAAGGGTTCCCGGGAAATTTTCATAAAAAAAATATTTTCGGCAAGAGGGGGGATACAACGTCGGGGACCGGTGATCCTGTGCCCGGGAATCGCCACAAACGCCAACCTGTATCGTATGGACGATATGGGGGGGTTTCTGTCACTGGAAAACAATCGATCTTTTGCCACCCACCTGGCTTCGGAGGGATTCACCGTATATTGCTTTCATCCAGGCTATTCCCAAAGGGTGTACAACCGGTATGTCTCCAAACATTGCCGCCAGAGCATGTATTATGGCAAAATACGAAAGACCCCTTCCAGCCTGGATTTTGTGGAACTGGTGGACAGGGAAGTCCCGTTAGTCCTGGAACGAGTGCGCAGGGACTCGGGGTCATCCCATATTTCCTGGATTGGTTACAGCCTGGGCGGCATGTTGATGTACACGTACCTGGCCAAGACCCTGGACCCCTCCGTGAAAAATGTTGTCACCATAGGCAGCCCCATAACCCTGCACCAGATTTTCATACGATTTCTCCCGATGCTCAATTGGGTGACCAGCGCCCTGGGTTTTGAGGAGAGTTCCTTTGTGGGTACGGTTTCCCAGAATTTTGTTCCCATCACAAGGGCTATCCGCAGGATTCCCGGCCCCATACTCAAATACAATCCCATTGCAGCGCCCTTGTTGTGGAACCCCTTCAACATGTCCGCATTGGCGGCCAAAACCTTGTTGGGCAAGGTTGTGGAACCGGTTCCCAACAGCCTTCAAAAATCCATTTCCACCATGATTTCCCAGGGGCTCTCCTGCAACCAATATGGTCCGGAACTTGTCAAGTCCATGGGGTACATCCGAAAAAACAAAACCCGTTTTCTTTTTTTCTATGGGGGGAACGATGTAATCGCCCCTCCTGATACAGTGCTTTTGGCCCACGAGATCATCACTCCCACAGACTCGGGGAATCTCATCGGGGTGCACTCTGCAGGGCATGTGGATATGATTATCGGGGAAAACGCCCGGGAACAGGTCTGGCTTCCTGCGAGCAATTGGCTGATTGAAAGGACCCCCTGAGGGGCCTGATTCATTTTTTCCTGCAATATTTTTACACTTCGGCACGATTTCTGAAAGAACACTGTTAAAAAGTGGCCCGGGAAAATTCTATACAGGGGCGTCTCCGTAAAAATACGCCCTGCCTCCCGGACCTTCACGGGTGAAAACTATAGGGAGATTGCGAGCCCTTTCGCCCTTTGCCATCCCCACAAGCAGGCCCTATGCCCGCAGGACTGTCAATGCGCCGCTATTTATATATATTACTGGCTGTTATCATACCAGCCATACAAGCACATGCAATAGAGCCCCAGGCCATGGATTTCATATCCGGCGCCCAGTTGGAAGCCAGGGCTGATGGCGGCCTGTGGCAGCTCATTCTAACCCAGTCGGTTTATGAGGGCCTGATACGTCAAGATATTGGCGATATTAGGATTTTTGACGGATCCGGGCTTCAGGTTCCCATGAAAATCGTGGACGGCCGCACTGGATTCCACCAGGAGCCCAAGACCCAGGCCCTGAATTTCTTCCCCTTGATGACCCGGGGGGACGGGTATATTGACATGTCCACCACCCGGTTTCGCATGGACGAGACCGGCGCTATCATGGGAGTGGACAGCCAGGCAAAAGATGGGGCCGGGAACATTCTGACATCCTACATAATTGACGCCTCTCGTCTGGATGGGGAACCGGAATCCCTGCGCGTTAAATGGTCTGATCAGCCAGGAAAATTTGTCACCACTGTGGATGTAAAAGCCAGCCGGGACCTAAACTTCTGGTTCGGCCTTTCCTCCAATTCCACCCTGGCCCAAATTCCCTGCGGCCAACTGATGTTTTTTCAAGACATCATCGGCATTCCCAAGGCAATGGCAGGATATTGGCTGATCACTTGGCCTGGGGGAAAAAAGGGGGTGACCCTGGAGAGCGTGGAGGTGATTTATCCTTCAGAGCAAAATGCGGTCACAACCATATGGTCGCAAGCCACGCCCAGGGGAGCGGGTGTGGGCGGGGAATATCAGTTCGAAATCCCTGCGGGCTTCCCTGCCAGCCAGGTTAAAATCCACGTTATGTGGCCTGATTTTTGTTCACGGGCCAAGGTGTATTCCCGGAGCAGCCAAACCACCAATTGGGAATTCCATGCAGACACGACCCTGTTCAACCTGACAGCCGGGGACAACAACATCCAAAATGGAGTTTTGGATGTCCGGCCTGCTAATCATCGATTCTGGAAGGTGCAAATCGACCCGGAATCCACTTCCGGCGCAGGCCCTCTCCCTCCAACTTTTCAAGTGGGGTGGACACCCCATTCCATCTATTTTGTGGCCTCAGGACAGGAACCTTTTGTCCTGGCATTCGGTAGCGGGCGGGAGAATCTAAACGCCCCCCCTCCGGACCCTGTTCTGGAGCCCATAGGATGGGGCAAACCCGGTGTTGTAGCAGCCCCTGCCCGACTGGGCGGTGCGTATATCTTGGGGGGAAACAATGCCCTCTATCCTAACCGCCCCCTGCCTCCGGACCCCCGAAAAAAAAGGCTGATCCTGATTGCAGGGGGAGTGATCGCACTATGCCTGCTGGCCGTGCTTATCCTGCTGGCGGGTCTCCTCCTGTCCAAAAGAAAGGCTGCGGCAAAGGCAAGTCAGAAGGCCCTGGAGGAGGATGACTGGACAGAGGCTCAGGCCGCGGCGGAAACAGAAGACCTGGATGACACGGGGGAACACGAAGCGGTGGCCGCTGAAGCCAGGGAGATGGCCGATTCCTGGGGACTGCCTGACCAGGAGGATGTGGACAGTATCGTCTCGGATTCTGAAAGCATGATAGGGGGAACCTCTCCTGAACCGGCTTCCATGAACGACAAAAAACCTCAACCCAAAGAGCAACCGGCGCTTTTGCAAGAGGATTTGGAGGATTTGGATTTCCCGATATCCTCTGAGGAGGAAAGCAAACCGGCGCAAGGCGTGGCCGTTCACCTGGGTGAAGATGGCTCCCTGGATCAGAGCCAATTGGACATGCTTCTGACACAATCCGGCTTCACAGGGGAGCCGTTACGTTCCAAAAAGGAATTCAAGCCCAAGAAATCGTCCCTGGAGTCCTCTGTTGATCCTAATGAAGGCGCCTTGAATCAGGATGACCTGGACGCCCTTCTGTCCACCCAGGCAGGCGTGAAGCCCTCCACTGCTCCCAAGGCCGGACTTGATGAAAGCAACGCTTTGAACCAGGACGACCTGGATGCACTCCTAACAACCCAGGTCAACATGAGTGCGCCCGATCCTGTGCCCGTCCCCCAAGTCAATGATGATGGAACCCTGGATCAGGCAGCCCTGGACGCCTTGCTGGCCAATCAGTCTTTTAAAGAGCCCCATCTGCCCAGAGAACCGAAAAAAAAGCCTGACGCCCAATATAAAGCCAATGAGGACGGGACCCTGAACCAGGCAGCTCTCAACGCTATGCTGCACAATGCCGGCTACAATATCACGGTGCCCACGGCCGAGCCCGTTCAAACAGAAGGGCTTTCCTTTGAGGGAGCCCTGGACCAAAGCCAGTTGGACCAGATTGTGGGCGAATCCGATGGGCCTGTTCTTGAAAAGGAAACCGAACAGGAGCCGCCGCCTGTCATTAAACAATTCTCCCAGGAAGAACTGGACGACCTCTTTGACGGAGCAGGCCGCCTGGACGACTGGGCGCCTCCCCCCAAAGAACCCGAACCTGAACTAGTGCCAGTCCTTCCTGTTCCTGAAGCCTTGCAAACAGAGGGGCAGCTCAGCCAGGCCGACCTGGACGCGTTTTTTGATACCCCGGCGGCAGCTCCTCCGGCCCCAAAAATGGAAGACAACGCAGCCATGAACCAGGACGACCTGGACGCCCTTTTTGACGCTCCGCCCAAGCCGGAAGTAAAAGCGCAACCCGTAGACAACGCAGCCATGAACCAGGACGACCTGGACGCCCTTTTTGACGCTCCGCCCAAGCCGGAGACATCCCAGGCGCCTGCACCGCCAGCCAAGGCCCGACCCACCGCGCGGGATAAAGGCGTTGCGCCGGTTTTTCAGGCAGCGGGCAAGAAAAAAAAATCACCATGAACAGTGGGGTCCGGTCTCCATTTCTTTGTAAAGGGCTGCCCCCTCCATTTTTTCGGTTTGAAATGCGTCCCAAAACTTGAGAAATCGTATTTCTTGGTTTATAATTCCTTTTATGAAAAGACGCTGGGAGTTGTGCACACCTGATTTGAAGGCCGTGGAAACACTTTCCAAGTTCCTGGGATGCCACAGGGCCATTGCCGGAGCCATGGTCAACCGGGGTATTCGGGAACCTGGAGCTGCGGAACGTTTCCTGGGGCCGTCCCTTGCGGACCTGGCTTCCCCTTTTTTATTGAAAGACATGGATAAAGCTGTATCCCGGATTATTCGGGCCATTCAGGCCAGGGAGAACATACTGGTATTTGGGGACTATGACGCAGACGGCGTTTGCTCCACGGCTTTATTGACCGAATTCCTCCAAGAGGCGGGGGCGCGGGTTTTTTTTCATGTTCCTCACCGAACCAAGGAAGGCTATGGGTTTTCTCCGAGCCACGTCCTTAATCCGGTTTTGTCCAAAAAAATTCAGCTTGTCATTACCGTGGATAACGGCATCAGCAGCCACAAGGCCATTGAAGAGGCCAGGGAGGCTGGAGTGGACGTCATTGTCACGGATCACCACACCCCCTCGGATACTCCGCCCCGGGCTCTGGCTGTCATTGATCCCAAACTCCCGGGCTGCCCGTCCGGCCTGGACCACCTTGCTGGCGTGGGAGTGGCCTTTTACCTGTGCATTTGCCTGAGAATGGCCATGCGGGAACAGGGTCTGTGGCCTGACGGTAAAGAACCGAACCTCAAACATAAATGCGATTTGGTGGCCCTTGGCACCGTGGCGGACATGGTCCCTCTGGTGGGGGAAAACCGCATTCTGACCACAGCAGGATTGGAAGTCATGGGAGCGGCTCTGCGGCCAGGACTCCGGGCGCTGTTGGAGGTCTCTGCGGTGGACTGCAACGCCGTGACCGCCCATGACCTGGCCTTTCGGGTGGCCCCCCGGCTCAATGCTCCAGGAAGGGTGAACCACGCGAACCTGGCCGTGGAACTCCTCCTGGAACGGGACCCGGCAAAGGCCCGGCGCCTTGCCGGCGAAGTGGATGGACTCAATCGCCAGCGTCAGCGCATGTCTGAAGATTTGTACGCTTCCGTGCTGTCCCTGCTGAAATCCGACGAGGACCTCAAGGGACAACGGTCCCTGGTCCTGGCCCATCCGGGCTGGCACCCGGGGGTGATAGGCATTGCTGCTGCCAAGTTGGTAAGGGAATTCAACTGCCCTGTGGTTCTTATCAGCCTGAATGAAAACATGGGCAAAGGATCGGCACGGAGTATTCCCGGGGTTGACCTTTACCAGGCTCTCCAGGGGTGTGAATCCCAACTCCTGGCCTTTGGAGGCCATGCCCAGGCTGCCGGGTTAACCATTCACAATGAGAGTATAGACACCTTCAGGGGCCTGTTCGATCACCAGGTTATGGGAAGTAGCACTGCCCGGGATTTTGAACCGGTGCTGACCATTGACTACCATGTTGATACCGGAGACGTGGGGCCGGAATTTGCCAACCAGATAGAAAGCATGGCCCCTTTTGGCATGTCCAATCCCGAACCTGTTTTTCTTTCCAGGGGGGTTGGCATCAGGCAGGGTCCCACAGTGGGCAGGGGGCACCGGAGAATGGCCTTTCAAAGCCAGGAAGGCGACCCCAGGCCCTTGCAGGCCATCTGGTTTAACGCCCAGGATCGCCTGGTGCCCTCCATTGCCGATGAGGTGGCGTTCCGGGTTCAGTGGAACCGTTGGAAGGACAGACAGACTGTCCAGGCGGTAGTGGAAGGAATCAGGGATAACTGACCGCGCCCCTAGTGCGCTGAGGTATTGAAGATACGCTGAAAGCCTGTTTTTGATTTCAATAAAATCATTGCCGGAAATCGTGACCGCCCCCAAGTTTTTGTTGCAATCAGGGCCTGGGAGCAGTATATGGCTTCGAGTCGGAGGAGATAAAATGGGAAAAGTATTCAGACCGAGCAACAGAGAATCAAAGATTCTTTCCAAAATTGAATCGTCCAAGGAATATGCCCGCCGCAAGGCCATCCAGAAAATTCCCGATGTGTTGGATACCCTTTCCAATGCCCTGGCAATGAAACTGGTGGAAACAGGCCTCTTGGAAACCACCAACAAAACCAGCATCCAGGCCGCCATCAGCAAAAGGCTGGACATCCTGACCAGGGAAGATGACTTTGACGTGGATTTCAAGGTGGCGCCCTTTCGTAAACTGGTGGCCCAGCCTGATATTGTGACCCTCTATCTCACCGCCTTTGTGGTGGAGGACCTGATTAACCATAAGGATGTGGTGGACATCTTCGGGGATGACCTGGACATTTACAAATGCGTCCACAAGCAAGTTATAAAGCACCTTTCCTAAAACCATGAGAGCGGCGATTCGCCCCCGGCTCGTCAATTCCGATCCCTTTGACGACCCCGGGCTATTCATACATTTTGTCTTCGCCAAACGCGCCATTCTGTTTGACCTGGGAGATCTTCGCGCCCTGTCGCCCAAGGATCTCCTCAAAGTCACCCACGTTTTTATCAGCCACACCCATGTGGACCATTTCATAGGATTTGACCACCTTCTCCGAATCTGCCTGGGCAGAGACAAGATCATTCACCTGTATGGCCCTGCTGGCCTCATTGGCAATGTGCAGGGAAAACTGGCCGGGTATAGCTGGAACCTCCTGGACAACTATGAAAATGAGTTCGGATTCCGGGTGACGGAAGTGCACGAAGACCACCTGGCGTCCTGTTCCTTTTTGGCGGGAAACACATTCCGCCCCACGTCTTTGGAGGTTAATAGGGGTTTCCAGGGAATTTTACTGGAGGAACCCGACTTCACCATAGAAACAGCTATCCTCGACCATGGCCTGCCCTGCCTGGGATTCGCCTTGAAGGAACGCTTTCATGTGAATGTTCTCAAAGCCAGGCTGGAGGAATACGGCATGGAGGTGGGACCATGGCTCAGGGATTTCAAGCAGGCCCTCTATGCCACTCCGGACTGGAGCGAAAAAATTTGCGTTCCCATGCCAGAAGGGGAAGTCCGGGAGTTTTCCATGGAAGAACTGGCCAACCGGATCACACTCATCACTCCCGGGCAAAAAATCGTTTACATTACAGATGTGGCGGGCCATGCTTCCAACCAGGAAAAAATCCTGGCCCTGGCCAAAGATGCGGATCAGTTGTTTATCGAGGCCTCTTTTGCCGATGAAGATGGAGATCTGGCCCTGGCAAGGAACCATCTGACCGCAGGTTTGGCAGGTAGACTGGCGAAAAAAGCCAATGCCGGACAGATGATCAATTTCCATTTTTCCCCCCGATACCAGGAAGAACCCGAAATCGTGCAAGCCCAGGCCCTAAAAGCATTTGAAGGCCCGGAAGACTAATTTTTGAGAAAATAGTTCAACCTTCCCAATCCATGATGGAGGAACCCCATGCCCGGAAAGAAAAAACCGGCGCCTTTTGTGATTCCCGGCATCCTGTTGCTCTGCTTGTGTCTGGCGCCTGGGTGCGCAAAAAAGGTCATGCAACCCGAGGCCATAACCACCACATCCACGTCCGAAGCGGCGCCCGCCAAAATGCGGAGCTTTGCCGTGGAACCTTTTCAGGGCGATGACAGGAATCGATTGGTCAGCAATCTTTCCGAAGCCCTCTTTCAGGCCGAACCAGCCGAAGTGATTAACCAGGGCGCGGCAGCCCTCCATGGGCATAGCCAAATGGGTTTATCCGGGCCTTACGCAAAAATTGTGGGCAAGGTGGAGTCCTCTGTAAACGACCTGTCAGGGACAGACATGGTCACGGTGCAGGAGGGTACCGGCCAGTTTAAAACCGAAAAGCCTTTGTTCGGGGAAGAAACTTTGGTGGAAATCAAACGGAGCGTCATGAAACCCGTGCCCTATGTTATCAGGCGGGCCTCTTTGACCGTGGACTATCAGGTCATCCAAAGGGGAACCCGCAAAATCCTTCTCAAAAATACCGTCCATGAGGCCCTGGAGGAAAAATTCGGGGGGGAATTGGAATACCAGGAATTGGCGGACCACCGGTTGCGCCAGCTGCCTACCAGGGAGGATACCCTGGACAACCTGGCCAAAATCGCCGCGAAAAAAGTCGCCGCTGCAATTCTCAGCCTGGAATAGCCGAATTTGTAGTGGTTGGGGCAGAGAAAAATTCAGAAAAAAGATTATCTTCCACTATTCCTGCCGGAAGGCCCTTTTTGTATGGCGTATGCATAGGGAAGGGTTTACCCAAGGGGAAAAGTGGAGAAATATTTAACCATGTGTAGAAGATCGGTGTGTAGTCGAGCGGTTACGGGGATTTTCTTGCGAGCATCCAAAGCAAAAGGAGATCTCCTGCCCGGGATAGGGGGAGGGGCTTATTGTGGCGGCGGTATGGGCCAGGAATCATTCAGCAAACCGGACACATACCGAATGGCCGTTCGTTTTTTATCCAAGGATAAAAAAAACGCGTCCCTTTAAAAACAAAGGGACGCGTCCGAACTATTCCAGGCCGTCGTTGATGGTATCCCGCAACTTTCCCGAGCACTTAAAGGTAACGACCTTGCGTTCCCGCAGCAAGAGATCGTTGCCAGTAGCGGGATTCCGTCCCCTTCTTTTGTCCTTTTGTTTGATGCAGAATTTGCCAAAGCCGGAGATCAGCACGTCGTCGCCTTGCTGCAGGGACTCCTTGATAATCTCGATCATTTGCTCAACCACATCCACGGATTCCTTTTTAGTGAATCCCATATCATAGATTTTTTCCACGATATCACATTTGGTCAGCGCCATAGATCCTCCAGTTACTTTCCAACCGTGCCAGCGCCGGCACCCGGTAAAGAACGCCCCTCAATATCGGGCGATTTTTCAGTTTTCTTTTTAAGCAGGCCATGTTTTTCGAGTCTTTGAACCACTTTATTCACCGACTCCATAATTTCGTCAATTTCTGCTTTTATGTCCTGGTCCTCAAATTCCTTGTCCTGCAAACCCAACCTCCATGGAACGGTTCCCGGGTGTTAATCCGGATAGGTGCCGTGGTAATAAATGTGGTCAAAATAGTGATCCAAATATTCCTGGGAGTCCCCGCTGGGCGACTCCTTATCTTCTTCTGCGTCTTTTGCCCGCTGGGTATTGGCGAATTCCATCCACCATTTTTTGCAGGCCTGGTGCATGACATTTTGCAGGATGGCGGGAGCAATGCCGATTTCCTCGTTCTGCTCCAGGAACCTGGCCGCGCCGTCTATGACCACGCGGAGGTTTGGAATGAAATCCGAGTCATCCAGGGTTCCAGTCACATAACGTTCCTGGAATTCGCCCAGAATGCACCTCAACACCCCTTCAATTCCATCAATACAGTTCATGGCTGTGAAATTTGCATCCTGTTTTGAACGGGAACCCACCTGCCGACGACGGCTGACCCTGAGCAAGTTAAAGGTATTAAAAACAATTGTCAAGACTTAGGGAGCAACTATTGCACAGGGAACTCCATTTTGAGCCTTGTTCACCAACCCAACCCATAATCACCCAGGACTCATCCTGCAATTTCGGTGTCCGCCCGGGCCACCTCATTTACCAGAGCCTGAACCTTTTCCGGGTCCTTTTTGAATCGTATGGGACTTCCGTTTTCGTCCAGGGCGTTTGTTTGCGTGCAGGAGTCCACCCCTGCAGGCCTGACCCTCAAAACCCCCTCATAGGCGTTCCCGGGGGATATCCCTCCTGCCAGAATCACAGGAATGGCCGATTGCTTTACCAGGTCCGCGGCAATATCCCAATCACAAATCAACCCCGTGATGCCAATATACCCCTGGACCGGGTCCGAGGGTTCTGCTCCCGTGCTATCCCCCAGCCAGGTATCCGTTAAAAAAACATCGCTTACCGGTTCCAGGGCCATGGCCAGTTTCAGGGTGGGCGTCACATGCCCTTTTCCCGGCCTGGCAATGGGGATGGACCGCATGATACGCATTTTAGGAAAGGCCGTGCGGACCTGTTCCTGCAGGGAGATAAACAGGGCCAGGTCCAGAGGGTAGCCGGCGGCGTTTGTCAGGGTATCGCAAAAATGGGCCATGTCCGGTTTGTAGTAATCCAGGACTTCCAGCACAAGGCCGGGTTCTGAGAACAAGGGAATCAGGCTGGTTGTGAGCCCGGCGTCCCTGGCGGCCGCCATGGATTTCACCAGGGAATCCTGCTTCCAGTCTTGTCGGGAAGTAAGGACAGACCCCACTGTGTCGACACCCAGACGGGCCATTTCCCTGGCTTCCTGAGCATCCTGGATTTCGTAAATTTGTACGGTTGTTCTTGGCAATTAGCTCTCCCTGCCCCTTGTGGGGGTCAGATTGCGGTTGACTTTTCGGCGGCTTATACCATAATCACCAGAAAAGAAAAGCGGATGAAACTGTTTTTAACCTTTTTTAACAGACCGAATGCAGGCTGCAAAACAGCCGGACATCAAAAAGTACCCGGAGACCCCCATGATAATCATTATTGATTTTGGCTCGCAATATAATCAATTGATAGCCCGCCGCGTGAGAGAACACAAGGTGTTTTGTCAAATAGAACCACCCGCCATCTCGGTGGAACGCATCAAATCCCTTGACCCGGACGGCATTATCCTTTCGGGCGGACCGGCCAGCATCTATTCGGATAACAGCCCTAAAATCGATCCGGAGCTATTGAATCTGGGGATTCCGGTCCTGGGTATCTGTTATGGCTTGCAATTCATGGTCCATTCTCAGGGCGGCGAGGTAGAACGGGCGGAAAAACGGGAATATGGGCTGGCAATGTTCCATCCCAAGGAAGAAACCGGCTTGTTTGAAGGCATTCCCGGAACCACGGAATGCTGGATGAGCCATGGGGACTCCATTAAAAAATTGCCTGAGGGGTTTGTCATCACCGGGTCCACGGACAACACCCGGGTTGCAGCCATTGCCCATATGGAAAAAAGGCTTTACGGGCTTCAGTTTCATCCCGAGGTTACCCACACTCCCCAGGGTAAACGCATGCTCAAGAATTTTCTTTTCAACGTGTGCGATTGCAAACGCAACTGGACCATGAAATCCTATGTAAAGGATTCTGTGGAGGAAATCAGGGAAACAGCCGGGGACGACAAAGTGATCCTGGGCCTTTCAGGCGGAGTGGATTCTTCGGTAGCCGCGGTTCTTATCCACAAGGCCATCGGCAAAAACCTGTATCCCATTTTTGTGGATAACGGGCTTTTGCGTAAGGGGGAGGCCGAACGCCTCAAGGAAATCTTCACCAAAAACCTGAATATGAAAATCCGCTACGCCAAGGCTTCCCGCCAGTTTCTTTCGGCATTAAAGGGCGTCATGGACCCGGAGAAAAAGCGTAAGATCATCGGCAAGGTTTTTATGGACGTGTTCGAGGCCGAGGCGAAAAAAATCAAGGGGGCAAAATTCCTGGCCCAGGGCACCTTATACCCGGACATCATTGAATCGGTTTCCGCGTTTGGCGGTCCTTCGGCGGTTATCAAAAGCCACCACAACGTGGGCGGGCTCCCCAAGAAGATGAAACTCAAGCTCATCGAACCCCTCAAGTACCTGTTCAAGGACGAAGTGCGGGACCTGGGAACGGAACTGGGACTCCCCGACGATATGGTGTGGCGTCAGCCCTTTCCCGGGCCGGGACTGGCCATCCGGGTAATTGGCGAAGTCACGGCCAAAAGGCTGGCGATCCTCCGGGATGTGGACGCCCTCATCATTGAGGAAATCAGGAAAAACGGGTATTATAGAAAACTGTGGCAGTCCTTTGGCGTGCTTCTCCCCATCAAGAGCGTGGGGGTTATGGGAGACCAGAGGACTTACGAAAATATTATCGCCATCCGGGCGGTCACCAGCACCGATGCCATGACCGCAGACTGGGCCAGGCTCCCCCATGATCTGCTGGCCACCATGTCAAACCGTATAATCAACGAAATCAACGGAGTGAACCGGGTGGTTTACGACATCAGTTCCAAACCGCCCAGCACCATTGAGTGGGAATAGCACCAGGAGAAGACCATGCCTTTTGAAACCGGCTTTGGCCAGGATGACGGCCTTATCAAGGAAGAGAAGGAATTCGAGGATATTTACGAGGAAGAATTTACCGTGGAGCGCTTCCAGAAGATGGAGCGCCGCATCATGGTCCAATGGATAATCCTGTTGGCCCTGGTACTCTCCCTGGCCTCGTTTATGGCGGTTAACTTCACCCAGCGCCTGTCCAAAATCGCCGATAAGGGGGACGTAAGGGTGGAAGGCCTTTCCAAGGACGTCAACCTGAAGGTCGAAGCCATCATGCAGCAATTGGGCGTGGCCGAAGAAGAACTGCAAAAAAAGGTTGCCTCGGTTTCCGAAAAAGCGGCCCAGGTGGGCTCCCTGCTGGATCAGGCCACCAAGAATATCCAGGCCTCCAAGGTGGACCGGAGCGAGGTGCAAAAACTCCTCCAAGAGGAAAGAGCCTATACCGATAACGCCGTCCATGAAGCCAGGGTCAAGACTGACAATTTCAAGGCCAGTGTACTGGAATCTCTGGGTCAGGAAGTGAAAAAACTGGAAACCAGCCTGGATAAAAAAATTATCGACCAGGGCAAAAAGGTGGCCAGTCTGGACAAGGAACTGGGGACTGTCAAACGCAACTCGGAAAACCAGGAGGACGGCCTGGCCCTGTTGAGGACGGATTTCAGCACCTTGTCAGCAGATATGACCGGAGCGAAGGCCGCTAACGCCAAAATATCCGGAGAAATCAATTCCCTTAAAGCAGACCTGACGGCTTTTCGTGCAGAACAGGAAGCCACCTTGGGGGCAACCAGGACCGAGATGGAGAAAATCCTGGAACGGAAACTGGACAGCCTGGAAAAGCGTCTGGCCGCCCTGGAGGCCTCGTTAAGGGTCTCCCGCACAACGGCGCCTGCGGCAAGCCCGGCCAAGGCCCCGCCTGTCCCAAGTCCCTCAGCTTCACAGGTTCCTGTTGCACCGGGCACAAGCAAAATTTCCGGGAATCAGGTCAAAGAGGTCGCGCCTTCCCGGACAGTTCCCATCCCCCTGCCCGGGGATAAGGACTTTCTGGAGCAGGACCTGGGGAATTGATTGACGCCGGATACTTGTGGGGCCCCTATTCCTTTGCGAGCAGGGCCTCTATCCGGGCTATGTCCTCGGGTAAATCCACTTCCGGCGAATCATGGGTGGTCACTACGGTCTTAATGCCCAGGCCGTATTCCAAAGCCCGCAATTGCTCCAGTTTTTCTATTTTTTCCAGATGCCCTTCCGGCAGGGAACAGAATTCCTGCAAAAAATCCATGGTGTAGGCATAGACGCCCAGGTGCTTGTAGGTGTCGAAATCCATGTTGCCGTCCCGGTCGTGGGGGATGGCGGCCCGGGAAAAATACAAGGCCCACCCGTCCTGGTCAAAGACCATTTTCACGTCTTTGGGATCGGTGAGTTCACGGGGATTTACAATGGCAAAGGCAAGGGTGGTCATGCCGGTTCCCGGGTCCGCAATCAGGGGGGCGGTCACCTCGTCGATGCATTCGGGATCGAATACGGGCTGGTCCCCCTGGACGTTCACCACAATGTCCATGCCGGACAGCCCTAAAATGCGGCCCGCCTCAAACACCCGGTCTGTGCCGGACCGGCAGGTGTCCGGGGTCATGACCGCCTGGCCCCCGAAGCCTTTGACCGCCTGGACTATCCGGTCGTCGTCCGTGGCCACGGCCACGCCGGTTACGCTGGAAGCGGCCGCCGCCCGTTCGTAGACCCTTTGGATCATGGGCTTGCCCGCTATCATGGCTAAAGGCTTGGCTTCAAAACGGGTGGACCCGTACCGCGCCGGAATAATAACAACAACTTTCATAGGGCCTCCGTACCAAAAAAGCGGCGCTTGTCCGCAATAATTTTTACAACTGTGAAACTTCTGTTGACTCCTGACACGATGTCTCTATAACATAATCGGGCGTCCGAGGCCAAAGACCTCTTATCAAAAAGAGTCTCAATGTGTTAACCTGGGGCAAAAAAAAAGAATGACCGGCCCATAGGGGAAACCATTGAGGATCAAAGGACAGGCATCAGCGTATGAATTCGGATTTCTTGAAGAACATCCTGGATGGAGTCGCCACGGGTGACACTCCCGTGGAACAGGCCATGGACAAGCTCCGTCATTTTTCCCACGAGGACCTGGGCTTTGCCCATGTGGATCACCACCGGGGCCTGCGCAAGGGCTTTCCCGAGGTGATTTTCGGGCAAGGCAAAACTCCCGAGCAGATTTGCGGCATTATGGAAAAAATGGCGGCTCAGGAAGATGTTATTCTGGTAACACGGGTGGATGCGGAAAAGGCCTCGCAGGTTTTGAAAAGATTTCCCGATGCCGAGTACCATGTCCAACCCCGGATGATTGTCCACGCGCCTAATCCCCTTCCTGAAAAAGGCCGGGGGGAGATTGTGGTGCTTTCGGCGGGCACTTCGGATATTCCCGTGGCCATGGAAGCCACCCTGACAGCCCGGGCCATGGGCAACCGGGTCAGGACCATTTTCGACGTGGGAGTGGCGGGTCTCCACCGGCTGTACGCCCACAGGGAAATATTGGACAACGCCTCGGTGCTGGTGGTGGTGGCAGGCATGGAAGGAGCCCTGCCCAGCGTGGTGGCGGGGCTGGTTCCCAGGCCGGTGATCGCCGTGCCCACCAGCGTGGGATACGGCACCAGTTTCGGCGGGCTGACGGCCTTATTGTCCATGCTCAACAGTTGCGCCTCCAATGTGGCTGTGGTGAATATCGATAACGGATTTGGAGCCGGGTATATGGCTGCCATGATCAATATGGACAAGGAGGTTCTATGAAATCAGGACAGGAATACATTGAATCCATTAAAGCTCTGGGGCTGAAGGCCCGTATCATGGGTTCCGAGGAATCCAACCTCACGGAACATCCCCTGGTGACCCCTTCCCTCCGGGCCATGGCCGCCACCTACGAGTGTGCGGAAAAGGAAGAGAGCAAGGCGCTTTTCACGGCGAAATCGTCTCTTACCGGGAAAACCGTCAACCGTTTCGCCCACCTTCACCAGAGTGCGGATGATCTGGTGAACAAGGTCAAAATGCAGCGGTACGCTGGCAATTGTACGGGATGCTGCTTCCAACGGTGTGTGGGCATGGATGCAGCCAACGCAGTTTTTTCCGTGACTTATGAATGCGACGCCGAACACGGTACGGATTACCACCAGCGCTTTATCGAGTTCTGGAAAAATATGCAGGAGAATGACCTTGTTATGGACGGGGCCATGACCGATCCCAAGGGAGACCGGGGCAAACGGCCCAAAGACCAGGTGGACCCGGACCTTTTTTTGCGGGTGGTGGAACGGAAGCAGGGCGGCGTGGTTGTTCGCGGGGCCAAGCTTCACCAGACCGGCATGGTCAATTCCCACGAAGTCCTGGTCATGCCCACCCTCACCATGCGCCCGGGCGAGGAAGACTGGGCCATCTGCTTTGCCGTGCCCACCAATGCTCCTGGTATAAAGCACATTTACGGCAGGCAGGCATCGGACACCCGCAAGCTGGAAGGTTGCGCCTGCGACGTGGGCAATTCGTCCTTTGGGGGTCAGGAAGTCATGACTGTTTTTGACGACGTGTTCGTGCCCCACGAGAGGATTTTCCTCAACGGGGAGACCGATTTTTCCGGCATGCTGGTGGAACGATTCGCCTCCTACCACCGCCAAAGCTACGGAGGCTGCAAGGTTGGCGTGGGGGACGTGCTCATTGGCGCTTCGGCTCTCATTGCAACTATGCACGGTGTGGAAAAGGCTTCCCATATCAAGGACAAGCTGGTGGAAATGATCCACCTGAACGAAACCCTGTTTGCCTGCGGCGCCGCCTGTTCCGCCATGGGCAAGGCCTGGGCCGCTGGAAATTACGGGCCTGACATGCTCCTGGCCAATGTGTGCAAGCTCAATGTCACACGGTTTCCCTATGAATTGGCCAGGCTGGCCACGGATATTGCCGGAGGGCTTTTAGGCACCTTGCCTTCGGAACTGGACCTGAACGATCCCATTTCCGGGCCGTATATCAAAAAATACCTGGCCGTTGCTCCGGGTGTGAAGGTGGAGGACCGCTTTAAGGTGCTGCGCTTCATAGAAAATCTGGTGGCGGGAGCCGGGTCTGTGGCTTACCTCATTGAATCCATGCATGGCGCCGGGCCTCCCACTGCCCAACGGATCATGATAGGCCGCCAGGGAGATCTGGAGGGCAAGATGGTCAAGGTGAAAGGGCTTTTGGGTATTCAGTAATTTTTGCCACATATTGCACCAAAGGGTCCGGGCTTTTAAGGTCCGGGCCTTTTTTTATTGTTGTAAAGAGTTCCTCCCTTTCCCCCTCTCAACAAGGCAATGCAATTTTTTCAGCAAAAAAAAAATGACAAGAAAATATACCGTATGTTAGAAATTTATGACAGAGGCTCCGGTAAGGCGATTGACTCGGCGGCCCACTCGTTGGTGCTCCATGATTTCCATTGCGGACGGCATACCCCGAACTTTTCCATTTGCCCATGCAGCGGCTATTTGGCAGGGCGCTGGTTTTTTGTCCAACAGAATGCAGGAGGTTTTACCATGGCTGACAAGCCAACTGTTGCATCGTTAGAAAAAAAAGTACGAGAGCTGGAAATTCGGACCGGGGAGTTGGAAGAGACAAACAAGGCCCTGCGGACTCTCATTGAGCAGACCCGGCTGAGTTCCCAGGATTTTCAGCAGCGTGTGGTGGCCAATGTGGAAGATCTGGTCATGGTTTATATTGCGCGCTTAAAGGATACGTTCCTGGATGTTGACCAAAGCATCTTTGTTAACGTAATTGAGCAGAACCTTTCTGAAATCGTGGCGCCGTTCATGCGGCGGATTGGCAGCCAGCACGCCAACCTGACTCCTCGGGAAATTGAAGTGGCCAACCTGGTCCGCATGGGGGTAAAGAGCAAGGATATTGCCAAATTGCTGAAAATTTCCAAACGGGCTGTAGAATTCCACCGGGACAGCCTTCGAAAAAAGCTGAGCCTGAAGAAAAGCAAAAAAAATCTGCGGGCGTATTTGGCGTCGTTGGGATAAAAAAAGGAGTGCTGCCTGCCCGGTGGAGACTATTTGAACCCGGGACAGGCCAGCAAATTTAGGAGTAACTCATCCAATGCGGTAGAAAAAGCCCTTTGAACCAAGGGTCCTGTGCCAACTCGGCCCGTTCCTTCACAGGGTCCTTCCCACACAATATTTCCGGTGATAGCTTCGGTCACAGAGACTTCCACCTTAATGTTTCCCATGAGCATACACTGGGAAAAACCAACCTTTACTCCAAAATCAAGGGCAATAATTTTCAGGGAAAGGCAAAAATCAGCTTCCCCCTTGGGTTTGGCGTTACCTGCATGCTCCAAGGCTTTGGACACAGCCTTATGGAGGATTTCCGCGACCGGTTGTTCACTCATGTAATTACCGGTGGCTGGTCCTCCTGAAAGGCTGATTTTCTTCATCACATAGCAGGGGTCCTGCTTGCGCAGATCTACGGTTTCCGCAAGATAAACGGGTCGGATTGCAGATAGACTCAAGGGAACAATCCGGTCTGACGGAATTTTATAATCAATCCGGATTACATCCGACGCCATGTACCATCCCTCCTGCTCAATTCCGTAGTGGACGAGGACATGGAAGCTCCGGCATAAACAGCCAGGCAGCACTTCAAGCCACCCAACCCCGCCAGGGCGATCCCCGGGCACATAAAACGTTTATTCATGCCTTTGGTTGGCCCTAAGTTCAATTCTACGTCTTCTTTTGGCGGCCTTGGCACGTTTGCGGCGTTTTTTTACGCTGGGTTTTTCGTAAAAGCGTTTTTCCTTGAGCTGGGTGAGAACTCCTTCCTTGCGGAGCATCTTTTTAAGAACCTTGACGGCCCTCTCCAGTTGATTGTCTTGAACTGTAACCTGCAAATCGTACCTCCTTATATTCCAGGCTTCCGAGCAAAAAAAAACTCGTTACCACCTGTTATTACAATGGTTATGCCTCATCCTCTGCCAAAATTATTATTCGTTTATTCCCATTCGCCCCGGGAGTAAAAAAACCGCAAAGACCTGAAATAACGGCCTTTACGGTCCGCACTCAATGGATTGTGCATTGGCCCGCAATAAAACGAACGGCCATGCTCCCCAAGGAGGAGCATCCGCCTTGGTAGCACAACATACGCGGCCACGCAACCTTTTTTATAGATGGGCCATGCATCCCAGTTTCCTTGCCAGCTTGCCCAAAACCAGGACACGCTCACGCACGGCCGTTACATTCAACAACTCGTGCTCTCCACCGGCCTTTTCTGCCAAAAAGACGGTGGAAAGAATTTCCTTTTCCATCCTGACACTGTCGAATCCCGGCATTCTGGCCAATGCGTGAAAAACATCCAGAGAAACTCCAAAAGCCGTGGGGTCCCCTTCTTCAATGTCTTCCAGACGAAATACCCAGTTAACCTGCGAATCCACAGGAATTTCTATCATGGCGGACAGTATCCCTTTGCCCTTTTTGGTAGGGATGAGACGGTACCGCATATAATAGGCCCCACACATCCCCTCCAGATAAGGGGCAAAAAACCCCCGCACCATTGCGCCACTATCAAATATACCAGTCATTTGGCTTAGTTTTGAGCCCAGAGGTTTACGTATCCGCATGAGAATGGCGCTCACGAACAGGATTCCGGTCAAAACAACTGAAAACACCAAACCCATCATTTCAATAGTCATCTATAAAAAGCCCTTTCCAGGCTACTGGTCCGCATTATTATAATTGCATTGGAAGCACCATAACAAATAGCGCCTCATGAGCCAACAAAAACTTAACAAATAAAACGGTGCATTTTTATTGTGGCTTAAATAGTAACGCCCTTTGCTCAAATGTTTTGCAGATCGGCGTAAAGATTATGTTCAAACCTCCTGCCAGCAAAAAAAATGTGGCCGCTTATCGTCTCGACAGGGGGCCTTTTACCAGCAATGAGCCTAATCGCCCGGCCAGCAGAGGCTATAAATTGTTGATGTGCGAACGCCGTCGCACTTGCCTCCCACGATTATTTTCAACGTGATTTCAGATAAATATCTTATCGGATTTTCGGAAGGTAGTAAAGAAGAACATGCATTTTTTTAATCGAAACCCTTTTCGCGAGTTGTCTTTGAATATGGGGAAGAGTGCCGTCCCCCGCCCCCCAAAAAAAAAGGGGCGGCCCCTTTGAAAAAGGAGCCGCCCCCGCCAGTTAACAGTGCTAACTTGAAACTATAGTCCGCCGTATCCGTCCTCGGAAATCTCAATGGCCGCCTTGCAGTCGTTGAAAATGGCGTTCATCTTGCCATGGGTCACAGGCAGCAGGGTCTTGATAAAAAATTCCGCTGTCTTCACCTGGCCTTGATAGAAAGACTCATCCTTACTCTTGACTTTTCCTCCTGCCAGTTTTTCCGTAGCCACGCTGGCGCGCCACAGGAGCATCCATGCCATGATCACGTCGCCCATGGCGTACAGGAATGGCAGAGAGTGGGCAAACGCCGTCTTGTATTCCAGGGAAGAAGCCAGCTTGCCAAGATGCATGGCTGTTTCGCCCAGCCTGTTGAGAGCGGCTTCCAGATCCACGGCCAAACCCTTGAGTTCTTCCTGTTCCTTGGCCTTTGCCACGGTCTTGCCCACTTCACCCATAAAGGCCATGAACACCTTGCCTTTTTCCATGCCCAACTTGCGACCCAGAAGATCCATGGCCTGGATGCCGCTGGTGCCTTCGTAGATGGAGGTGATCTTGCAATCCCTGGCGTATTGCTCTGCAAGAAAATCCTGGCAGAACCCCACACCGCCGAAAACCTGGATGCCCTGGACGCATACTTCGTATCCCAGGTCGGAGAGATAGGCCTTGATCAGGGGCGTCATGAGTTCAAACAAGCCGTTGTTGATCTTTCTTTCTTCCTCATTCTCAGAAAGAGCCGCCTTGCAAGCCACCATGGAGGTGTACTGGAAAAAACTCCTGAAGCCGCTTACGTAAGATTTCATCCACAACAGGTTGCGGCGCACGTCCGGGTGATTGATGATGGTCACGGGCGGAGCCGCAGGATTGGCCATATTTTCAAGGCTTCTGCCCTGGACTCTTTCCCTGGCGTAATTGAGGGCGTCCAGATAGGAAGCCGAGGCATAGGCCATGGCCTGAAGGCCCGTACCCATGCGGGCATGGTTCATCATGTTGAACATGATCTTGATGCCTTCCCGTTCCTGGCCCAGAAGGAAGCCCACGCAGTTGCCTTTGGAGCCCATGCTCATCTGGCAGGTGGCGCTGGCCTTGATGCCGTGTTTTTTCTCCACGCCGGTGCAAATGATGTCGTTGCGTTCGCCCAGGCTGCCGTCCGGGTTCACCAAAAACTTGGGAACGATGAAGATGGAAATGCCCTTGGTCCCCGGAGGATCGCCTTCAATACGGGCCAAAACCGGATGGATGATGTTCTCGCACAGGTCGTGCTCACCATTGGTGATGAAAATTTTGTTGCCCGAAAGGGAGTATGTGCCGTCTTCATTTTTGACCGCTGTGGTGGTCAGGGCGCCCACGTCCGTTCCTGCGTCCGGCTCGGTAAGGAGCATGGTGCCGCCCCACTCGCCCGTAGTGATACGGTCGATGTACATATCCTTTTGTTCCTGGGTCCCGTACTTGAAAATCATGTCCGAGGTGCCGTTACCCATGGATGCATAGGAGATGCAGGCCCAGCTTGCAGCCATAAAGATTTCCGCAACAGCAGTGGCGATGAACGGGGGAGCACCCTGGCCGCCCATTTCAGTATCCACGCCCAGGCTCTGCCATTCCCCTTCCAGCAGGAGCTTATGGGCCCTGTGAAAGCTGTCCGGCACCTTTACCACGCCGTCTTCGAAGCGCACGCCCTGCCGGTCGCCTTCCTGCATGGTGGGCAACAATTCCTTCACGGCCAGAGATTTGGCTTCGGTAATGATCATATCGCAGGTTTTCTTGTTGAACTCCTTGAATTCACCATATTTTTTGAGGATCTCGCCCTCGCAATCAAGTTGTTCCCACAGGACGAAATCCAGGTCTTTTCTGTCTACCAGTTGCTGTGCCATTTTTCCTATTACTTCCTTTCATGAGTTTTTGGGGGGGTGACTAAAGCAAAAATCACACTTTGACATATGTGTAAATTGTTTGTCCGTTTTTGCCAATACTTTTTTTCAACTATTGCACTTTCACGGTGGAAGGCAGCTTGTTGGCAAGAATGTCCGCCGCCTGCTCCACCATGTCTTCCACCACTTGGGCGGCTGGCTTGATTTCGTGAATAAGCCCCGAAACCTGGCCCGCAAATCCGCCCACATGATCGTCATGGCCTGACCGAATAAGGCCGCCCAGCAGGGCTGAGGCCAACAAGACCTGGAACGGAAAGGGCAATGCTTCCAGCCCCGAGGAGTCCCACAATTCGTGAAACCGGGTGACATTGGCCCGGGAGGTTTTTCCCGTGTAGAGTTTGCTTACCCTGGTGCCTTCGTCCGAGGATTCCACAATGCGCTGTTTGCACAAATCCATGGCTCCTCCTTCATTGGTGGCCAGGAACCGGGTGCCCACCCATACGCCAATGCATCCCATGGCCAGGGCTGCGGCCAATCCTCTTCCGTCTCCCACGCCGCCCGCTGCCAGAACCGGGACCGGGAAGGCTGCGTCAATGGCTTGGGGTAAGAGGGCGAAGGTTCCCACCCTGCCGGTATGTCCGCCGCCTTCGTGTCCCTGGGCCGCAATGAGATCCACACCGGATTTGGATACCCTGCCCGCGTTTTTGG
The DNA here is from genome assembly GCA_016342355.1 of Desulfatibacillum sp. Classification (GTDB taxonomy): domain Bacteria; phylum Desulfobacterota; class Desulfobacteria; order Desulfobacterales; family Desulfatibacillaceae; genus Desulfatibacillum. Next base: position 28,976 of record JAEINP010000030.1, read on the forward strand.
CGTTGCCCACCACCCCGAGCACCTTCATCCCTGCGGCATGGGCGTCAGGCACCATAAAGCCGGGATCTCCCAGGCCAGCGGCGAACAAGGGCACCCTCTCCTCGATGCAGATGGCCACAGCCTCCTTGGGGTTCATGGTGGTGGTGTTGCTGTTTACCTTGAGGTCATCCAGAGCCGGAAAACCCATTTCCTTTTCCACCTTGCGGAACCAATCCAGGTGTTCCTTGGGCAAAAACTCAAGCACCTGGGCAAGAGTCAGTTCCTGCTGTCCTCCTGTCATGCTTTCTCCTGGCAGATTCTTGGGCAACAAAAGGTCTACGCCAAAGGGTTTGCTCGTCTGCGCCTTAATTTCCCGGATGGCTTCCTGCAAGCCGTCCAGAGTGAAACCCGCCCCCCCCAGGACGCCCATCCCACCCGCTTCGGAAACCGCAACCACCAGTTCCACCGGGGCGCCGTTGGGTTCTCCGATTAAGGTCGGCCCCATGCCCGCGCTCAAAATGGGATACTCGATGCCTAACATGTCGCATAGTGGTGTTCGCAGTACTCGTTTTCCCATGGTAGATCCTCCTTTGGCTTTCAGAATTCCGGAACAAACATATTAGATTGGGCTACCGGGTCGTAATGGACCCTGCCCAAGCCCCCCACCAACTCGTTGTTACAAAAATGCCTCAGCAAAGCAGGTTCGGCGACCAGGCGGGCCAGGGTTTTGCGCCCGTTTTCCAGGCTACCCAGCACCAGGCCTTTTTCCGGCTCGCCGTCCCGGTTGTTGCGAACTATATATCCCTCCACCCTCATGTCCCCGTTGGCTTTGCTTTCAGGTTCGGGAAGGGTTGCGGACAGAATTTCCTCCTGGATTGGGGAGTCGTCCCTGGGCGGCCATCCTGCCCCGGAGGGTTTTGCCCCGTATATCCCTACGGAATGGCGGGTATTGAAGCCCCCGTTGGCGGTGATCATGGCCGAATCCACGCTCCCCGCCCTGATTTTATCCACCACCGTGGCTATGGCGTGCATGGAATAATTGCCCATGGGGCCGCCAAAAAAAGGGAGCCCGCCCGTCACCGTAAAGGGACGGGGATCATCGGCCCGGAGGTTCAGGGAGCTCAGGGCCATTTCCACCATGGAAGGGAAGCAGGAGTAAAGGTCAAAGGCCTGGATTTGCGAAAGGTCCAGGCCAGCCTGTTCCAGAGCCAGCCTGACGCAGTGCTCCAGAGCCGGGGAATTGTCCAAACGCGGCCTTTGGGTTACATACATGATGTTGTTCAGGTCAGCCCCTCCCATGGGGTAGACCCATTTGGAGGGGTCAATGCCCAAGTCCCGGGCGATTTCCTCGCTGGTCATGACCAGGGCCGCGGACATGTCCACATTCATATTGGCGCACATGCGGCGCGTGTAGGGATGACATGCAACGGGGTTGTAGGGTCCGGGTAAGGATATTTCCCGGGCGGAACAGGCGGTCCGGTTCCATGCAAAAGGGTTGTTCGCCGCCACACGGGAAAATTTTTCGAACAGGTTTCCCAGAACAATTTGGTGGTCGTCGGGAGATTTTCGGCTGGCCGCCCTGATGGCTGTTTCAAACAGGGCGTACATGTTGACCGGGATCATGAGCTGATGGCTGTTTTCCAGACTGTTGGTTCCAAGGTCCGGGCTGGTCCCGTCCCCCACAATTTCCGGATTCTCCCGGATTGGCCAGTCAGTTTTCGCCTGCCCTTTATACGATTGTTTGACGGTATATTGGGACTCGGCCCCCGCCATGAGCACGACCCGGCTTTCCCCGGAGGCAATACGCCTTGCCGCCTGGTTGACAAACCACTGGGGCGTGTGACCGCTCATTGTGGCATAATGAGTATGGGAAGGTTTCAAATCCAGGTTGCGGCTCAACATGCCGGGAGCATCTTTGTAACCCCAACTCAGGATATTGGAAACCCATACGCAGTCCACGCAATTTCTCAAGCCTGGGGGACCTGCGTCCTCCAGGGCCATGGTCCCGGTTTTTGTCATGAGCCCCATGGGGTCCATAGGCGTCTCCGTATCAGGAAATTGAGTGCATTGAGTTGCTCCGACAATTACGGGAATTGGGGTCATGTTGTTCTCCTGCGCTGTTCCTCCGTCAAACCTTATCCTGCTCTTAAGCTCACTTTGTCAGGGGCAATCCATGCCGGATGTCTGGACCCGGCCATGGCCCTGAGAATGCCTACGGCAGCCCTGGCCATAGCGTCCACATAGGTTTCTCGATCAGCGTCGGGATCATTGAGGTATTGCGATAGCATATGGACTGACATTCCAAAAACAGCTTCCGCCCCCAGCCTGGCGTCCAATGGTTTGAGGCGTCCCAGCTTGACAGCCGCCTCCAAATCCTGAGCATGTTCGCGTAGATACAGTTCCTGATCCTGTTTCACGATTTCCCGAATGGGCAGGGGCAGTTTTTCCGTCTCCAACAACAGGAGCACCCAAAGGGAGCGGTGTTCGGTGGCGAACTCCAACAGGGCCGCATAGGCCCGGTAAGTCCTTGCCTCCAGAGAAACATCCGGGGGCAGGTTCCGCACCTTCCTGAAAAAACGTCTCAGGGTCATGCTTCCATTATCCAGAACCCGGGTAAAGAGATCGGCCTTGTCATTGAAATGATGGTAAAAAGATCCAACCGACGCCCCGGCCTTTTCCGTGATCTGTTTGACGGAAGTCCCTTCGTACCCATGGGCTGCGAACAACTCGGTGGCAGCCTCCAGGAGGCTGATCCGGGTGTATTCTCCCCTGACTTGTTTTTTTCTTGTTTTGCCAGCCATTACGCACCTTTTAGAATTTACGTTCTATTTATATCCCCATCATTTTTATTTGTCAAGGGCTTAGCGGACAAGGCTTTGGCAATGTGGTGCCTCTCAGGGCATCCCACTATGCACGCCATTTTTGCGAATAGGCATTATAATTATTACATTTCCCTGAGCCCTGGTCGCCGCCTGTAATCCGGCGCCGGTGCATGGCGTGTTGACATTTTTCAACGTTTTTATTAAAGCAGAATCTCTGTTCCGCTTATTCTCTCCAGGCCTTAAAGGATATACAATGCAGCTGATCAAGTCCCTTGTGCTCGTGGCCCTTGTTGTGGGTCTTCAATTTTTCTTCTCCATAAGCCCCTGTCATGCCCAGGACGCCAAAACCAAACCCCCAAGGTACAAGCTGGCCACCATCGCCCCCAAGGGCGTGGGGTGGGCCGTCCATTACGAAAATATTGTTCTGCCGGTTATCCGGGAGGTGGTGGGGGATGAATTTGAGATCAAGGTTTTCTGGGGCGGTGTCATGGGGGATGAGGAGGAAGTGATAAGAAAAATGCATGGGGGCATCCTCCAGGGTGCGGGATTCAGCGGCCAGGGTTCCACCTTGGCGTGTCCCGCCATGTCGGTGGTGGAACTGCCCTTTTTGTTTAATAATTATGATGAAGTGGATTACATCAAGAAAAAAATGACCTCCACCTTTGAAGACCTGTTCCGGGAAAACGGTTTTTTCCTCTTTGCATGGTGCGACCAGGATTTTGACGTAATTATTTCCCGGGACAAACCCTTCACCCGCCTGGAGGATTTTCAGGGGACCCCTTTTATGACCTGGTACGGCCCTCTGGAAGAAAAACTGCTCACAGGGTTGGGCGCCACCCTGGCGCCCCTGGACGTCCCGGAGATAGCCTCGGCTGCCCAGGCCGGAAAATTCCAGGCGGCCATCGGCCCTTGCGTTTTTATATTGGGCGCCCAGTTGCATAATGTGGTGCGTAATATCAATCCCTGTCAAATCAGATATTCCCCGTCCCTCAACGTGTTAACCAACGCAGCCTGGAATTCCGTGCCCCAATCCATGCAAAAGGAATTTTATACCAAGCGTCCCGACGCAATAAATCGGTTCAACTCCCGGGTGAGGGAGGATAACGCCAGAACTCTGGAGGCTTTGTACAAGTACGGACTGCAAAAGGACGAATTTTCCCGGGTGGAATTGAAAAAATTAAAAATGGCCACCCGGGGTTTGTGGGACGAACTGGCGGGCTCCCTGTATTCCCGGGCCTTGCTGGACGAAGTCCTGCAGCACTTGGAGGATTACCGGTCCGGTCGGTCAACCCCGTAACCCCAAATTAAAAACGAACGATTGCTCTTTTTTTATTAAGCTGTTATGATCCCTCCTGATCAAGGCAGGGCTTTGTGGCCCTGTATGACCCGTAACCGCAACAGGAGGCGACCATGAATAGCGATCTCCAGCCCGCCATCCTCATGGTGGGGGGCAGCCCCCGCGCCAAAGGAAATACCGACGCCCTGATAGAATCTGCGGCTCAGGGGGCGGAAAGCCTGGGAGTCCCAAGCACCATCGTCCACCTCCGTGACTACGCCTTTTCCGCCTGTGTGGGTTGTGAACAATGCCGGAAGGACAAGGCATGCACCCGCCTTATGGACGGCATGCAACTTTTGTATCCCCTGATTGAACAATGCAGGGGGATCATTCTTGCCTCTCCCACCCACCATTACAACGTGACCGCCTGGATGAAAGCCTTTATTGACCGGTTATACTGCTATTATGACTTTACCAACGACCGGCCCCGGGGATGGTCCAGCCGCCTTGCCGGGCAAGACCGCGTTGGAGCTGTGCTGGCCATATGTGAGCAGGCGGACGCAAAGGACATGGGTTTCACCCTGGAAGCCATGGAGCTGCCATTGCAGGCCATGGGTTACAATATCGTGACACGAATGAGTGCTTTGCAACACTTTAGCAAGGGTTCTGTGCGACAGGATCAGGATGCCTTGGATGCCGCGTTCTCAGCAGGCAAGGCTGTGGCCCAAGGCGCTTGCTTAAGTTGATTTTGTGGACCTAACCCTTTTTTTGGACTTTCCGGGAGTAGATTTTTAATGAGTATTATTTATTTGATCCGTCATGGTCAGGCCTCTTTTGGGGAAGAAAATTATGACAAGTTATCTGATCTGGGAATCCGCCAATCCCAGATTGTCGCCGAACGCCTTGCTGAACAAGGCGTCCGCTTTGATTCCATTGTCACAGGCACCCTTCAACGGCAGATTCACACAGCCCAGGCTCTCTATGACGCCTACAAGGCAAAGGGCCTGGAACTGCCCCAGTCCCGGGTTATGGCGGAGTTCAACGAATACCCCTCCGATGCCGTGCTCACGGGGTATTTGCCCGGGATGCAGGAAAAACACCCGGCCCTGGCCGAGCATGTGACTCAGATTTTTAACAATAAGCGCTCATTCCAATTGGTTTTTGAACAAGCCATGCAAACCTGGGCTTCGGGCGAGGACGACATCCCTGGCCTGCCTACCTGGGCCGAATTCAGCAATACCGTAAACGCAGGGTTTGACACCATCATGCAAACCCACGGTTCGGGCGCCAACGTGGCTGTTTTTACCTCCGGCGGCCCAATATCCGTGGCCTTGCAGCGGACCTTGCATCTTTCTTCCGAAAGAACCATGGAAGTCTCGTGGCAGGTCATGAACGCCTCCATCACCCGTTTGAAGTTCAGTGGAAACCGGGTTATTTTATATGCCTTCAACCAGTTCGGACATCTGGAACTGACCGGCGACAAAACAGTTATGACCTATCGTTAACCCTGTCATGGCCCGGGCGTTTTTTCAAACGCCTTTACCTGTTGGCGGGTATTTTTGCTTCCAGCCTTGCGCACTCCCGTTTTGTGCCACATATTAAGAAACCACACAACGGGAGGCAAACCATGGAAAACGGGCATCATTTTGTTTTTGGAGAAACCCAGGATTTTCTGACAGGCGCGGTTATCACCGACACCCACGACGAACGGTATCGCCAACAAATCGCCCGGTTCCTGGTGGAGAAAAAAGGCTATGCCAGGGAAGATATCACCCCCCGCGTGGGCCTATTGGCCAAGGCTGGGGACAAGACCCGCCTGCTAACGGTGGATTTAGCCGTTACCCGGGACCACAAAACAGCCATGATCCTGCGATACGCCCCGGGCTCCCTGGTTACTCGTCACCGCCCCTGCCTGGCGGCTTCGCGCTTGCTGGAGCCCTACCAGATCCCTGTGGTGGTGGTGACCAACGGCGAGGACGCCCAGGTGCTGGACGGGGAAACCGGCAAGGTGCTTGGCGAAGGCCTGGAATCCGTGCCGGACGCCGTGGCCCTCAAACAGCTTGTACAATCCGCCGCCTTTGCTCCCATTGATGATAAACGCCGCGAGATGGAATCCCGCATAATCTATACCTATGAAGCAGTGGGCGCCTGCAACTGCGATGTCTGCTGACGCCTGCCTGCGCCATAAACCACAGGACCAGACCATGACGCAAAATCTGTATGTACACGGCTATTCGGAACGCGAAAAGGAACGCCTGGAAGACCAGGCCAACGCCCTTACGGAAATCCTGCACCACGACACCGGGTATCCTCCGGGAACCCGGATTCTGGAAGCCGGTTGCGGCGTGGGCGCCCAGACGGTCACCCTGGCCGCCAAGAGTCCGGGAGCGCAAATCGTTTCCGTGGATATTTCCAAGGAATCCCTGGCCGCGGCCCAGACGAAAATCATCCAGGCCGGTTTTACCAACGTGGAGTTCCAGCACGCCAATATTTTTGATCTGCCCTTTGAACCCGAATCCTTTGACCACCTGTTCCTGTGTTTTGTCCTGGAGCATCTGCCCAACCCGGACGAGGCCCTGGAATCCTTGAAGATGATGATCAAGCCGGGCGGCACCATCACGGTCATTGAAGGCGACCATGGTTCCGCCTATTTTCATCCCCAGGACTCCTACGCAGCTCAGTGCATCCAATGTCTGGTGTACTTGCAGGCCCAAATAGGCGGGGATTCCCTTATAGGCAGGTGTTTATACCCCCTGCTCAATGAGGCGGGATTCCACGATATTTCCGTGTCTCCCCGGATGGTTTATGTGGATGGGTCTAAAAAGGAACTCATTGAAAGTTTTACAAAAAACACTTTTACGGCCATGGTCGAGGGCGTGAAGAAACAGGCCATGGAGCAAGGACTCATGGATTCCCGGGCCTGGGACAAGGGCATCCGGGCCTTATACCGTTCGGCCGAGCCTGACGGCGTATTTTGCTACACCTTTTTCAAGGCCATAGGGGTCAAAAAGTAAAATTGAGGAAAGCCCCCAAGGCTTCCTCTGCTTGTCTGTCAGTCTTCCCGAGGCGCCCGATGGTCCATGACCTTGCGCCACAGGGGCGGAAAATAGGCCAGAATCACCATGGCCGCATATCCCGAAGGAAGTTGCGGAGCCTCGTCCCAATGGCGCAATATCTGGTATCGCCGGTTGGGCCGGTAGTGATGGTCTGAATGGCGCTGGAGGTTGAACAGGAAATAGTTGGTGATCCGGTGGGCGGAATTCCATGAATGGTGGGGTTGTACTTCCTCGTAAGAGCCGTCCGGGTTTTGTTTGCGCACCAGACCGTAATGCTCCACGTAATTGACGAGTTCCAGAAGCAGGACAGCCACTGCTGCCTGCACCAGCAGAAAAACCAAGCCGGGCAATCCAAGCCACCATCCCATAAACGCCGCCAGGACGGCCTGGGCGGTGAGATACCGCAACACCCGGTTGTCCCATCCGTATTTGTTCCCGCCCCTGTTTTCCACCATATCGGATTCCAGGTTCCAGGCGCTTTCCAGCCCACCGATCACGGTGCGGGGTAAAAACTTCCAAAAACTCTCCCCAAACCTGGCTGTGGCAGGATCTCCCGGGGTGGCCACATAACGGTGATGCCCGGCAACATGCTCGATGGACCAGTGGGCGTACAGCACACTCCAAAGCATGATCCGGCCCAGCAGAGGTTCGTATTTGTCGTTGTCCTTGTGGATGAGTTCGTGGCTCAGGTTGATTCCCATAATTCCCGAACTGAGCCCCACTCCGTATGCAAAAAGCAGTTTTTCGCCCAAATCCAAGGACCCGTGGGTAAAGGCCCAGGCCCCCCAAAACACCAATACCACCTGAACCGGAACCGCAGCCATGGGAATCCAGCGGTACTTCCGGTCATTCGCCAGAGATTTTTCCTGTGCGGGGGAGGGGTTTTGGGTGTCCACCCCAAAAGCCTGGTCCAAAAGGGGAAGCATGAAGAATATGGAAAAAGGAGGCATGAGGAGATAAAATCCTCCTAACATGTATCCAGCCACAACTCCCAGTGGAACCAAAAAAATGAGACAATACCGGGCAAGCTGCATATATCCTCCGAAATATCGGGAATTCAAAAGACAGAAGGTCCTTTTAAGAATTTGAAAAATTCCTCCACATGTTTAAATTTAATGCCGGTTTTCCTTTTAGGCAAGAATTTTGTCCGAGTTTGCCCAAATCAATAACATTTTTTCGCCGGTCCGAGAAAGAACCCGGGAAGGGACTTGACCAAGCGCAGTTCCTCAGCTACATTTACGAGTGTAATTCTCAATATAATTTACATGGGACGGTTTTCCCTATTTGGCGCTGCGGTCCTTTCCGCTAGTGGTGTTTTCCATATATGGACCCGGGTGAATTTTCATCCGCCTCAGGCGTTTTTTCTTTAGTGAAAAGGACAGGCTTTGTGACTACCAGTGAGTTGATATAGGGATATGCCTCCCTGGACCGGAGTCTTTGGCTTTCGGTCCTCAGTGCCTGGAGGATGTATGGGGGAACCAACGGCCAAGGATTACGGTCGGGAAGCAAGCCGAAAATGGTCTGCAATACAAGCAAATGAAGGCTATACGCGAAGGGATATCCTAAGATGGGGCGCTCTTTGCGGACTGGCCGGTGCTTTGCCCATGGGCCTGACAGGCGCGGGGTGCTCGCACTTGCGGGCTCTTAAGCCTCGGCATGTGGTTTTGATTTCCATGGATACATTGCGGCGGGATCATCTTCCTATCTATGGATATTCTCGTCAAACCGCCCCCCATATTTCCGAGTTGGCCCGCACCTCGGTAATTTTTGACAACGCCATCGCCGCTGCGTCCAATACGGCGCCTTCCCACGCATCCATGCTCACGGGTCTGCATCCCTTATCCCATGGGGTCCGGTACAACTGGGCCATGCTCAGCCAGGATGTTCCCACTTTGGGGGAAATCCTCCAGGGGCAGGGGTTTTCTACCGGCGCCTTTGTAAGCTGCATCGCCCTTCACTCCCAGACCACAGGGCTTAACAGGGGCTTTGACACTTACAATGATGTGGGACCGTTACCCGGTCATCGTCGGGCCGCCGATACTTTTCGGGATACCGTGCAGTGGCTGGACAGTGTGCAAAAAGGCCAACAAATTTTTCTGTTTTTCCATGTGTTCGACCCTCACTTTCCCTATTCTGCGCCTGTGGGACAAACCCTGCCCGGTTGGGGATATTCAGGCATCCGGAAAGGGTTGCCCCTGGATTATCCGGCGATGCGGGAAAAAATGCGCCAGGGATTTTCCCATGAAGAAATCCAGGCCTATGTGAACTGGTATGACGAAGAAATCCTATATGCGGACATGTATGTAGGCCGGTTGTTGAAAGCCTTACAGGACAAAGGAATTTACGAGGACAGCCTTATCATCTTCCTCTCCGATCACGGAGAAACCCTGGGAGAGCGTCCCTGGATGTTCGACCACGGCGGCCGGGTGGTTGAGGAGCAAATCCAGGTTCCCCTGCTGATGCGGTTTCCCGGGGGATGGGGCCAGGGCGCCAGAATCAATTCTCCTGCACACCATGTGGACCTGACTCCTACTATCCTGGATGCATTGGGGTTGCCGCCTGCTGCAAAAATGGAAGGCGCTTCATTGCTCCCGGCTGTTAAAGGACTCGATGAAGGCATCCCCCGTTTTCAAATCAGCATGGCGAAAAGCGACCCGGAACGCTGTCCGGAAATACAGGATATTATCAATAAGAACCAGCCTGTCTTCGCCATCAGGCATTATCCCCATAAACTGGTCCGTTATCCAGGCCTTGATGACAAACCGATTCTTCGCCTGTTCGACCTGGAAGCAGACCCCATGGAGACAATAGATCTTTCACTGGTTCAGCTGGCCATCGCCAAGGACCTGCAGCAAAGACTTGAGGCATGGATTCGCCAATGCCGGACAAAAAATCAGAAGTTTAAGGAAAAGACCCTGTCCCCGGAAGTGGAAAAATCTCTCCGATCTTTGGGGTATTTGTCTTAAGAACTCACTTTTAAAACAACAGAATGAATAATATGACTCTTTGCCGTTTAATTCTTTTCGTCGCTCTTGCCTGCCTGTCCGTCCCGGGCAATGCTTTGGCCTATGTGGGACCGGGGGCGGGCATTGCCCTTGCCGGGTCCTATCTTCCCGCCTTGGCGGGCATTGCGGCCACGGTACTGCTTTTGCTCCTCTGGCCGATCCGTCTGTTTTTCAAGGCCAGAATGACGCAAAAGGCCCTAAAAAATAACCAGATGAAAAAATGCGTCATCCTTGGCCTGGACGGTCTGGACCCCGAGCTGACCCGGGACTATATGGACCAGGGACTGCTCCCCAATTTTTCACGTCTTGCACACCAGGGCTGTTTTAAAAAACTCTCCACCACCACCCCGGCTATTTCTCCGGTGGCGTGGTCCTCTTTTCAAACCGGGTCCAACCCGGGCAAGCACGGGATTTTCGATTTTCTGGCTCGCGAAAAGTCATCGTATCAGCCGGTCCTGAGTTCGGTCCGCACACAATCCTTCACAAAGCACGTCCGGTTTGGAAAATTCAGGATTCCCACAGGTCGATCCCAGCAGCGCCTTTTGCGAAAAGGCAGGCCATTTTGGGAAATTCTGGGGGAGCATAATATTTTCAGTCAGGTGATACGGGTTCCTGTAACCTTTCCGCCTCAAAAGTTTCACGGAGCAATTCTTGCTGGCGCGTATGCGCCGGATATCCGGGGCAGCCAGGGAATTTTTTCCTATTTCCACACAGGCCCCATGGACACGAGCCATGTCACGGGCGGAGAGTTTTACCGGGTCAAGCTGGTTGACAAGACCATTCAGGGCTTTTTGTCCGGGCCGCCCAATCCCTTTGAAAAAACAAGTGGAGATCTGCAGACGCCCTTTACTGTGAGTCTGCTTGCCAATGGTAAAATCCGGTTGAAAGTCGGTAAAATAAGCCGATACCTGGAACAAGGAAAATATTCCCCATGGGTTCGAGTGCGCTTTAAGGCCGCTCCGGGGATCTTTCTCCATGGAGTGTGCAAATTCCTGATTACCAGCGTTACGCCGGAATTCGCCATGTATGTCACGCCAATACACATGGACCCAAACCGGCCCGCCATGCCCATTTCCCATCCCAGGTCATACGCCGCCTATTTTTCAAAAAAAGTCGGCCCCTACGCCACCTTGGGCATGGCCGAAGATACCTGGGCTCTGGAAGAGGGTGTCCTGGACGAAAAATCTTTCATGGATCAATGCCTTTGCACGGAACAGGAAAGAGAAAAAATATTCCTGGAGGCATTAAAACGATCCCGGCACGGGCTGGTCGCCTGTGTGTTTGACGGTCCGGACCGCATCCAGCATTGTTATTGGAAAGACCAGGATGACAGGGCTTCCCGGAAAAATGATCCCGAAAGCAGCCCTATTAAAGCAATGTATATCCGCATGGACAACCTGGTGGGCAAAACCCTGGAGCACTGCCAAAAAAAGGGAACGGTTTTCATGGTTTTGTCTGACCATGGATTCGCCCCCTTCACCCATGCGGTGGACCTGAACAAGTGGCTGGAGGAAAACGGATACCTTAAACTTTTGGACAATCCTTCGTCCAACCAGCACCTATCGGCCATTGACTGGGAGCATACCCGGGCCTATGCCATGGGTATGGCCGGAATCAGCCTGAACATTAAAGACAGGGAGCCTCGGGGCTTTGTGGAGCCGGATAAGGAAGCAGACCGGCTGGCCCGGGAAATCGCCTGTAAGCTCACGGGCCTTTGCCTGCCGGAAAACAATGCAAAAGCTGTCAGCAATGTTTACCTTGCCCGGGATATTTACACGGGCCCATACTCCACAGAAGGACCTGACCTGGTTGTGGGTTACGCCAGGGGGTTTCGCACATCCTGGGATACTGTCACAGGAAAAGTGGGCGCGGGAGTTTTTCAACAAAACAATCGAGCCTGGTCCGGGGATCACTGCATGGATCCCCCTTTGGTGCCCGGGGTGTTCTTCTGCAATCGCCCGATCACTGCAGATCAGCCCCACATCATGGATATTGGCCCGACCGTTTTAAACATGTTCGGGGTGAGTGTTCCATCGTATATGGACGGCAAGCCTCTTAGGACCGCTAAAACCAATGAGGATCAAGCCCAATGGCGGAGTTTTTCAAAAGTATAGACCGGAGGACCTTTTTAAAAGGAACTGCGGCGACCGTGGCCGGCCTTGCCGTAGGCGCCCATGCCTCGCCCAGCCCGGGTTCCGGTGCAGCAACAAAGACGGCTCCGCAGGTGATTGTCCTGGGTATCGACGGCATGGACCCGGTATTGACCCAAAGGCTGATGCAGGCAGGCCGTCTGCCTCATTTCGCCCGACTCAGGGACAGGGGAGGCTTCTCCAGGCTATCCACCACCAATCCCCCCCAAAGCCCCGTGGCCTGGGCCAGTTTCATCAACGGGGCAGGCCCCGGCTCTCATGGACTTTTTGACTTTATACATCGGGACCCAACTCTGCAATGCCAGCCGTTTTATTCAGGGGCGCGGACGACCGACGGCGAGCCGGAGCCAAAATCCAGGAATAGTTTTTGGAATTCGCCCTTTTTCAAGAGGCAACCCCAAACCCGCTCCAACCGGCAAGGAGTCCCCTTTTGGGATTACCTGGATCAAGCAGGCATTCCCTCTGTTTTTTATGATCTGCCCGCCAATTATCCCCCCACCCCTTCGTCGGCGGGGAACCATCAATGCCTTTCCGGCATGGGGGTCCCGGACCTCATGGGAACTCACGGAACCTACCAGTATTTCTCCCACGACGGCCCGGACTATGTACTCAGGGAGGGAGGCGGACAACGCACACGGATTTCGTTCCACAACAGCATTGCCAAAGCCAGGCTGGAGGGGCCGCAAAACCCCTTTTCCTCCCCCCAAAAGCCTGTTCTTATAGAGTTCTCCGTGCAAAAGGCTCTAAAGGCTGAATCCGTACGCATTGGAATCCAGGGACAAAATTTTACCCTGCGGGATAAGGAATGGAGCCCCTGGATCAGGTTGGAGTTCGTGCTGGAAACCCCGTTTTACATGCTTGATAAAAAAGTCAGTGGAATATGCAGGTTTTACCTAAAAGAAGTCAACCCGGGATTTCAGTTGTATGTGAGCCCTATCAACGCCGATCCCGCCGACCCTGCCATACCCCTTTCCGAGCCCGAAAACTTTGTCCGGCAAATAGCCCAAGACGACAGGATGTTTTACACCACAGGCTTCCAGGAAGACCATAAGGCCTTGTCCAACGGCATATTCTCGGACCAGGAATTTGAAAATCAGGCCCGGCTGGTGCTGGAGGAACGCGCCAACCTTTTGGATTACGCCATGGACCACTACCGGGATGGGCTCCTGTTTTTTTATTTCTCCACCCTGGACCTCCTGTCCCACATGTTCTGGACAGACTCCGGGGCCGCCCACTCCCCAAGGTCCGGAGAAGAAAATGCGCCAAACTTCTCACGTCTTACCAAGGCGTATGAGGATATGGACCGCATGCTGGGCAAGATAATGGATCGTTTTGGGAGCGACGCCGCCATATTGGTTTTAAGCGATCACGGCTTTGCAGGTTTTCAGCGCCAATTCAATCTCAATTCGTGGCTGCGGGATAACAAATACCTGGACCCCGCCGGAGCGGATTCGATCCTGTCGGGCGTTGACTGGGCCAATACCCGAGCCTACGGCTTGGGCATCAACGGGTTGTACGTCAATCTCAAAGGCCGGGAACGGGAAGGCATTGTCAAGCCCGGCCATGATTATGACAACCTTCTGGACGAACTGGCGGAACGGCTGGAAACGGTCTTGGATGAAAGCGGCCGACAGGTCATCAAAAAGGTCCATCGGGCTGACCGGATTTTCCAGGGGCCAGCCACGGCGTTCGCTCCGGACCTGATTATTGGATACAGCAGGGGGTACCGGGCATCCTGGGCCACCTGCCTGGGAGAGCTGACCCCGGAAATACTCATGGACAACCGTTCCGCCTGGTGCGCCGACCATTGTTGCGACGCGTCCGAAGTGCCCGGAGTCCTGTTTTCCAGTATGCCTTTAGCCGATAATAATCCGGCCATAACAGATCTGGCGCCGACCATACTCTCTTTATTCGGAATCAATACCCCCTATTCCATGGACGGGAAAACCCTTATCCAGATTTAACAGGAGAAACGATCATGCCCAAAATAAATATTGATCCCCTGGTTTATTTCGAGGCAAAATGGGCGGCGAAAAACCTGGGATACACCAGCCTGGAAGAATTTGTGCATCACGTCCTGGAAAAGGAACTCGCCAAGCTGTCCTCCCCGGAGGACGAAGCCTTGGTGAATCAGCGCATTAAAGGGCTGGGATACCTTAAATGACACCAATGTGCGAGCCGGGTTTAAACGGGCGCTATACACAGCGCCGGGAAATAATGAGCCGCAAGGCAGGAGGAGTGCTGAATGATTCAAGACCCCATAATCATTGTTTCTGGGCTACCCAGGTCCGGCACCTCCCTGGTTATGCAAATGCTGGACAAGGGCGGGGTGGAAGTGGTTACGGACAATGTCCGCAAGGCGGACAAGGACAACCCCCGAGGCTATTTTGAACTGGAAAAAGTTCTTAGCCTGGAAGAAGATAATTCGTGGCTCCATTCCATGCGCGGCAAAGCCGTCAAGGTAGTCTCTCCCCTGTTGTACGACCTGCTTTTCACCGAGAAATTCAAGATCATTTTTGTACGGAGAAGCATGCGTGAAATCCTGGCTTCCCAGGCCGTCATGCTGGGGGAACTTGTTCAGGATGAAGCAACCTCGGACCCGGAAATGGGCCGGGCCTTTGAAAAACACCTGTGCACAGTCCTTCAATGGCTGGACCGCCAGCATAACATGGAGGTCCTGACCATAAACTACAATGCCCTTATTGCGGCCCCATCCGAAGGCGCACGGATAATCAACGAATTCCTGGGCGGCAACCTGGACGAATCCGCCATGGCTGTGGCCGTGACCCCCTCCCTGTACAGGCAGCGTTTCTAATCAGGATTCGACCTGCATAGACCCTTGGAGTTCTTACCTGAACCTCCGGGCGGAACTCCCTCCTATATGCCCCAAACCAGGCATCCGATCAAACCACCGGTCGGGAAACCATCACCCTCGCATTCTCCCTGTAGGGAACAGACCCTTTGATTAACTTGACCCTCCGACCGGATTCGGGCGATGATATTGTCAGGAACAGACTCACAGGAGGGATTATGGCTTTGGAGATACAATTAAAACTATTCGCCACCCTTGCCAAATTCCAGCCTTCGGACCCAGATCACACGCCCATCACCGAGGGGGAATCCGTCACCCAAATACTGGAAAGGCTGGGCGTGCCCGTCAAGGAAGTGAAGCTGGTTTTCATCGACGGAGTGCGCAAGGAATTGTCCCACGTCCTTAAGGGCGGAGAGCGGGTTGGCATATTCCCTCCCGTGGGAGGGGGGTGATATGGGCGATACCTTGCAGGCTATCCACAAGGCGTCTTACCAGGGAGATCATCCCGGAAATGATCCCTTTCGGCTCATAAGAATCCGCGACGTGGCCGCCATTGCCGATGCGGAAAGACTCACTCCGGCCCAGGTGGAGATCATGGCCCTGGAGGCCGGGATTGTGCCTACCCGGTATGTGCGCAACATGGCGGCCATGGATTGCAGGGACCAAATCCGTCTGCTCAGTTCCACGGCGGCTGTCATCGGCCTGGGGGGGCTGGGAGGTTACGCGGCCCAAACCCTGGCCCGGTCCGGGGTGGGCAGACTGGTTCTCATTGATGGAGATGCCTTTGAACAGACCAACCTCAACCGCCAGAATTTTTGCAATAACCACACCTTGGGTGAGAACAAGGCCGAAGCCGCCGCCGAGGGCATAGGGGCGATCAATCCCTCGGTGCAGGTGGCTTTTGAAGGCGTTTGCCTGGACAAGGATAATGCAGCGGACATCCTGAAAGGGGCGGACGTGATCCTGGACTGCCTGGGAGGACTGGATACCCGGGTGATCTTGCAAAAGGCGGCCCAGAGGCTTGGCATTCCCTTGGTGTCTGCGGCCCTGGCTGGTTTTTCAGGCCATGTGACCACGGTCTATCCCGGAGACCAGGGGCTTTTTCCCCTCATGGGGATGGAGGAGGATTCCACTGGCGGTGGCGTGGAGCTGGACCTGGGCTGCCCATGCCCGCCTGTCAGTATGGCTGCCAGCCTCCAGTGTTCGGAGGCCATCAAGGTCCTTACCGGAAAGGGTCAGACCCTGCAAAACAAGATTCTGGCGTTTGACCTGTTGGACAATACCTTTCAGATTCTGAACCTTGCCTGAGTCCCCCACCGTATTTTTTTGTGGAATTATTCCCTGTCCAGGGGAAGCCGGATCATGAATGCAGCGCCCCTGCCCGGGGAAGACTCCACCTGCATGGCGCCCTTGTGGTTTTCCGTGATGATAAAATAGGAGACTGACAGGCCCAGGCCGGTTCCTACGCCCAGTTCCTTGGTGGTGAAAAAGGGTTCAAAGACGCGTTTGCGGACGCTTTCGTCCATACCCATGCCATTGTCCCTGATTTCAATAAGGGCCATGTCTTTCTCCGTGGAAATCCGGATGTCAATTTCAGGAGGGGCTTGGGTATTTCTTTGCCCGGTCATGGCCTGGGCCGCGTTTTGCAAAAGGTTGAAAACAACCTGCTGGATTTTTGTTTTTTCGCACCGCACTTGAGGCATGGGACTCTGGTAGTTCCGGGTTATCTGTATTTGCCTGAAATCATACTGCTTTTTCAGGTCAAAGTCGCTGGAGGCCAGTTCAATGGTCTGGTCAACCACCTTGCACAGATCCTGGGGCAAAAAGGCGGAATCCCCTTTGCGGCTGAAATCCAGCATGTTGTTGACGATGGCGGCGGCCCGCCCCCCGGATTCCCGGATGGCCTCCATGACCCGGTTCAGATCCCGTTTTTCCAGGTAAGTCTGGATAGCCTCTATGGATGTGCCGGACTCCTTGGCGATGGCATGGTTTTTTTGTAAACTTGGCCCCAGCCGCTTTTCCAGCACCTGGACATTTTGAATGATACCCGCCAGGGGGTTGTTTATTTCGTGGGCCATGCCTGCGGCCAGTCCGCCAACGGACATCATTTTTTCCGATTGAATCATCATTTCTTCCAGGCGCACACGTTCTGTGACGTCATCCACTCGGATCACCGCGCCTTTCATGGCGCTTTCCGAGAGGGGATATACGGTCATATCCCAGTATCGTTGGCTTCCCTGGAATTGAACGGGGATCTTTGCCTGCTCCGATATTTTTTGTCTTTCAATAGCCTGTTTCACCATGTCCACCAGATTGGAAAACTGGGGGAAAACGTCCGCAAGATTTTTACCCTTTACTTCCGAGAAGGATTTTCCCGCCATTGCCTGGGTTTTTCGGTTCCATCGGGTAATTTTTCCCAGCTCATCCACTCCCACCAGAACAGACGGCATGGAATCAATGATGCTGGTCAGGAAATCCCGAAGCCTCTCCAGTTCCTCTTCCGCCTGCTTGGGTCCGGAAATATCCCGAATGATGGTGGAAAAATACTCTATTCGGCCTTCCGCGTCCTTATGAGACATGATGACCTGGGAGGTGGGTATTTCTCTGCCGTCCGGTCCTATGAGGGCCGTTTCTCCAACCCAGTGCCCTTCCTTGGCGGCCGCAGGGACTCCTATGTTTCCAACAATCTCCCTGGCCCAGAGAGGATGAGCCTCCTGAACATAGGGGTATTCCGGATGCTGGTCGGCCTCCAGTCCAAGCATGCGCTTTCCTGCGGGGTTTATATAGGTGATTTTCAAATCCGCCGTTGAAAAGGATACCATGTCCGATGTGGATTCCAGCACGGTGGTAAGCATGGTGCGTTGGGCTTCCGCCTCTTTCCGTTGGGTGATGTCCGCAATGGTGGCTATGATATGGCTCTTACCCCGCAGGGTGACGGTGTTCAACCGTACTTCCGCATCAAACAGGGCGCCATCATGCCTTTGGTGCTTCCATTCAAAATGTTGGGGTCCGCCCTTAAAGGCCTTACTTATATAATGTTTCGCCAGCATCGTGGAATTTTGACCATTAGGCTGTGCGGGAGGTGAGAAATCAATGGGCGTCATGCGTAAAATTGTATCCCGGGTTGCTTTAAAAAGATCCTCAGCCTTGGCGTTACAGTCAACAATTCGATTTTCATCCAAAACAAAAATAGCATTCCCGGCGTTTTCGAAAAGCGCTCTGTACTGCTGTTCGCTTTCCGTCAGGGCGCGGGTCCTTTCTGTGATCATTTCCTCCAGGTGATCCTGATACCGGGACAGCTCTTCCAAACGACGTTTCCGTTGGCTGATATCCCGGAAACTGCCTTCCACCCCTGCAATGGCGCCCTTGGAATCCCTGAAATAGGCGGAGTTGGTTCCTACCCAAACAGGTTTGCCTTCCTTATGGCGCAGCCGAACCTCCATGTCCGTAACCTTGCCGGTAACTCCCAACGCTGCGAGAAACTCTTTCCGGTCAGAAGGTTCATAATAGAAAACCTGCGAAATTTCCTTTCCAAGGATTTCATCCAGGGTATAGCCCAATAGCTTGGGAGTGGACGGACTGGCCCAAATGACTGTGCCATTTATATCCGTCCTGTAAAAGCAGTCCTGCATGTTTTCAAAAACATTGCGCAGGCGGGCTTCACTTTCCCTTAACGCAGTCTCCGTAGCCGTTGCGTGGATAACTTGGGTGATGGTGGCAGCCATGCTTTTGAGAAGGCTGTGTTCTTCCTGAGAGATAGCATGCTGGCTGAACAGGCCCAATACGCCCAGGGCTTTGCCGTCCTCGGAAAGGAGACGGTGGCCGAAAAAGGAAACCATGCCCAGTTCCTTGGCCCATTGGTGGCCATGGACACGTGGGTCGTTGGTGACGTCATTGGTAAGGAATTCGGGGAGGGCGCCGGTTCCAATCAATCCGATTTTATATGCGCCAAGAGGTATCCTGGCGTGTTTTCCATCTAAACGAGTGTATCGGCCAGAGCTGGCCACCAAGCGCAGGCATTTTTCCCGGTTGGCGCAAAAGTGGGGGCCATCGGTGAATTGGTCATGAAAACAACCTGTTTCACATTTATCTCCCGGGCCAACCAGCCAGATTCGGACGAAATCCGCGTCAAATATCCTCACGATTTCCTGCGTGATCAGGTTGGCTCTCTCTTCAAGGCTGCCCGGATAAATGAGCTTCTCCTTGAGATTGGTAAGGCCTTCCAATCTGGCCAGGAGCCTTTTCTGCCTCAGGGTCTCCTGTTCCAGCCTCTGAACTTTGTGGTCGAGATAGTGTTCCTCCAAGTCCGCTCCTGTCTCCCAACTAAAGCAGCCAGTGATTGAATTATACTAGTAAGTATATAAACAGATGATACCTTTAACGGGCAAGTAATTAATTGGGGGCTTGGCCGGAAAGTTGAAGAAAGCCTGGCATGGGCCGTATGCCTGCGGACGGGGGGAGGGATTACCCAACAGTGACAAAGGTTGCGGAATCGGGACCGGAGTCTTTCACCTCCGCAGATTTGCCTTGCTCAGGGTACGGTTCAGGGGCTACTGCTGATTCTTCCGCCTGGGAAGCGTTTTCCGTGTCCCCCACGTCCTCGCCTTCGCCCGTGCTCCTGGCGTTTTCGGCCATTTCAGCACGCGCTTCCGTGAGTATCTGGGACGCTCTGGCCGCTACCGACCTGTCCTGGCCCGAGGGGTTGGCAGGGGCAAGGGCGGCCCGTTTGACCTGTTGCATTTTTACCACCGTGGCTTCCGGTTCGGACTCCCGCGATGTGTCCACCTGCACTTCTCCACCCACGGCGTAGCGCTTTCCATCCGGTCCTTGCTGATATGAAAAACTGGCGCCCGATTGGACAACACCGGCTCCGGCGGCCATGTGGGCCGCCTCATGGGCGCGGACTTCCTGATCCCGCTTTTTTAACTCCTGAACCTGTTCCTTTTCTCCCTCTGTCAGTTCAGCCTTATTGGAAGTCCCGGCATGCTCTGCCTCACTGGCCTCCCCGGGGTGGGCAGCTTCAGCTTGGTCGGCCTCTTTGGCGCCTTCGCTGTGTGTAACCCCTTGAACGGCGTTTTTGCGGCCGTCATCCTGGTTCCGTGAAAGGGCGGCGCCCTCTGTGGATATGTCCACCTTGTCCTCCGTGTCAAAGGGCGACAACCTTGGGGAAGCCTGGGAGGCCTCCCGGGATGCCCCGGAAATGGGAGAATAGGCTTGGTAGGCCTGGGTGACTTGTGAGGACGAAATATTCATGATTTACTCCCTTACGCGACGGATAATACCATCCTTGTTCATAATCGGTATCATGGGGCTGGTCCTTTAATGGTTAAAACCCGCTGTTTTCAGAAACCAAGGCAAGCCCCCTATCCAGGATTGACGCATCTGTTTGTTTTTGATATTTATTATCAACTGGATATCCCGGCCCTGAATAGCTATGTTCAAAGGAAATTTTTTTATGATAAAACCCACTCTCCTGGCTTCGTGGAAACAATCCCGGTTCAACACCTGCGGCCCGGCTAGCCTGATGACGGCCTTGCACGAGTTGGGCAAACCCGGCCTGTCCCAACACAGGGAAATGGAAATCTGGAAGCATGTGCGCCACCCCTTTTCCTTGGGCAGCCTGCCCGCCTACATGGCGGTTTATGCGGCGAAGCAGGGTGTGACCGTTTCCCTGCTTCACAAGGATATTGCCCCGCCCGCGATGAAAGTCCATTGGAAAAAGCCTCGGCGCAGCCTGCACCAGCATCTGCTTAGAGCCTATTACCTCACCACCAAACAGGAAGGATCCAGAGGCCTGAACGTGGATTGTTATCAGGATGAAAAGGAAATCCTGGAAAGGATGATAGCGAACCCCGGCTTGCGGGTGATTTACCTGATAATGGATGATGACGGATACCTCCACTATGTCCTGGCCCGGGAAAAAGCCGGTAGCATAGCGATTATGGACCCCTATTACGGTCGCAACTCCCTGTTTGACCAACCGGATTTTTTAATGAAGCTGGGCCGGGCCATGATGGGTTACGCCATCCTTATTTCCCATTGATCGAACCTCCCGGATTACGGCATGTTTGGGGGTTTGCCGAAAAACCAGGCAAGGCTGACATATTGGGGAATTTTCGAGCAATAGGAATAATATAAATAAATCCGGATTGTTATGTTTGGGTCATGCATCATATTGACACTTTGTGCAAAAGAGTTTATATATGCAGGTTCATCATTAGCCCAAGGGCCGGTTGTGGCTTTGGGGACCTTTTTGGCCTATATAATTGTAACTTGTCCCGCCATGAAACATGGGCGGGCAGCCGGAGACGCCGCTTTTTGGCGGTACACTGACTATGGATCGTATACGAAATTTTTCCATCATCGCCCATATAGATCACGGCAAGTCCACCTTGGCCGATCGCCTGATTCAGGCTACCGGTGTTGTGAACGAACGGGACTTCCAGGACCAGATGCTGGACACCATGGATATTGAGCGGGAGCGGGGCATTACCATCAAAAGCCAGACCATCCGCCTGCCCTATACTGCCAAGGACGGAAAGGAATATATCCTCAACCTCATCGACACCCCGGGCCACGCGGATTTTACCTACGAGGTAAGCCGCGCCCTGGCGTCCTGCGAGGGGGTCCTGCTGGTGATTGACGCCAGCCAGGGCGTAGAGGCCCAGACCCTGGCCAACTTGTACTTGGCCATGGAGCATGACCTGGAAATCATTCCCGTTATCAACAAGATAGATCTTCCTTCCGCCGATATTGAACGCGTCATGAACCAGATTGACGAAGACCTGGGCCTGGATTCGGACAAGACCATATGCGTGTCCGCCAAGGAAGGCACCGGGGTTCCCGAACTGCTGGAGGCTATTGTCAACTATCTGCCTTCGCCCAAGGGAGACCCGAACGCCCCCTTAAAGGCCCTGATTTTTGACTCCCATTATGACGCTTTCCGGGGGACCATTGTCCATTTCAGGGTTTTTGATGGAAAACTTAACAAGGGCGATACCATCAAGTTTTTGTTCAATAACTCCACCCACAAGGTGGAGGAAACCGGTTTTCTTCAGATTCAAAGGATTCCGCAAAAATCCCTGACCGCCGGGGACGTGGGGTATGTCATCGCCGGAGTCAAGACCGTCAGTGACACCCGTTGCGGGGATACCATCACTCATAAGGAAAGACCCTGCGATGAGGCCATGCCTGGCTTTAAAGAAGCCAAACCCGTGGTTTTTTCCTCTATCTATCCTGTGGCTTCCGACGAATACCCGGATCTCACCGTGGCCCTGGAAAAGTTGAAACTCAATGACGCCTCCCTGGTGTACGAAAAGGATTCCTCGGCGGCCCTGGGCTTTGGATTTCGGTGCGGCTTTCTGGGGCTCCTGCATCTGGAAGTGGTTCAGGAACGCCTGGAAAGGGAATTCGACCTGTCCCTGCTGCTTACGGCGCCTTCAGTCCAGTACCGGATCACCATGGACGACGGAGAAATCATGATCGTGGACAATCCGGCATTGTACCCGGACCCCATGTCGATTGAAGGCTCGGAAGAACCCTATATCAAGGCCGCCATCATCATTCCGGACCGGTACATGGGCGCAGTCATGAAACTGTGCCTGGACCGCCGGGGCATCAACCTGGGTTATCAGTATCTCACCTCCAACCGTATGGAAATGGCCTTTGAGCTGCCCCTGGCCGAGGTGATTTACGATTTCTACGACAGGCTCAAAAGCGTCACCCAGGGTTACGGGTCCTTTGACTACGAAGTGACCGGGTACAAACCCAGCAATCTGGTGAAAGTGGATATTCTCATCAACGGCGACAAGGTGGACGCCCTGTCCATGCTGGTGCATAAGGAAAATGCAGCAGCCCGGGCCAGGCACGCCTGCGATAAACTCCAGGAAGAAATCCCCCGGCAGATGTTCAAGATCGCCATCCAGGGGGCCATTGGCGGGAACATCATTTCCCGCAAGACCATTTCAGCCTATCGGAAAGACGTGACCGCCAAGTGTTATGGCGGAGACATATCCCGTAAACGAAAATTGTTGGAAAAACAGAAAAAGGGAAAAAAGCGAATGAAGATGGTGGGGAACGTCATGATCCCCCAGTCCGCTTTTCTCGCTGTGTTGAAGTCCAACGACGAATAACGGAGACAAACAATGGGAATGAATATTGCTGAAAAGATTCTGGCGGCCCATGCAGGCCAGGATGCGGTGTCCCCCGGGGACCTGATCAACGCCAGAGTGGATATCGCCCTGGGCAACGACATCACCGCACCCATTGCCATCAAGCTGTTCAGGCAAAGCGGGGCCGCTAAGGTCTTTGACCCGGAGCGGGTGGTTTTGGTGCCGGACCATTTTACCCCCACCAAGGATATCAATTCCGCCATGCAGGTGAAAATGGTGCGGGATTTCGCCCGGGAACAGGGCCTTACCCATTGGTACGAAGGGGGAGACTCGGGCGTGGAACACGCCCTTTTGCCGGAAAAAGGCATTGTGGGCCCCGGAGACCTTGTCATCGGCGCGGACAGCCATACATGCACCTACGGCGGCCTGGGCGCTTTCGCCACGGGCGTGGGCAGCACGGACTTGGCTGCGGCCATGATTACCGGCGAGGTCTGGCTCAAGGTTCCTGAAAGCATCAAATTCGTCTACAAAGGCAAACTTAGGCCCCATGTGGAAGGCAAGGACCTCATCCTTCACACCATCGGCGACATTGGCGTGGACGGCGCACTTTACATGGCCATGGAGTTCACCGGCGAGGTTATTGACGCCCTGCCCATGGCCGAAAGGCTCACCATGGCCAACATGGCCATCGAGGCGGGCGGTAAGGCAGGTATCATCGCCCCGGACGCAGTGACCCGGGAATACGCCGAAGGCCGGACGATTCGCAAGCCCGTGTATTTCGCCAGCGACCCGGACGCCCAATACGCCAGGGTCATTGAATACGATGTGACCGGGCTGGAGCCCCAGGTGGCCTTTCCCCATCTGCCGGAAAACACCCGCCCCATCAGCCAGGTGGGGAATGTGCCCATCCATCAGGTGATTATCGGTTCCTGCACCAATGGCCGTATTGAGGACATGCGTTCCGCGGCCCGCATCCTTAAGGGAAACAAGGCGGACAAAAACGTGCGGCTTATTGTCATCCCTGCCACGCCTGCGGTTTACAGGCAGGCCATGGAAGAAGGGCTTTTCGACATTTTCCTGTCAGCCGGGGCGGTCATCAGCCCTCCCACCTGCGGCCCCTGCCTGGGTGGACACATGGGAATCCTGGCGGCCGGAGAACGCGCCGTGGCCACCACAAACCGCAATTTTGTGGGTCGCATGGGCCATACGGAAAGCGAAGTGTACCTGGCCAATCCCGCTGTGGCGGCAGCTTCCGCCATAGCCGGAAAAATCGCCGGACCGGACGACATATAGGAGGAAAACCAACATGGAAACTATTCAAGGAAAAGTCTGGGCCTTTGGCGACGACGTGGACACAGACCTCATTATAGCCGCCCGGTACCTGACCACCAGCGACCCGGACGAACTGGCCAAACATTGCATGGAAGACGCCGACCCCTCTTTTGCCTCCAATGTGGGGCCAGGGGATATTATTGTGGCGGGCAAGAATTTCGGCTGCGGATCCTCCCGGGAGCACGCCCCCATTTCCATCAAGGCGGCGGGCGTGGTGTGCGTGATCGCCAAGAGTTTCGCCCGGATTTTTTATCGCAACGCCTTTAACACTGGCTTGCCCATCCTGGAATGCCCCGAAGCGGACACCTTTGAGGATGGCGTTGTCCTGACCGTGGATTTTGACAACGGAACAATCACCGACAAAAACACGGGCAAAACCTACAAAACCAAGCCCATCCCGCCCTTTATGCAGGAACTCCTGGATAGCGGCGGACTCATGGAGCACATCGCCAAGAAAATTCAGGCGCAGGGGTAGTTAAAACCTCTCGTCCCAAGCTATAAAAGGCAAAACACCCCGCAGCGTAGATCGCTTCGGGGTGTTTTTTTGGTACCAACCGTGTACGCAAGGGGCTGCCCGGGTTTCAGGCCTGAAATCAGGGTTCAATCAAGTTGAAATTGTTGTTGGGTTTTTCCAGGAGCATGAGGAATTTCAGCAGATCCATCCGGCTTCCTGCCACATTCAGGTCATCGGAAAAAATCGTTTCCTTCAGCCCGGCCTCGCCAATCAAAATACGGATGAACAGGTCATAGGTTATTTCCATGGTCACATCCGCATTGGGATCGGGAGAGGCCATTTTATGGTGCAGCACCGCGTTTTTCAGGCTAAGGACATAATTGTCCCCCAGGTCCGTAAAGTGGACGTTTATCACCATGTTCTTTCCTTCAGCCTTGGGACCATTCAGCCTGACGGAGATGCTGTCAAAAAACCGGGCCGGAGGAGTTTGCTTCATGACTTCCCGGATTTTGGAAATGTCCATGGGCGTATCAGGCGAACCGTGTCTCAGCTCATAGGCCGCGCTCAAATACTCACTCCGCCACACCCCGGATTCCGCCTGGTACCCCAGTTGGTCATAGGTCTTGGCCAGCAATGCCCGGGCATTTTTGTTGTCCGGTTGGGCGAATATCAGATGGTTGAGCACCTCGGCCACCCACCGGTAATCCCCGTCATCAAACGATTGCCTCGCCTTTTCCATAATCGTGTCGGCCCCGCCCATGTATTCCACATATCTGGTTGCCGATTCTTCGGGAGGCAGGGGATTGAGGCTGGCCGGATTGCCGTCGTACCAACCCAGGTAATTCTGATACACCGCTTTGGAATTGTGGCTCAGGGTGCCGTAATAACCCCGGTTGGCGAATTCCATATCCAGAGATTCGGGAAGGGCGATCAACTCGGCGATTTCCATAGGAGTATATCCGCTGTTCGCAAGGCGCATGGTTTGGTCGTGTATATACTTGTACATATCCCGCTGTTTTTCCATAAAATCGCGGGCCCGTTCCTTGCCCCAGACCGGCCAGTGATGGCTTGCAAAACAAATTTCCGCATCCCCGAAAATCTCCATGGCCTCGTCAATGTAACCGCTCCACTTGAGGGCGTCCCGCACTTTGGCGCCCCGGAGAGTATAGAGATTGTGCATATTGTGGGATAGAATTTCAGCTCCGCAATAAGATTTGGAGTCCGGCAAATAAAAAGCCAGCTCGGCCGGAGCCTCGGAACCCGGTGTGAACTGAAACACAAAGCGCACTCCATCCAGAACCATTTCCTGGGGAGTGTGATCCACAATGACGTTGGGAACCAAAACCCCGTATGTGCCAAAGGGAATCCTGCTGCCCAGGCCAGTGTCCACATAGCCTCTTTCCGAGGAAGGCAAACGCAGCCCGAACTGATACACGGCCCTGCGGCTCATGGCTGTGCCCGCCATAATGTTCTCGCTGGTGGCTTCTTCCATAAATCCTTCCGGCGCGATGATCTGCACATTGTCCCGGACCGCTTCTTCCCGGGTGATCACTCCCAGCACCCCGCCGAAATGATCCATGTGGCTGTGGGTGTAGATGATCGCTTTGATGGGCTTGGGGGGCAGATGCTCCCGTGCAAAGGCTATGGCTGCTGCGGCGGTCTCCCGGGTGGTGAGGGGGTCCACGATAATCCAACCGGTCTTTCCCACGATAATCGTCATGTTGGAGATGTCAAAACCCCGCAACTGGTATATTCCCGGCGTAACCTCAAAAAGCCCGTGGATGTTGTTCAGCCTCGCCTGACGCCACAGGCTGGGATTCACACTGCCCGGAACCTCGCCCTTCAAAAAAGCAAAGGCCTCCATGTCCCGCAAAATCTCGCCGTCGTCCCCCTCGATTTTCAGGTTTTTGGGAACAGCGATCAGGCCCCGTTTGGCGTCCTCAAAATCCCGGGTGTCCCCTAAAGGCAGTTCCTTGGCGACCGCCTTGTTTTTTTCTACAGTTTGGGCGGTGGGGGCCGTAAAGCCCAGGGCGTCGGCGTTTTCCTCATATTCCGGGGTGCACGCTGCCAGGAAAAGGGTGGATATGGCAGCGAGAAGAAACAGGATGCTTTTCATGAAGGACCTCCACAGGAAAGTGTTTTTGAAACGTAAAAGCAGTGTTTTTCGGAAAATTGTACTCAAGGCCTGAGTGCAGTCAGTTGACTACATCTCAATTATAAAGAAATTCGCTCATTTGTCAAATACTTTTTAACAGGCTGGTTTTAGCATAAAACCAGTCTGTAAAGTATTTGGGAATAGTGAAGGTTATCCGTGGTAAAGCAGTTCGGCCAAGCCGTTCCGGATGGTATAGGCGGGTTCGAAGCCCAGGAGTTCCCGGGCCATGGAAATATCTCCCCGGGAGTGGCGCACGTCCCCGGGCCTGGAATCCTTATAAAGGACTTCAAAACCCCTGTCTCCAATATCCCGGATATAATCAAGAAGATCCAGGAGACTGATTTCCATGCCGGTGCCTACATTGATGGCTTCTCCGGCCCCCACCTTTGGGGAGATCATGG
Source organism: Desulfatibacillum sp. (assembly GCA_016342355.1). Lineage (GTDB taxonomy): Bacteria > Desulfobacterota > Desulfobacteria > Desulfobacterales > Desulfatibacillaceae > Desulfatibacillum. The sequence continues at coordinate 56,529 of JAEINP010000030.1, forward strand.
CCAGAAGATTGGCCTGGACCACGTCACGGACGAATATAAAATCCCGGCTTTGCATTCCGTCTCCGTACACGCAGGCATGGCCCTGGGCGGTATCATTGACAAACCGGGAGATCACGCCGGAATACTCGGAGGAAGGGTCCTGGCGAGGACCGAACACATTGAAAAAACGCAGGCAAACCGTTTGCAGGTTGTACAGATTTGCGAAAACTCTCATGTATAGTTCACACCCGGCCTTGGACACGGCATAGGGGGATTCGGGCATGTGGGGCATGGTTTCCTTTTTTGGGGTTTCGGGATTGTTTCCGTATACGGCGCAAGAACTGGCGAAAACCACCCGTTTGGCCCCGGCGTCCCGGGCGGCCGTGAGGATATTGAGGGTGCCGGTGAGGTTGACCTGGTGGCAGGCATGGGGCCGTTCCACGGAATCAAAGGCTGAAACAAGGCCGGCCAGATGAAACACCCCGTCCACTCCGTCCATGGCCGAGGTCACGGCCCGGGAATCGCGGATATCCCCTTTAATAAACTCCACCTGATCGGAAAACCCCGCGATATTGTCTTCGTATCCTGAGGACAAATCATCCAGGATTCTGACTTTTTCGCCCTGCTCCACCAGGGCTTCGCAAATATGGGAACCGATGAAACCGCAACCGCCGGTCACAAGGTAATGCATGAAATTTCCCCCTCCGAATTATTGACTGACAAGGGCCGGGATTACCAAAGTTTTTCCGGATATTCGCCCTTGTCCGTAAGGTTTTTGATGTGCTGCATAACGTGATCCTTATCGTCCTTGTAGGTCACGCCCACCCAGCGTTCCGAACTGGCCAGGACAGACACACTGGCCCGGTTTTCCTGTATCAGGCGGTCCACGACGCTGGGTAAATAGAATTCGGTTTTCAGATCAGTGGCCCCGGATTCCACAAATTCCCGGAACTGTTCGTCCAAATGGGAAAAAAATCTCGGAGTGAATCCCCAAAAGTTCAGGGAGACCGGTTCCTCGCCCGTAAGGGCCTCCTGCCTACCCTCTCCGGCGTCATGGATCATGCCGTTTTCAGTCCGGCAGATGCCGGTGCATTCGGTAACGGAAACCAGGTTATTTTCCTGGTCCACCTTGCACACGCCCCGGGAAACCGTTCCGTGTTGGGACAGGGTGTTATTAAGGGCGAAAGCCACCATTGCGAAGTGGCGTTGGTCGCTGCAATTTGCTTGGGATTTTAAAAAGGACGCCATTTCCATGTAGGCGGTGCGGCCATAAAAATCATCGGCGTTGATCACGCAAAAGGGTTCTTCCACCGCATCCTTGCAAACCAGAACCGCATGCCCGGTGCCCCAGGGTTTGACCCGGCCTTCAGGCACGGAGAATCCGTTGGGCAAGGCGTCCAGCTCCTGGAAAACCAGTTCGCATGGGACCCTTTTTTCGTACCGCTCCGTTATGAATTCCCGGCAGGGCGCTTCTATATCACGCCGGATTACAAAAATAATACGTTTGAAGCCCGCCAACAGGGCGTCGTATATGGAGTAGTCCAAAATGCTTTGATTGTGAGGACCCACGGCGTCCAATTGCTTGAGCCCGCCGTAGCGTGATCCCACTCCCGCCGCCAGAATGACCAAAGTCATAAATCATTTTTCCTTTTGAATTTAAAGTATTAACAGGCTGCGGAATCCTGGCCCAAGGCTTTCATGATCCGCTGCATGGCCATATGCACCACGATCATGTGCACGTCCTCGGTCATCTGCATGTCGTCCACCCGAGCGTGAACAGGTATGCCTGCTATTTGCATCAGTTTTCCGCCGCCGTATCCACACAGGCCCACGGTCACGCCGCCGTTATTATTGGCGTATTCAATGGCCTTGAGCACGTTGGGGGAATTGCCGCTGCCCGAAATTCCAATGACCACGTCTCCCGGCTCGAAAAAATTTTGCAGGGGACCCACAAAAACCTCATCATAGGAGAGGTCGTTGGCATAGGCCATCATGGTGGAAATGCTGTCGTTCAGGCAGATCATCTTAAATTTTTTTTCCAGGTTCAGGCAACACCCCTTGTTGAGGTCGCACACCCAATGGGAAGCGGTGGAGGCGCTGCCGCCGTTGCCCATGACAAAAATCCTGCGGCCATGTTCATAGGCTTCCATCATGGCGCTGATCATTTTTTCAAAGGCCTCGTGGGGGAAATCATCCAGCACGGCCTTGAGTCCGACCACGTATTGTTCCGAAAAATATTGCATGCCAATCTCCCTTGGGGCTGCGCCGGACTTCAGGCCCGGACGTCCCGCACCACGTTTAAGTCTTTCATGGTTTTGTTGGCGAAATCCAGGATGTCTTCCACGTTCTCCTGTTCGTACAGCCAGTCCACATATTCCCTGACGCTTTGGTCCGGGGTGTTTTGAGGTTCCCATCCCAGGGATTTGAGGGCTGAAATATCGGAGCAGGCGTTCCGGGTGTCTCCAAATCGATACTTGCCGGGAACCAGGGCATCGGAGAGTTCTTTGTTTTTTCGCGCCTGAAACTCCTTTTGTACAATTGCGGCGAACTCGCTTACCGTGAAGGCTAGGCCGCCGCCCACATTGAAGACCTGATAGTCCATGGCGGAATCTTCCAGCGCCAAAAGGTTGGCCCGAACCACGTCATGGATGTTGACAAAATCCCTGCATTGCAGGCCGTCTTCGTACAGGGTGGGAGCTTTATCAAAATAATAGTGAAGAGAGAAAATCCGGCATGCTCCGCTATAAGCGTTGTAAAACGATTGCCTGGGACCTTGGACAATGGAGTAGCGCATGGCTACGGACGGAATGTTATACCGTTGGCCGAAGGTCATGGCCTGGATTTCCTGGGAATGCTTGGCCATGGCGTAGGCGTTGGGCGGAGACACATGGGTTTCGGGGGTCCACTGCCAGTACATGTCTTCCCCGCAAATGGGGCAGGCGTGCTCCCATTTTCCTTCCATTAACTGGGATTCGGGCCTCAGGATGGGGCTGGTTTTTCGAGCGCAGGAATCGCACAAATACTCCCCTTCCCCGGCAACGAATTGACTGCTCGCCACCACCACCTTGGCCAGGTCCAGCCCCATTTCCACGGCTGTCTCGTACAGGAGAGCTGTTCCCACGCTGTTGACATGGAAGAAGGTGGAAAAATCGGGCAAATAATCCTGGTAAGCGGCCAGATGATACACGGCTTCCCGGCCATGGAGGGCTTTTTTCCAATCATCCTTGGAGCGTACGTCGCCCAACAGGAATTCTGCTTCAGAGTTGACCCAGGGGGGCATTCCGGCCCGGTGAACCGGTTTTTGGAGATTGTCCAGAACGCGGACCTCATGCCCATTTTCCACCAGGGCATCCACCGTGTGGGACCCGATGAATCCTGCTCCGCCTGTTACCAGAATTTTCATAAAACTTTCCTTCCACCCTCCAAACTATTTGGTGGGATACCCCCGGTGGTCAAAGATCACCTGGCTGCCGCTCCGCTCCAGCATAAAGGGCAGTTCCCTGTACTGGGCCATGGCCTTGAACACGTCTTTTTGGTCTTCCCTTTGGGCTACCAGTATGAGAAAACCTCCGCCGCCTGCACCGGCTATCTTTCCGCCCAGAGCGCCAGCCTCTTTGGCCCTCACATACATATCGCTGATTTGGGAATTGGTGATTCCGGAAGCCATTTTTTGTTTGAGTTCCCAGTTTTTATCCAACAGCCTGCCGCATTCGCGGATGTCTCCGGATTCCACGGCGATCTTAAAAGGCTCCACCAGGGCCACCATGTCGGTCATGGCCTTAAATTTTTCATCTTCGGCAGTAGTGCGGGACTGCTCGGACAAGATAACGTCCGCACTCCTGGTAATGCCCGTATAATAGAGTAATAGGCTGGAATAAAAGGCCCGGAATACGTCGTGGTCCATCTCCAACGGGATGCGCTCCACGGTATGGTCCTTACGGAAAACAAACTGGTTGACCCCGCCGTAGGCTGCGGCATACTGGTCCTGTCTGCCGATGGGCTTGCCCAGGATGTCGATCTCAATATGGCAGGCTTCCTGCGCCAGTTGCTCGGCGGTCACCAGGGTATGGTTGTAGGAATACAGGGCATGGAGAAGGGCAACAGTCACCGAACTGGAACTGCCCAGACCCGACCCTGCCGAAGGCACGTCAGCCAGGGTTGTGATTTCCACCCCTTTTCCCACTCCGGTTATGCGCATGGCCTCCCGGACCAGATCATGGGCGATTTCGTCCACATGGTCCACGCACTCCTTCTTGGAATAGTTGATATAGATTTTGTCATCAAACCGGCCTTTGATGATAACGTACACAAACTTGTCAATGGCCGAACTCACAACCATTCCGGGCTTTTTTTCATAATAGGCGGGAAGGTCGGACCCTCCCCCCACAAAACCTATGCGAAGGGGTGTGCGGACTATGAGCATATTGATTCCTTCTTTAGACTGTTGGGCCTATTTGTTGCCTAAAACCCTGTCCTTGATACGCTTTACATGCCCGCGCCCAAGACCCTTAACTTCGCAGCCCAGTTCAAAATACCGGGCGATTTTTTCATCGTCGAGCATGCCGAAGCAGTCTACCACCACCATGGGGCCGCCCACCATTTCCACTACTTGGTCAGCTGAAAGTTCCATATAGGCCTGATGGCGAACAGCAAGCACCACGGCGTCCGCGCCCTTGAGGGCCTCCGCTAAATCCTTATGCACCCGAAGATCCTTGACTTCTTCCTGGTTCCTGAAAAAACGGGACCGAGAGTGCCCCGGAGCCGGATAGGTATCCTGTTTTTCCAACTCCCACCAATGGGATACATAGGGATCGTGGATCACCATATCCCCACCCATCTCCGCCAGCTTGCGCACCACGATTTCGGACCCGCTGTATCGGGTGTCGCCCACATCCTCGCGGTACGAAGCGCCCAGGATGGCGATCCGCGAAGCCGCCACGATCTTGCCCACGTTGCGTAAGCCGTCACGAACCAGCCTTGCCACGCGCAGGGAGCGGGTGTCGTTGATGTCGATGGCCATGGGCGTGATCTTGAAAATATCGTCCTCAAAACCCATGAGCGTATGGTAGGCCCACACTCCCAGGCCCCCGTCCTTGGGTAGGCAGTATCCGCCTATGCCGGGGCCGGGAAAAATCAGGTTGGAGTGGGTGGGGCGCACCTTGATGGCATCAATGACCTTGATGAGGTCCACACCGTTCCGTTCGGCGAACACGCTCCATTCGTCCAGGAAAGCCAGGATGGTCGCCCGATAGGAGTTTTCCACAATCTTGCAGGTTTCGCTCTCAATAGGCTTGTCCAGCACGGTCAGGGGGAATTTTTCCACGTTCAGGACATCGGAAAGAAAAGCCGTCACGCGTTCCCGGGCAGTCTGGTTCACGCCACTGCACACCCGCCAGAAGTCACGGATGGAGGCCACATAGTCCCTGCCCGGCATAACCCGCTCAAAGGAATGAGCCAATAGGGGCTCGGCGTCCTTGAGGCCCCGCCTTTCAAAGGCCTTTTTCATGATGGGATAGGCCACATGCTCGGTGGTTCCCGGAGGCACGGTGGTCTCGATGAGTACCATGCAGTTGGGCTGCACCTTATCGCCTATGACAGCCAGGCTGGACTCCAGGGCCGCGATGTCGGCTTTGCCGTTGCGGCAGTCGCCGAAGGCTTCCTTGTCGTAATCGCACTGGACATCCACCACCACCACGTCCGCCAGGGTCAAGGCGTCGTAGGTATAGGTGGCCACGAGGGTTTTCTTTTCCTGGACGCACCGTTTGATCAGGGGGACCACTTCCGGGTCTTCCGCTTCCACGGGAGCCACGCCCCGGTTGAGGTAGGGAATCTTCCAGTAGGAGCGGACCGAGGGCCGCTGCATGCCGATGACGAACTTGTTGGGTTGGCCGGTT
>JAEINP010000114.1 GCA_016342355.1 Desulfatibacillum sp.
GTTATCACCAACACCGTGGTGCTTTCCTCCACGGTGTCTGTTGAATACAACCCGGCTAATGACCAATCTCAGGCGGTCATCATTACCGATACGGACCAGGACGGCCTGGGAGACTCCCTGGAATCCGCCACCTGCACCAATCCCAACGACAGGGATTCGGACGATGACGGACTTATGGACGGGGAAGAGGACCTGAACCTGAACGGAACCGTGGACCCAGGGGAAACCAACCCATGCAACCCGGACTCCGACAATGACGGCGTGTGGGACGGCACCGAATTGGGCCTTACCGCCAATGATGTGGGTGAGGATACCGACTTGGGCTTGTTCAAGCCGGACATGGACCCAACCACCACCACAGACCCCCTGAATGACGATTCGGACGAAGACGGTTGGTTGGACGGCGAAGAAGACGTGAACGCCAACGGCATGGTGGACGACGGGGAATCCGATCCCCTGAACCCGGCCACCCCCGTGCAGACGCCTCCGGTGATCGTCCAGGCCATCCCCCATGATCAGGCCGGTATAGCCGATGATTTGCGCATCGCCGCAAACACCTGTTTCGCCGTGTTCCTGAAAGACGAGGACGGCATCGACATTACCGATCCCCTGAGCGTGATATTCACCGTGGACGACGGTCTGAACCCCGCCTACGAAAGAAACCTGGGCGATACGGACGTGGTGAAGGTGGTCCGGCTCACGGATGATCCCGACACCGCAGTCACCAGCCTGTGGGCTGTATATAACCGGGCGGCGGAACCGATCCTGAACCCGGTGTATCCCTACGGCGCAACCGTGAACATGGCCGTGGACGCCAAGGACAGGCGGCTGGACTATATGGACCAGGAAGTGTTTGCCTTCCAAGTGGAAAATGAGCAGGAGCAGCAGGACGCCACAGCCAACCAGCCAGAAACCCAGCCAGCGGACCCGGCTGATCCGGGATTGGGAGGCGATTATGACGCAGGCGTGCAAGCCACCGGAAGCGGCCTGGACGGCGCGAAAATCATCTATAACAGCGGGGAGACGGTCATCCCGTATTTCGGCCCTGTGGGAGAAGTCCCCACCCTTAACCTGCACGGCATCGAGGCTGTGGGGACCGCCCTCAATCTCCAGCCCCCGGCGGTCTTCACCACGCCCGTGAAGGTGTTCATCCCCTGCCCGGGCCAAAACCCGGCGAACTTGAGGGTTTTCCTGTTCGATGGAACCCAATGGGTCCTGGCCTGCAGCCAGGACGGTAACGTGGCGCCCGGCGGGGAAGGGTGGATGGTTCCCGGCTCCCGGGTCAATCATTCCGAAACCAGCCCGGCCACTATCGAGATCCAGGTGTACCATTTCACCGGGGTTCAGGCCGCAGCTAATGAAGACAAGCAGGCCGCCCCCGACTCCAGTTCGGATAGCTGCTTTATCCGGGCGCTGAAGTAGCCAGTTTCATCCGGGATTGCCCTGCCGGGGCGTCCCGGATGTTTCGATCCTGTTCGGGCAACTGCGGCAATCGGGGTTCCATTAGTCCGGGCAGCTCCTCTCAAAGCACTTCCTCCCCCGGCCACCCAGGCCGGGGGATTTTTTTGCCGCAGGCAAGGTTTTTCCGTCTTTTGAATCGCTGGAATTCTGCCGGTGCATGCATCATCCTCCCCAATGCAGTGATAGGAGTAGAGGAACAATAGGATCTGGCTGCAGGGGGCTTTAACCTGCTCCTTGGATTCAGGCAATCCGGCGTAAACGTCCAACGCAGATTCAACCCCTAAGACTTATTTGAGGCGGCCCAAAGACTGCGTGGTTGACTTGGCCGGATTTCCTCCCTATAGATCAATCATTACGATTAACCCTTTCTGCTTTGTTCATCGCCAGCAAGCCGGAGATCATAACATGACCGATTGGAAACAGGTGCTTGACAGCCTGCTCGAAGAATCCCCATACGAAAAACCGCTCATCACTTCCCCGGCTTTCGAAACCCTTGGCCTGCCAATGTTGAAGCAATGGGAGCCGGGACGGGTTTATGCGGAATGGAGTTTTGACAAACGCATGGCTAACAGCCGCGGGGAAGTATATGGTGGATTTTATGCGGCCCTGGCGGACACATTGTCGGCCATTGCGGCCATGACCTTATTGAAGCCTGACGAAATCGTAAAGACCTCGGACCTCCGGGTGTCCTTTTTTCGTCCCATGAAACAGGGCGTGGTGCAGGGGGAAGCATCCGTCATCAACCGCAGCAGATCCTCCGTCCATGTAGAGGTGGTTTTTAACAATACGGAGGACAAACTCCTGGCCAAGGCGTCTGCAACGCATCAGATTGTAAAAGCGGATGCCCATAGGAACTCGCCACCAGAGGCGGAGGAACAATAGGTCCTGGCAGGCCATGGTATAGCCTTTGTGCTTGATGCCAGCAATTTGGCTCAAACATCAAACATGAATTTATTTTGGGGAATGGAGGCTTCCGTGAAAAATATCATTATATTCGTTACTCTGATATTCCTGACTGGATGCACAGCAAAACACTCTGTTGACAACGCGACCTCTCTACAATTCCTGACACCAAGCAAGACCTACAATATTGGGGTGAACCCGACAAAACAAATTGTTTTCATTGCAGACAATCAGTTTCATAATATCTACACCGATCCAAATTTGCCTGGTTCCTGCATAGCTGATTGGAAAGTTTCAGTCGCTATTCGCCCAACGCCGCTAAATTTGTTCGCACCAGATTTGTTTTCCTATGCACTCCAGGAAAGTGCTAAAGACTCTATCATCCTTCACATGGGCGATGCTCTTAATATTTCCTCTACATATGAATGGAAGGTATTCCTTAAGGCAATATCAGACAGCTCCATAATGCATGATGGATGGTACATGATTCCTGGGAATCATGATGCCTATTTTATGGGCAACGGTGCTGGCAAGTTTGATGCAGGCGATGAACGCGGAGGAAAGCTGGAGTGGACTGATGCAGCCAACTCGACTGGTTTGCAAACAGGGTGCTGCCCGATAATACTTGATAAGCCTTTTACCAAAGACCGGTTTGTAAAAAGTTATGTGGAACATTTGTTATCCCAACATCACATCATAACTGGAGAAAAGAAGATTTTTATGGATTTTCTGGCCGGATGCCCTGTCGAGAGAGATCCATGTTGCAGGAGTTTTCATTGGCATAGCGAAAAGAACAATAATTCGCCGTTAAAGAGCTTTCAAGGGGAATATTTTGACGACGACGAGTTGTATTGGAAATCCTTTATTGTCCAAGAATTGGTCATCCCAACCCAGAGCCAAGGTCCGCTGACAATGGTTTTAATGGACACAACAAACTACACGAAACGCCCTTCACTTAGGAGCGGACTACTGGACTTCACAGATGGATTCGAAAAAGTGAACGCCGGGCTTCATGGTGCAATTTCCCAAGAACAGTGTAAAGCCATTATGACCATCTTGCAAAATCGGAAAAATCCCAATTCCAGTTACATCCTGGCAGGGCATCATCCATTTAATGAACTCACAAAAAAAACCAAGAAAATGATAAACGAACTCTCCAGCTACCCCGGGTTTATAACCTATATCTCAGCTCATACCCACGATCCGATTGAGGCATATCAATCTTGCGATCACAAATTGAAATTCCCCGAGTTCAATATAGGGTCCATTACAGACACTCCACAGCGCACACCCACTGCTTGCCCCCTAATTTCAAAGCCATCTCCCCAATATGCAATACTGAAGACAAACGGAGACGTAACGGTCATGGATCACCTTGCTGATTCCATCACCCAAAAAGCCATAGGTTTTCCTTTGCGAACAAGAAAATACTATATGCAATACAAGGAAAACCACGTTTTTTTTACTATTGCTGATTCCAAAAAAAATCCGCACCGGAAAAATCTTAAACTGATAGCATTAGCATTATATGACATGTTTAATACTCTTTATCCAAATAATATAAAAGCCGCCCAGGCCATGGAATCTCTGGAACCAATCATTTGTGATGACACTATTGCCAAAGGCCAAGTATTCTCTTATGTGAAAACCTTAAAAAGAGCTCAGGAAATTGATAATGAGCTCAGGAAGGAAAATGAATACAGGCGACTGCTCTATGGCGCCTGGGAAGCAATTCAGGCATCGCTTGCGGAGGCTGGATGCTATTTGACCAAGGGGAAAAATCCCATTGCGGAATGCCCGGAATGAAAATGGAAAGATTGAGACATCTCTTGTTCAGTAAGCTGCTTTATATATAGCTGATATAAAATCAAATAGTGTCATTTTTCGATAGGTAATTCTATAGAATTGCACCGTATGATCCTGTTTTCCGCTCTTTGAAGCACGGCGAATAGTCCTTGAGCATGCTGCCCCCGACGATCGGCAGGGCAATCTCGACCCCGTCTTTACGGGGCCAAAGATACAGAGTGATTTTTCCGCAAGAAATCCTCGATGCAAAATAACTGTTTCTGTGTCGGAAGTCGCCTCCTCCTCTTCTCCTAACCGCTTGACAAGCCTCATGCCCCGTGAGATAAATTTTGCAAGGATATCCCAACGCTGCGTGGCGACCCCGACTTGCGCATCTGTGCCATCTTTGTTCCCAAACAAATTTCAACGATTCAGGAAATCAGTGTGAGTGAAAAAAAGTTAAAAAAACTTGAGGTGTGGAAGTACCAAAGGCGCAGACTCCGGTTTTTGATTTTTTTTCTCCGGTTTCCCCGGTTTTTTTATTTCATGACCCGGTATGTGCTGCGTTTTTTCATACCCAAAAGGGAAAACCGCTCCAACAGCGCCCGTCGGCATAGTTTTTCCATGATCGGCGGCGGCCTGGTCAGTCCTGCGGACCTAAGGGCCATGCGCTATGTATACCTGGATTATCTGGAGTACATGGACGACCTTTTGTACGCGGAAAAGGGAACCTGGCCCGTGGTGTGGGCGGAATTCAACCTTTCCAACGAAATACTCCGCGTAATGGATGTGGTCATGTACGTGCCGGAGTCCATGGCCATTATGGGCCACAACATGGGAACTCACACCACGGTTAAGATTATTGAAGCCGCGGAAATAGAAGGATTGCCCACGGAATACTGCTCCGCAGGCAAGGCGGCCATAGGCGCCCATCTGACCAACCAGGCGCCCAAGCCCGACCTGCTGATTTCCAGTTCCCACCCCTGCGATTCGGTGGTGTCCAGCTATCAGGTTCTCCAATACATGACCCAAGCGCCCTTGTTCACCGTGGATACACCCTATTGGGATGACGAGGGCAGTTATGATTATTATGCCGAGAATATTCTGGAACTGATAGGATTCCTGGAGGAGCACACAGGGCAAACTTTGGATTGGAAGGCCTTGACCCGGGTATGCGACACCATCAACCAAACCAATTTCCATCTTCAGGAATATACGGAAATGGCCCGGGCCGTGCCGTCCCCCTGCAACCTGACCTGCCTGCTGTTGGGGTGGCAGCATAGCATCGCCGCCCACGGCACGGAAAACGGGCTTCGGTTCGCCCAAACGATTTGCGAAAACGCCAAGGCCCGGCTTGCAAAGGGCAAGGGTTATATCAAAAAACAAAAAATCAGGATCATATGGTGGGATATTCCCATTGGCTTTCATTTTTTGGAACCCTGGCTCAATGATCGGTTCGGCGCCGTGACCGTGGCGGATTTCATGGGCAGGGTCAGGACCAACCAGATGGATCTCTCGTCTCGGGAAAGCATGATCAGGGACCTTGCCAAGTCTCACATGAACATTGCCATGGCAAGACAACTGAGAGGACCCGCCGAGTTTTTCACCGATGAATTGGC
>JAEINP010000115.1 GCA_016342355.1 Desulfatibacillum sp.
TCCTGGCCCCTTTCCAGTTCCTTGTTGACGGGAATCCAGTACATGTTTGTCTTGGATTCCTGCATCCAGGGGTGGAAGCGGCGGATGACCGGAAGGTTGAACAGATGGAAAAGGCCCCTGAGGCCGTCCAGGCCCAGGCGCATCATCCACGGTTTGGGGTTCCGGTAAAGCCTTCCGGCATCCAGCAGGCCGGGTATCCATTTTCTGTTCATGGCGCCTCCCTGGTTAAAGGGTCATTAAGAAGCAAAAAAATTCCGTATCAGGTCCTGTGTTTTTTGGGGCCGCTCCATGGGAATGAGGTGGCCGGTATTTTTCACCATCCCGAATTTTCCTTTGGGAAAGGCGGCGGCGATTTTTTCAAAGCTGATGAACCCCTTGTTTTCCGTGGTTTCCCCTTCCAGCACAAGGACCGGGCAATCCACATTCTTAAGCAGAGGCCAGGGATTCTCCTGGGAACTGCCCAAAAACAGGGCTGCTTCCTTTTCCGGCTGGCAGGCCAGGGTCAGGCCATCCCGGCTTTTCACTATGGCGTATTCCAGGTAAAGGTCCAAAACTTCCGGGTTCCAACTGGCGAAGAATTTTTTGGACAAAAGATATTCCCTGGCTTCCTGCCGGTTTTCCCAATGATTCCTTCGTTTGATGGATTTGGAGGCCAGGGGATGCTGTTCCAGGGTTGGTTTGATCGTGTAATAGGCTTCGGGCACGATAATGGGCTCGATCAAAACCATGGCTTCCGGCTGGAGGCCGAACAGGGTTGTGGCCAGGGTGGCGATCGCGCCGCCCATGGAATGGCCCACCAGGTAATAGGGCTTTGGGATATCCAGGGTTTGGAAAAGTTTGGCCAGGTCCCGGGCAAGGACTTTCCAGCCCAGACCGCCGTTTTCCATGTCGGGTTCGCGGTGCTTGCAGAAAAATGGGGCCAGCACATTATAATCGCACGAAAGGTCCCGGGCGACCGGATGCCAGACCCAGGGCAGAAAACCCGTGGCATGGAGCATAATGAGAGAGGGGCCGTTTCCCGGATATTCCAGGTATTCCACCCGGGCGTCCCCAATGTCGGCCTTTTTATATTCTTTGAAATCGCAGGACATGTTTTTCCTTTGTCGCTATTAATCAATAATTAAATGACGCCCAGGTATTTGAGCATGAGCCTGACGCCAAATCCTGTGCCGAACTGGGGCGTTTCCCCCTTGGGAGAACCGTCGTTGTAGGCGGTTCCGGCTATGTCGAGGTGAGCCCAGGGCGTTTCCGTGACAAATTCCCCGATAAAGGCCGCTCCGGTAAGAGCGCTGGCATAGCCTTTTTTCAGCTTGGCCGTGTTGCATAAATCAGCCCGGTCGCTTTTCATGGCGTCGTAAAATTCCTGGTACAGAGGGAAACGCCATAAACGCTCCCGGGTGTCTTCACCGGCGGCGAAAAGCCGGTCAGCCATGGCGTCGTCCTTGGTGAACAATCCCGCAACCGTGGTTCCCAGGGCGATGAGAATCCCCCCTGTGAGGGTAGCCACATCAATGATTTCCGTGGGGTGGTAGTTTTTCTCGCAATAGGCCACGGCGTCGGCCAGAACCAGACGGCCTTCGGCGTCGGTGTTGCCTATCTCCACGGTCTTGCCCAAATAGGACTTGTACACATCCCCGGGAAAAAAGGCCTTCGCTCCAATGGCGTTATGGGCCGCGGCCAGCACCCCTATGACGTTGATGGCGGGTTTGATCTCTGCCAGGGCTTTCATGACGCCCAGCACAGCGCCGGCCCCTGACATATCGTCCCGCATGGTTTCGATGGAACCCGAGGGTTTTAAATTTTGGCCCCCGGAATCAAAGGTGATGCCCTTGCCCACGATGGCGGTTTTTTCCGGTTTGTCCGGTGCGCCCTTGTATTGCATGATAATCAGGCGCGGGGGGCGGTCCGCCCCCCGGCCCACGGCGTGGATCAAGCCCAGGCCCTTTTTCTCCATCATGATTTCCGTAAGGACCGTGACGGTAAACCCCTCCTGCCTGCAAATCTGGCGGGCTTCATCAGCCAGCCTTTCTGGAAAAATGGCGTCGGCATTGTCGTTCACAAGGTCCCGGGTGTAGCAGGCAGCCTGGCAGGCGGCAATAATGTCGTTGATTTTCTTGGTGGGCGCGGTGGCCCCCACCAACTGGCAGGTGCGCAGTTGTTTGGGCTTTTCGCTTTTGTATTCCGTGTACTCGTAAGCCCCCAGGTACAGCCCTTCCACACAGGCAAGCTCCACGTCGGGTTTATTTTCCACTTCCTGGGGCAGGATGACCGAAAGCCCCATGCGTTCCAGCTTACGGACAGTGCGGATGCCGTTGGCTGCCGCGGTCCGCGCTTTGTGAGGCGCCATGGCCTCCCTTTTGCCCAGGCCGCAATAAACCACCGTGAATCCCTGTTCGTAACGGACAGCCACTTCGCCGTCCTTGGCTTTGAAATCAGGGACATCACCGATTTCCCCGGCAAAGGCGAATTTCAATAGAGTCGGATATTTTGCTTGCTTGGAACGGATGATTTTCATGGGAAAGCCTTTCTATTCCTGCTTGCCGGTTTAGGGCAAAGCAATTCCTCAATTTTTACCACATTTTTACACATTGGTGAGCATACCATATCTTGTGTTTTAAGTGCACGTAATATATAGAAAAGAGATGATCCGAACTCAAAATGCGCCCCATTCCACTGTGATGATCCTGGCTGCCCTGGCGGCAATAGCCCTGTGTTTGCGCATGTTTTACGCCTGGGACCTGCCCCTGAACCTGGACGAAATCGGCCACGCCCAGGTGATCAGCGGTTTTCACACCCCGGACGGCCAATGGCGCCTGCCACTGGGAAGCCGCCTCACCTCCCATCCGCTCCTGGCTGATTACATCACGGCCCTGGCGCTGGGGCTTAGCATGGGAAGTATTTTTTTCGCCCGGATGGTCTTTATATTAATTTCCATGGCCGGGCTGGCCGGGATCTTTGTGCTCACCAGACATTTATTCGGAACCCGGGCCGGGTTGTTCGCTCTGGCCCTGGCTGCCCTTGACCGCTGCATGGCGGCATGGTCCCCTCTGATGGTAGAGCAGGCCGGGTTTTTCGCCGTGCCCTGGATGCTTTTTTTCTTCCACCGGGCCGTGGAGCAAAATCATGCCAGGAGTTACGCGTATCTGGGCGCGGTGAGTGGCGTGGCCTACATGTTCTACGAGCCTGTGATGCTGGTTGTGCTGCCCATGGCGATTTACGGGATCATGTTCGGCCATTTGAAAAAAATTCTCCGTCACCCCATGGCATGGGCCGGGCTTGCCTGTTTTTTTGTGATTATTTCGCCCCATTTGATTTATAACTGGTCCACCCAGTGGACCAATTTCAAACGCCACGAGGCCCTGGCCTCGGGCCTGGGGATTTCCCCCCGAGTGATCCTGCTTTTCCTGGGAGACATTCTCATGTCCTGGCCCGACCCCTACCGGGTGGCCCTGGAACATGGCAATGTTTATTTCTCGCCGTTTCGCGTCACATGCAGCTATCTTGCCGGGGCTATTTACCTTTTAGGCATTGCGTGGTCCCTGAGCCATATAAAGGATCGACGCTACGCCTTGCTGTTGCTGGGTTTTTTTGCCATAGCCCTGGCCGTGACCGTCATCAGTTCCCATGAGGCCTGGAATAATTTCTGGTGGGCAAGCCCATGCCTGATTTTATCCATAATCCTCACTGGTTCGCTTTCGGATAAACTGGCCTTTCGCTTTAGCTCGGGAAGGGTGATGGCCGCCACAGTCCTGCTGGTGGCCCTGCCCACCCTGGTGTTCCTGAAAGGGGACAAGCACGGGTATGTCAGTTTTAATCCTGAAATCCGGCTGGCGGGGCAAATGGCAATTGCCCGGACTCAATTTCCCGGCATTGCAGGATATGCCATGGAATCCTCCGGATCTGCTTTTCAGGTGGCAGAGGATTTTGTCAAGAGCCATCCCCGGAGTTCATTGGGACAATACTTCATGGCTGAAGCCCTGGCCATTGACCCTGAAAAGAGCCGCAGGTACATCAGGCAAGCCAGGCTCCTGGACCCGGACAATCCCCTGGCGTTGAATTACGAGGCGGACCAAGCCATGGACAGCGGAGAGTGGGAGCGAGCCCTCCATGCTTTGGGCCGAGCCGTGGACGCAGGCTATGATTGTTATGTTTTCCGTAAGAAAATGGCCTTGTCAGCATACAGGACAGGCCGTTTGGTCGAGGGGGAAAACCACGCATTGGCCGCCATGGCTCAAAAGGCGGACTCCCGCGAAATGCTCGCCGTGCTGTTTTTAATCTATAAACAAATGGGCCGGGAGCAACAGGCGGAACAATACCTGGAATCCTATATAGCAGCATCCTTTACCCAAAGATGGATGGGATACCAAGCCATTGCCCGGGTGCTGGACGAGGAGGGGAAGCATGAACAAGCCCGGGTTTACCATGAGAAGGCGGAAGCCCTGTACCCATAAGGGGCGCCACGCCATTAACTGAAAACAAGCAGGCCTTGAAAAAACGGAGGGAAAATCATGACGGAAGCCAGCATCCAGGCCTTGAGCCTTGTACGCAATCCTGAAAACATGAAATGGTATGTGGTGCCTTTAATTGTCATTGCCATCTACATGTATATTGTCGACGCCGAACAAAAAAACTGGAGCGCTATTCTGTTGGGTCTGGCCTTTTGGGCCGGGGAGTTTGTTTGGGAGATGTTCAACGCCTTGGTCCTGCATTTTTCCGGGTTCGCGGCCATGTGGTCCACGCCCGGGGGGGACTCGGCCTATGTGATTTACGCGGGCCTGAATATTGAAATCGCCTTTTTCTTTTCCGTGGTGGGACTCATGATCGTCAAAGCCCTGCCTGAGGACAAAAAACTGAAAATTTTGGGCGTATCCAACCGAATTCTCATCCCCGTGGGATTCGGGCTTTTGGCGGTATTTGTGGAGGTCTGCCTGAACCAGTGCAATCTGCTGGTGTGGGATTACGGGTGGTGGCGCTGGCCTAATATCGGCCTGATTGTGGTGGTGTATTGTGCGCCGTTTTACCTGATCGCCCGGCTCCACGACGCCCTGAGCCTGCGTGCCAAAAAAATCGCCCTGGCCGTGACCACCTCCCTGGCCGTGGTGTGTCATGTGCTCTTTGCCACGATTCTTGGGTGGGTGTGAGATTTTTTATGGTGTGAGGGCAAAAGCATCCATATTTTCAATATGCGTTAGTGTGCATGCAGGGGTTGAAGGGGATGAAAACAGGGAGTCTTCACGGGTTGCCGGAAGATGGGGTTTTGAGAATTCTGAGGAGGGTGATTGGTGGGAGTGTTTGTTCAGGTTGCGGGATTCTGATGATCCGCCTTGGAAAAATCGAGGAAAATCCAAGGAACTTGCCAAAATAAAAAGGGATACCAGAATTTCTTCTGATACCCCTCTATATTTTTTATGGCGGGAGCGACGAGACTTGAACTCGTCGCTCCTTTTTTAATGTGTTGAAATGACACGCAAAAGTTGTGTCAAACATGGGTATGACAAACATGTGTCAAACAAAATGTGGCGTCCAGGGGAGGAGAGGAAATTATGGACATATCGTTGGTGGATTGGATTGAGTCATTTAGTTGCTTGTTTTTTGAAGAACTCAGAAAACGTTGAGCCACAAGACAAGACCTTGAGGCAATTTCGGAAGCACTATCAGCCGCCTATGAAAAAACGATATTCGCATGGATGCCGCAAGACTATCAAAGCAGGCCAGACCATTCTGTTAAGCGTATTGAGGTCCGGTGCTGGCACTGTGGAAAGTACAT
>JAEINP010000031.1 GCA_016342355.1 Desulfatibacillum sp.
GGCAAAGGCAGTGGTGTCCTTATACGTCTCCTTCAGAACATCCAGGACCTTAAGGATAATCCTTATTCTTTGCTCTTTTGCCCTGAAATTGCTCCAGGGTTCGCGCCTGCCGGAAAAGATTTCGGAAGCATGAAACTCCACTAAGCCGGGATTGTCTGGCTCAATTTCCCGGGCAAGTTTATCTAGCTGGGATGTTATCCAAAAAACCGTGTTTTCAGGGACACATATTCCGCCCAATACAAAGTATTCCTGAGTGGGGTCGTCAACCGATCCGGAATCATCAAGACAAAGAAGGTACATTATCCCTCCCGCTGCAAGACCCAAAAAAACCCCTCCAAGATCAGATCCTGGAGGGGTGTGTATTCGAGTTAGGTGGAGCATCACTCCAACAGACCATCGCAAGGGGGCCTTCCCAACCAACTGCAGCCAAGTGAGCATACACTCAACGGTCCGGCTAATGCAGACCTCTCAGCCGTCTTATGACTAATAAAATAGACATTTCCACTGGTTATGTCAAGACATTTTCAATGAAACTCAATTAACGCCACTAACCCTCTTCCACGGTGATGCTGTTGACTTTCACGGGTGTTTTGGGGCGATCCGTGGGTCCGGTTTCCACCTTGCCGATTTCCTCCACCACTTCCATACCTTCAATGATCTTGCCGAACACGGGATGCTTTGAGCGACCAGGGGTGAACCAATCCAGGAAGTCATTGTGAACCAGGTTGATGAAAAACTGGGACCCGCCGGTATTGGGCATGCCCGTATTGGCCATGGAAAGAGTTCCGGGTTCATTGGAAAATTTGGCTTTTTCCGGAAACTCGTCCTTGATGCAGCCGCTGTCCGGTCCGCCGGTTCCGCACCGGGGGCTAAGAGGGTCTTTGCTGTGGGGGCAGCCAAACTGGATCATAAAATCAGTAATGACCCTGTGGAAATGCAACCCATCGTAATAGCCGCTCTTGGCCAGGGTTAAAAAATTCCCGGCAGTAACAGGCATTTTGTCCTTGAAAAGCTCGGCTTTGAAGGAGCCCATGCTCGTATCGAAGGTGGCAATAGGATTGGCCATGGTGATGTTTCCTTTCAAAAATTTAAAAAATTGGCGAAAAACCTAAAACGGGGAGGCCCGTGAGCCGGGGCTCCCCGCTTGTTAGTCATGAGATGTTATTTTTCCTCTTGTTCTTTAACTTCACAACCCTCGGCCAGCTGCTTGAGGGTCTGGTATCTTTCGACCAGTTCTTCCTGCAACGCGGAGTTCAATTTATCAAACTCCTTGGGGAAAGTCTTTTGCAAGGAAGCGTAGCGCACCTCGCCCTTGAGGAAATCCGCCAGGGTTCCGTCGGGTTCCTTGGAGTCCAGGATAAAGGGATTTTTTCCTTCATCAGCCAACATGGGGTTGTACCTGTACATGGACCAGTAGCCCGAGTCCACGGCCAATTTTTCCTCTTCCTGGCTCTTGCCCATACCCTTTTTGATGCCATGATTGATGCAAGGCGCGTAGGCCAGAATCAGGGAGGGTCCTTTGTAGCTTTCAGCTTCCTTAATGGCGTTGAGGAACTGCTTCTTATTAGCGCCCATGGAAACCGAGGCCACATACACATAGCCGTAGGTCATGGCCATGCGGCCCAGGTCCTTTTTGCCGGTCTTTTTACCGGAGGCGGCAAACTTGGCCACGGAGCCCAGGGGGGTGGCCTTGGAAGACTGACCGCCGGTATTGGAATAGACTTCCGTATCCATCACCAGCACATTGACGTCTTCTCCGGAGGCCAGCACATGGTCCAGTCCACCGTAGCCAATGTCATAGGCCCAGCCGTCACCGCCAAAGATCCAGATAGAGCGTTTGACGAACAGGTCCTCCCTGGCAAGGACTTCCTGAGCCAGGGGGGTTTCGGTCTCCTCCAGCAGTAGGTTGATGATTTTATCCCCGGCTGCTTCGGACGCTTCGGCGTTTTCGCGGTTTTCCAACCATTCGTCTATGGCGGCGCACAGCTCTTCGGAAGCATCTTCCTTCATGGTAACGAGCTTGGAGGCCAGGGCGTCTCGTTGGGCGGTCACGGCCTGGAGCATGCCGTAGCTGAATTCCGCAGGATCTTCAAACAGGGAGTTGGCCCAGGCCGGTCCGCAACCGTCCGAATTGGTGCAATAGGGAACGGAGGGCGCGGAACCGCCCCAGATGGAGGAGCATCCGGTGGCGTTGCCAATCATCATGCGTTCGCCAAAAAGCTGGGTGAGAACCTTGACGTAGGGGGTTTCACCGCAGCCTGCGCACGCGCCGGAGAACTCCATGAGAGGTTGCTCGAACTGGCTGCCTTTCACCGAATCCCTGCTCATGGGATTGACCTTGAAGGGAATTTCTTCGGCGAATTCATGATTGGGCACCTGGACTTCGGTCTGGGTGGCGATGGGCCGCATGACCAGAGCCTTGACCTTGGCAGGGCAGATGTCGGCGCAGTTGCCGCAGCCCTGGCAGTCCAGGGTGTTGACCTGAATCCTGAATTGTAAGCCATCAAAACCTTTGCCCTTGGCTTCCAGGGTCTCAAAGGTTTCAGGGGCCAGTTCCTTTTCTTCGGCATCCACCAGATAAGGCCTGATGGCTGCGTGTGGGCAGACAAAGGAGCACTGGTTGCACTGAATACAATTTTCCGCGATCCATTCCGGCACCTCGATGGCCACGCCGCGTTTTTCGTAGCGGGTGGTGCCCAGGGGGAAGATTCCATCCGGGGCAAAACAGGAAACCGGCAGGGCGTCGCCTTTGCATTTGAGCATGGGCCGCATGATATCCGTAACAAAGGGCGGTTCGTCCGCGGCTGCTTCCGCCTCGTCCTGTGCTTTTGCCCAGGATTTGGGCGCCTTGATTTCCTGAATATTGGCGATGGTTTTGTCCACGGCATCGTAGTTCATCTTGACGATCTCGTCGCCCTTTTTGCCGTAAGCCTTTTTGATTTCGTCCTTCAGGTACTTGATGGCGTCATCTACCGGAATCACGTTGGCCAGCTTGAAAAAAGCGGTCTGCATGATCATGTTGATGCGCCCTCCCAAGCCCACTTCCTGGGCAATGGCCGTGGCGTCGATATTATAGAATTTCAGCTTTTTAGCGGCAATGGTCTGTTTTACAGCCGCCGGGAGCATTTTTTCCATGTCCTTCTGGGTCCAGGTGGAGTTGAGCAGGAAGGTTCCGCCCTCGGCAATGCCTTCCAGCACGTCGTATGTGTTTACATACGTGGGGTTGTGGCAGGCTATGAAACTGGACCGGTGCACCTGGTAGGTGGACTGGATGGGCTGCTTGCCAAAGCGCAGGTGACTGATGGTGATGCCGCCGGATTTTTTGGAGTCGTAGGAAAAATAGCCCTGGGCGTACAGGTCGGTCCTGTCGCCAATGATCTTGATGGCGCTCTTGTTGGCGCCCACGGTACCGTCGGAACCCAGTCCCCAAAACTTGCAGGCAATGGTGCCTTCCGGAGCGGTCTCGAATTTCTCAGGCACCTTCAGGGAGGTATGGGTAACGTCGTCGTCAATACCCACGGTGAAGTGATTTTTGGGTTTGAGCACGGTCATGTTGTCGTAGACCGCCTTGACCATGGCCGGGGTGAATTCCTTGGAACCCAGGCCGTAACGGCCTCCCACCACAACCGGAGCATCACCGGACTCGTAAAAGGTGGTGCACACGTCAAGGTACAGGGGATCCCCAATGGCGCCGGGCTCTTTGGTGCGGTCCAGCACGGAAATGCATTCCACCGTAGCTGGCAATGCGCCCAGGAAAGCGTCGGACACAAAGGGCCGGTACAGGCGGACCTTTACCAGGCCCACTTTCTCGCCTTTGGCAACCAAGTAGTTGACCACTTCCTCGATGGTCT
The DNA here is from genome assembly GCA_016342355.1 of Desulfatibacillum sp. Taxonomy (GTDB): domain Bacteria; phylum Desulfobacterota; class Desulfobacteria; order Desulfobacterales; family Desulfatibacillaceae; genus Desulfatibacillum. The sequence continues at coordinate 3,852 of JAEINP010000031.1, forward strand.
CGCAGGAGGAGCCCATGGAAACGATGACGCGCTGGGCTTCGGGATGGCCCACATAGTCAAACAGGTTGTAGGCCCTGCCAGTGATGCCTTCCACCTTTTTCATATAGGAGGAGACAATGTCCGGCACGTCCGTGTAAAAGGCGTTGGCCGCCTCGCGTCCCTGGAAATAAATGTCGGGATTCTGGGCGGTGCCCCGGAGGTCAGGATTGAGGGGATTCATGGCCCTGGCCCGGAATTCCTCGATGGCCTCAAAATTGGTCAGGCTGGCCATATCTTCATAGTCAATGACTTCGATTTTCTGGATTTCATGGCTGGTGCGGAATCCGTCAAAAAAATGGACGAAAGGCACACTGGAATCTATAGCGGCCAGATGGGCTACCAGGCCCAGGTCCATGGCTTCCTGGACCGAGTTGGAAGCCAACAGGCAAAAACCGGTCTGACGGACCGCCATGACATCCTGGTGATCACCAAAAATGGACAAGGCGTGGCCCGCAATGGCCCGGGCAGTCACATGGAAAACCCCGGGGAGCAATTCTCCGGCTATCTTGTACATGTTTGGAATCATGAGAAGAAGGCCTTGGGAAGCCGTATAGGTGGAGGTAAGCGCTCCAGCGGCAAGGCTTCCGTGGACGGCGGCGGCTGCCCCCGCTTCCGATTGCATTTCGCGAATACGAAGGGTTTGTCCAAATATGTTTTTTCTGCCTTGGGCAGCCCATTCATCCGCAATTTCACCAATAGGGGAAGAAGGGGTGATGGGGTAAATTGCCGCGACTTCGCTCATGGCGTATGCAACATGAGCGGCTGCGGTGTTTCCGTCCATGGTTTTCATTTTTCCGGACATTTTATGCTCCTTTTAATCGGGGTTTGTCGTCTTGCGCAAACTTACTGATTGCGGTGCTTTACATGCCATGCCGCGTTGGGGGGACCGTCGGCAAGCAGGCCAGTGCAGCCGGAAATGCACCGCACGATTCAACTTAGAACTTCAAATTGTAAAAAAAAACCATGGGTAAAGTCAACCCCTTTAGGGGCAAAATGTCCGGCTGCTTCAAAAATTTTGTTTTATGACCTTCCTGGAATACAGGGCTGGCTTTCGCCGCGAAAGAAAAGAGGTCATTCGGTGGTTACGCACCTGATTCAATAAATCGGCCCGCAAATCAGCAATCAGAAGGCCTTCGTCCCCATGAAAACGGGCCTCCACCCTGCCCAGGGGATCCAAAACCAGGGCAAGGCCAGGAAAGGACAGACCTGCCTGATTTTCCCCGGATTGGTTTACAGCTACCACATACAGGCCGTTGTCAAAAGCCCTGGCCGTCAGGTGCCGCAGCCAGCTATCCTCCTTTTCCCGGGAGGTGCCTCGGGGGGAGGCGTGGGGAACAAACAGGGCATGAGCCCCTGCCAGGGCCATATTGGTGGCCAACTCGGGAAAATGCGCTTCGTAGCAAAGCTGGATACCGAAAGAAAAAGAACGATCACTGAAAACCGCAATATCAGAGCCAGGGGTAAGCCAAGCCTCCTCCACAGTGCTAAGATGGGTTTTTCTGTGGGAAAAAATTCTGCCGTCAGGAAGGCAGACCAATTGGGTGGCATATTTTCGGCCCTTGGGGTCGGCTTCAGCCAAACCTACCAAAAGCGTCATTTTTTTGTAACGGGCGATTTCAGAGAGGGCACGGTATTCCGGGGCGTCCCGGGCAAGGGCTGCGGGCAGTGGTTCCGAGGCTGAGTACCCGGTGAGGGCCATTTCGGGGAAGACCAGTACATCGGCGTTCTGGCTGGCTGCCTCTCGGGCATATCCTTCCACCTTTTCCAGGATCAGATCGGTCTGCCACAAGGGGCAGTGCATGGTGACCGCTGCAACGCGCACATCCTTTTGCATAGGAGAAAAACCGTTTAATGGAACGTTTGCCATGGGGGAAATAGAACCATTAGGGGTTAAAGCTCGAATTGAGCCCGGATTTTGTACACGTTGGTTGCAGGAAGATTGAGGATATCCTCCACCCCTGTTTTGGCGGCGATTTCCTCCAGATTGGCTTTTATTTCGTCCATGGACGGAGAAATAAAGGTAAACCAGACATTGTAATCGTTCTCCCGCAAATAATTGTGGGTCACGCCCGGGTATTTGTTAACCGTGTCCGTGAACATTTGAAACTTGTCCTCCGGGACCCTTGCGGCGCACAGGGTGCTCACAAAACCCAGTTTATCCGGTACAAAATTCCCACCGATCCTGCGGATGATTCCTGATTTCTTTAATCTGGCCACCCGTTCAATGATCTGGGATTCGTCCAGGCCCAGTTCTTTTCCAATTTCGGCAAAGGGCCTTTCGGTCCTGGGAAAGTCGGACTGAATGCGATTGATAATGGCTTTGTCTGTGTCGTCCATGGTGAGATTGTCCCGATTCAATGTCATCCTGTTTGATACCCGGCCTTTCAGGCCTGGCTATAAAAAGGCGATCCTGACCTTACGGGTCCTGGGGCCGTCAAACTCGCAGAGGAAAACACCCTGCCAGACGCCCAGAGCCAACTTGCCCCCGGCGATTTCAATCAAAACCGAGGAGCCCATGAGGGATGCTTTGACGTGGGCCGGGGAATTTCCCTCAGCGTGGCGATAATCCAGGGTTTCAGACACCAGGGTGTCCAGGGCCATAAGCATATCCCTTGCCACGTCCGGGTCGGCCGCCTCGTTGATGGTCACCCCCGCCGTGGTATGGGGAACAAAAACCATGGCTACGCCGTCCTGGATTCCCTGCTCCCTCACCAAGCCCTGGACCCGGGAGGTGATGTTCACCAGTTCCGCCTTTCGGCTTGTGGGAACATTCAATTGCATAGTTGAGCCTCTGCCTCAAATAGAAAAAGCCTTGCGCTGGGCAAGGCTTTTCCACACTACCAAACTAAAAAACTTAAGACTACACGCAGCCCGTGGGTTTGGGAAGGCCAGCCATTTTACAGGCTCCCTTGCCGGGTCCGGACGGGAACAGCTCGTAGATGTGCTTCAGTTTGAAGCCGGTGACCTTGGAAAGTACGCGAACCATAGGAGCGATGCCGTTCTTTCTGTAGTAGTCTTGCAGAACGTTGATCACTTTCCAGTGTTCTTCGGTCATCTCATCGATGCCCTCAAGACCTTTTACATAGGTGACCCAATCTTCGGTCCAGTTTTCAAAGGAGTCAATGAATCCATCTTCATCAACACTAAAGGATTTTCCTTCAAACTCGATTATTGCCATGTCCAACTACCTCCTTTTATACAGGATTTATCAATCTGGCTTTCTCGCCATTACATGCCTGAGTAACTTCTGTGGATTTAATATAGGACCGGATGGTCAATGTCAATAACAAAAATCATTGTTCTTCGCCCTCGGCGACCGAAAAGACAAAGCAACCAGAGACCTTTCAAAGCCCTTGCAATCCCTTGCAGGAACCGCTAAAAATCTCCCCATGAATAGAATGGAAACACATGGTCAGGGTTCTTCTTTGCAAAACTCCTGCGCGGCCGCCATCCTTGCCGGAGGGGTGAATTCTCGCATGAAGGGCCGGAACAAGGCCTTTCTGAATATTCAGGGCCGACCGATAATCGACCATCTGACCGAGCGGCTTGCCGGGTTTTTCAGGGAGATCATTATAATCAGCAACGATCCCCTTCAGTACCTGGACTATGATTATCCAGTGTACTCAGATCTTTCTACCCGCCGGTGTTCCCTAAACGGTGTGCACACCGCTCTAAATTGCGCTGTTTTGCCAAATGTATTTATGGTTCCCTGCGACCTGCCCTTTTTGCAGGCTGGAATGGTGAAGTTGCTGCTAACCGAGCAGGACCCGAAATTTGACATAATCATTCCCCAAACCCCGGCAGGATTTGAACCCCTCTGCGCCATCTATTCCAGGAAGTGCCTCAAGCCCGCCGCCAGGATGCTAGAGACCCGCAACCTGAGCATTCGGAGTTTTTTTTCCCAGGTACGAGTTAAGGCGATTCCGGAAGGCAAACTCCGGGCTGCAGACCCGGAGTTGTTATCTTTCATGAATGTGAACACCCCCCAGGACCTGGAAAATGCCCGGACCAAGGAGGCTTGAATGGCTGATTTTTCCCATCTTGATGCACAAGGCAGAGTTCAAATGGTGGATGTTTCCCATAAGGAGGCCACCGAGCGCCTGGCCATCGCCGTAGGCGTCTTGGTCATGCAGCCGGAAACCCTGGCTGCTATCCTGGACCAGGCCTTACCCAAGGGAAATGTGTTGGAAACAGCCCGTATTGCCGGGATTATGGCCGCAAAAAAGACATGGGAACTCATCCCCATGTGCCACCCCCTGGAACTGACCCATGTGCAGGTGGATTTTTTTCCTGCCCCGGCAACCTCCACCATCCGCATCGAGGGCCAAGCCCGGGTTGCGGGCCGGACCGGGGTGGAAATGGAGGCCCTCACGGCAGTTTCGGTTGCCGCTCTAACCATATATGACATGTGCAAGTCAGCGGACAAGGCCATGTCCATTGAGAAAATTCACCTTGTGCGTAAAACCGGCGGAAAAAGCGGGGAGTTCGTCAACCAGGGATAGGCTGGTTGGGTTGAGTCTCAAACCAGGATTGTTTCCCGAGCTGGTCCGGAGTAAGCCATGAGTTTATCGTGGTTCAATTCTCCCAGGGTGATGGACAAGGCTTCATCCCGGCCCTTGGCCAGCCTGAACCAGTTTCCCAGCTCCGCCAGCAGGTCCTCTTCCCCTACCCCTTGGGAGGGAACCCTGTCCCCTATATTATTGTCCATCCTGCCCGAATTGATATAGGTCCACTGGTCATCCCTGGAGGCCACCACGCCTGTATGCCCGCGAGACCGTGTAGATAAAGAAAGTATTCCCCCATGCCTGAGGAGAGGCCCCAAGGAGTCATAGACCTCCTTGGCCAGGGCCTCCGGGTCTTTAATATTCATGTAGGCGCCGCTGAACAGATTTGTCCCGCAGGCGGAAACAAGCCCTTCACCCGTAAGAAAGGCGTTTGGCGGGCGATTGGTCGCCAGGGCCTTGTTCATGAGGGCTTCCTTGAGGCCTCCCCTGCCCCCATAACGAATGCCCAGGCTGGATAGACCTTTTACCACCAGTTCGTAGCAATCCACGTCTTCGTAATTTTTTCCAATTTCCCGGCTCACGGCCAGGACCAGATCATTGGCCAGGTTATTGGTTTCCGGGGACAACTCAGGGGAATGCTTTACCAGGATAGTTTTCCTGGTTTCACCGGTTGACCCGGCAGGTTTTTCCCTGTCCCAGGTAATTTCCAGGGTTTCCGGGTTCAGCGAGACCCGGGTGCCTGGTTCCATTTTGGTGAAGTCCTTGTCTCTATTTGCCGGATTGTGTATGATATCCCAAGTATGGGCCGCATATTTCCTGTTTTGGAACAGCAGGTGAGATACTGTGTAATTTTTAGAGGTTATAACGCCGAGTTCTTCCCGGGGACTTTGGCTGACCCCGGAATCGCTGCTTTTTTGGCTGGCCTGAGCCAGTAGAAGCGAGAAATTCTTCTCTTTTTCCAGGGCCTTGGTGACAGAGGATTCCGAGACAGTGCCGGATTGGGGTCCTATGCGGGATATGACGGACATGGGGCTTCTCCTATGGGTTGTTTTACCGAGGCCGCGCCAGCCTCAGTGTAATTGTGAAGCATCTTTCGTGCCAATTTCCCCAAAACAAAAGGATTGCCACAAAAGGTTCCAACTGATGCTTGACAAAAGGGACTAACCGTGGTGTAGTTGCTGGTCTTTGTATAGGCCGGGGCGGGCCCGGGGAAGCGAGCATGTTCCGGCCCCCGTAAACACGATAAATATTATTGATTGAATGCAGGAGACACCAATATGAAAAGAACGTACCAACCCAGCAAGATAAAACGCGCCCGTACCCACGGATTTCTCAAGAGAATGTCCACCAAAGGCGGACGCAACATCATCAACCGGAGAAGGGCCAGGGGCCGGAAGCGCCTGAGCGCATAAAGGCATGGCATCGTTCTCCTACACCAAGGAGCAGCGCCTTCGTAAAAGGCCCCAGTTCCTGGCGCTTGGAGAACGGGGAAAACGGGTTCAAAACGCCAGTTTTATAGCGATTTTTGCCCTAGCCCCGGGGGATGGATCCCGATTGGGCATCACCGTGACCAAAAAGGTCGGAGGCGCCGTCACTAGAAACAGGATCAAACGTTGCGTCCGGGAGCATTTTCGCCGGAACCAGCATCGACTCAAAAACCCAGTGGACGTCAATGTGATTGCCAAAAAGGCTTGCTGCCAGCAGGATTTTTCCTTGCTGGCAGCCGCCCTGAACAACCTGTTCAACAGGGTTTCGGAGGGCTCCCGCCATTAAGAATTTATTAATTTTGCCAATCCGCATCTACCAGCGTTTTGTTTCCCCGTTGTTGGGTCCTCATTGCCGTTTTTACCCCAGTTGCTCCCAGTACGCCGTAGAGGCGATTGAAACACATGGCCCGGCCAAAGGACTTTGGCTGGCAATTCGCAGAATTTTACGGTGCCATCCCCTGAGCTCAGGGGGGTATGACCCGGTGCCCTGACCGGGGCAAATGCTTGATTTGCCCCCAGGAGTTTAGGTAGCATGGATAACTTACGTTTGACCCTGGCCATCGTGCTTTCCATGGTGGTTTTCTTTTTGTACCAGTACTTCTTTGTGCCCAGACCAGATGTCAATCTGCCCGGGGAAGCCCAGCAGATCGAAGAAGTGCAAGCCGCCAGTGTGCCTTCTGCGGAGCCTGTGTCTTCCTCAGCGCCCCCTGCGCCAGCATCAACCTTTACACCGGCATTGGAGCAGGCTTCCGTGCGTGCGGCCCGGGAGATTATGGTGGACACGCCTTTGTACAGGGCGATTTTTACGGAACAGGGCGCCGGGCTTGTCAGCCTGACCCTCAAAAAATACAGGGAAGCCCAGAACAAGGATTCACAGCCCAAGCAGGTGGTGAATTTGCCTCCGGGGATAGGCACCCTGCTCACCACCATGGAAAAAGGCAGCCTGGGCAACCTGGAAAGTGCAGTGTTCCATGCCCGGGATATTGACAACATTTCAGTACAGGACCAGGCCAGAAGCCTGGTATTCACATGGACCGCACCTTCCGGCGTTCTGGTGGAAAAGACCTATACCTTTCACCCCGAGACCTATGTCATGGACTGCCAGTTCTCTTTAGCGAACAACACAGTCAATCCTATCAATGACAGGCTGTCGGTCATCCTCGCCAACACCATCCCTACAGACAAGTCCTCTAGTATTGTGTTTAACGGGCCTGTCGCGCTCGTGAACCACTCCTTGGATGAAATCAAGGTCACGGAAAAAAAGCCTCTGAACACCCAGGAGGGGGTAACAGGCTGGATTGGCCTGACCTGGCGCTATTTCATGTCCGCCGTGGTTTTTGAAGAAGCCAGGGAGGGTAATGTAAGAGCCACGCTGGACCCCGTGGACAATGTGGTCCAAACCCGTTTTACAGGCCAGGCCGTGGTGGTTTCTCCGGGCCAGACATTCACATCCACCCACAAAGCGTTTTTCGGGCCCAAGGAATCGCATGTTCTGGATCAGGCAGGCCTGGGCAAGGCCCTGCATTTCGGTTTTTTCCATGTCATCGCCAAGCCCTGCCTGTGGCTCATGAATCAGATGTACCGGTTCATTCCCAATTACGGTATTGCCATCATTCTATTGACCCTGCTCATCAAGATTGCCTTTTGGCCCCTGGGCAACAAGAGCTACCGGTCCATGGAAAAAATGAAAAAGCTCCAGCCTCTCATGACGGAGCTTAGGGAAAAGTACAAGGACGACAAGCAAAGGATGAACCAGGAGGTTTTTGCTTTATACAAAACCTTCAAGGTAAATCCCATGAGCGGATGCCTGCCCATGGTCATTCAGATCCCGGTATTTATCGGTCTGTACAAAATGCTGTACTCAGCCATCGAACTGCGCCATTCTCCCTTTTTCGGATGGATCACAGACCTGTCGGCGCCTGACCGCCTCTTCCATCTGCCCTTTGCAGTGCCCTTTATGGCAGAGCCTTACGGCATTCCCGTGCTCACGCTCATAATGGGCGCCAGTATGCTGCTGCAGCAGAAGATGTCCCCTCCTCCAGGGGATCCGACCCAGGCCAAGATGATGATGCTGTTGCCCCTTGTCTTCCTGTTTATCTTTATCAATTTTCCGTCAGGACTCGTCCTTTACTGGCTGGTTAATAACGTGATCTCCATTGCCCAGCAGTATTACATAGGGAAGACCAGTTCCTGAACGCGGAGGAACCATGAACACGAACCTGGAATTTGAAGCAAAAACAGCGGAGGACGCTGTAGATGTTGCTTGCAAGGAACTAGGAGTCAACAAAAAACAACTTAAATATGATGTATTATCCCATGGGTCTACCGGTATTTTTGGTCTGGTAGGAGTAAAAAAGGCCCGCATTCGGGTATATCCCTCCTCTGCCGAGGCCGCCTCCGCCAAGGCCGAGCCCAAAAAAGGGCGAAAGCCCGCCGGACCCAGGAACAAAGGCAGAAACAAAAAGGCGCTGGAGACCAAGGACGCGCCCCTGCCTGTTGAGCAAGAGCCTGTATCGCTGGAAACGGAACCGGTTGCCATTAGCCCGGGACCGGAAACGGCCCTGGCCTCAGAGGTGGCAAAAGAGATTGCAGAGGAGACAGAGCTCGTAATGGCGCAGGAACCCATGGAGTCGTCCTTGATTCAGGAGGAGGAGGAGAATGGGGAAGCGCCTTACGTGGCGGCAGCCGAGGATGATCCCAACATTGAGCAGTGCATGGACTTGGCTGTGGAAGCCTCGGTTACAATGGCTCGCACCATTGCGGAAGAGACCACAGGCGCCGCCAAGGTCAATGAAGATGGGGACATCATTGTGAGTCTGGACTGCGAAAAGCCTGCGGTTCTCATAGGTCGCCGTGGCCAGACCCTGGATGCCATCCAATATCTGGTGGAAAAGATTGTCAACCGGGCTCGCAGCACCAAGCTCCGTGTGCGGGTTGATGCTGGAGATTATCTGGCCAAGCGTGAAGAGACCCTGACTCAACAGGCCCAACGCCTGGGTATCAAGGTAATGAAAACCGGCAAACCTGCCAGTTTCAGCCCCATGAGCGCCCATGACCGGCGGATAGTTCATCTTGCCCTCAAGAACGAAACGGGTCTCAGGACCCAGAGCCGCGGTTCGGGATATTTACGCAAACTCATTATTTTCCCCCAAAAGGATCCGTCTCGCAATTCATCCTGACCCTAATTTCCCGGGCCTTATCAAAGGCCCGGGTTTTATATTTGGAACCATGAACCCTTCCCAAACCATTGCCGCCGTAGCCACTCCCCCGGGAGTGGGAGGGATTGGCATTGTACGGATTTCAGGCAGCCAGTCCTTATCCATTCTGAGACAACTGTTTTTCCCAATGATAGCCAACTCCCGCAATTGCTTTCAGGATAGCCCTTTCAGGCTGATTCGGGGGAGGATTGCGCACCCCGAATCCATGGAAATCGTGGATGAGGTATTGGCGGTATTTATGCCAGGCCCCAGGACGTACACGGGGGAGGACGTGGTCGAAATCCAGGGCCATGGCGGGCCTGTTGTTTTAGGCCGGGTGTTGGAATTGGTCCTGGACCGAGGAGCGCGGCTGGCCCAGCCCGGGGAGTTCACCCGCCGCGCCTTTCTGAATAATCGAATGGACCTGTCGCAGGCTGAGGCCGTGGTGGACCTTATACACGCCCGCACTGCCACGGCAGCCCGGATTGCCGCAGCCCACACCGGAGGGGCCTTAGGAGCGCGGGTCAGGGGCATTTTGGATTCGGTGTACCAGTGCCGCACCCTGTTGGAGGCAGCCCTGGACTTTGGGGAGGATACTGGGGAGGGGGATGTTTCCAGGATTATCGGGATTATGGACCATAGCATATTGCCAGGATTAGAAGAATTGGCGGCCAATGCGGAATTGGGCAAGGCCTATCTTCGCGGCATCTCGGTTGCCATTGTAGGGCGGCCCAATGTGGGCAAGTCCAGCCTTATGAACGCCCTGGCTGACGAGGACCGGTCCATTGTTACGGACGTGCCAGGCACCACCCGGGACGTGGTGCGGGAGCCCGTGCTGATCCGGGGATTCAATTTTATTTTGTCGGACACGGCAGGCTTGCGGACTTCTTCTGACAAAGTGGAACAAGTGGGCATCCGGAAAACGCGGGAAGCCATGGACGCGGCAGACCTGATCGTATTGGTTGCTGAGGCGGGAGAGGGTTTTACGGAAGAGGACATAGACTTGCTGGCCCAAGCCAGGGAAGCGTGCAGCCGTGTGATTCTGGTGTTCAATAAGATGGACCTTTGCCCGACCTATGAGCTGCCTTCGATTTTTGGGGAAAACACACCCTTCTTGTGCACCAGCGCCCGGACAGGGGAAGGCCTGGATCAATTGCGGCAGGCCATGGAATGCGCCGCCCATGGCCCCGGATCTGTGGAGCAGATTCCGGAATTAGTACCCAACCTTAGGCAGAAACAGGCCCTGGAAACCGCCCTGGATGGTATTGGCTCTGCCCGGGACCGCGTGAGTGAAATGGCCTGGGAACTGGCTGCCGTGGACCTGGACATCGCCCAAAAGTCTCTGGAGGAGATTTTGGGCATCGGGGCTTCCCCGGATATTCTTGACGCCATTTTCGCGGGTTTTTGCATCGGAAAATAGGAATGTTCCACGTGGAACAAAATCTTTCCCCCTTTCCGGCTGAAACCAACATTGACAACCCCCGTGGCGCCCTTACCTTGTAAGGGAAAGGGCTTTGGCCCTAACCAGCAACGGAAAAGGATACATAACCCATGTCTTTAGAAACCAAGGAAGATGTTTTAAATAGGATTTTGAACGCGCCCGTTCCTATCTGCCCCCATTGCGGAGAACCCATGAAGTTGTGGGAAGAGCCTCCGGTTAATTTTTCCGATGGCCTGGGGTGGGGCGAGCCCTACCTGTATATGTGCTTTAACAACCAATGCCCCCCCTTTGTGTCAGGCTGGGCTCATTTTGAGGAAAACCACGGCCATTGCGCTTCCACGCGGTGTTTTTGCTATCCCAGTTCAGGCAAATTCGAGTTCATGCCGGTTTTCTCCAAAGACGGAGGCACGGGCCAGATCATCGACGAGGAAATGCTTGAAAAGCAGGAGCAAGAAAAAATCGCCATCAAAGAAGGCTTTGTCGCCCTGGCCCAGGCCTATGCAGACCGGGACAACAAAAAGCCCCTGGAGTTACTACTGGACGCCGCCTCCCCGCCCCGGGTGCGCCTGAAGGCCGCGGATATGTTGGAGGAACTGGGGGACGAGACCTCCCTGGAACCCATGTTAAACAAGAAATTCGGAAATCGCATCCTGGACGAGGCCATGGTGAAAGCCATTAAGGCTATCCAGGAACGTACGTTTACCCGAGAGTGCCCCTATTGCGCGGAAATCATCAAGGTGCGAGCCAAGGTGTGCAAGCATTGCGGCAAGAATCCCCATGAGTAAACCCGTACGATCCTTGCCTTAAAAAACCCAAAGGGCCGGAAGAAATCTTCCGGCCCTTTGGCATTTTAACAAGATGCTGAATTTTGCTTTAAGCCTGGAAGCCCTTGGGGTCAGGCCTTTCGGACTACATTCACATTGTCCATATCATAGGACCGGAAAATGATCCGCTCCCTGGCAAGGATCTTTTCAGGCAATTGTCTGGGTACGTACCGGGACAGGATTTCCAGGGCTTTGTTCCGGGAAGGAACCGCTTCCAAGCCCTGCCCCACGGCCTTGCCGGTGTTCACATCCCAAACCAGCCAGTCCCTGCCATCGGACGCCGCTGCCAGGGGGGGCGCGGTTTCAAGACAGACCCGGGCTGCCGCCAGAACCTCTCTTTCCCGGGAACCCAGGGAAGCTGCCGCGCATTTGATGACCATAACGGGTTTCCCTTCAACGGAAACCACCAAGTCCAATGCCGAGTGGTAGGAGATTCCATTAGCCTCTATTGCCACAGGGGTATCCACGGCAATATCTCCGGGGGCGTACCCCTTGATCTCCATGAGGACTTGTTCCACTTCCTGGCGGTTTGCCTCTGCGCCCACATTGGGCACGGACAGGCCAGTCACCTTGTCAGTGAGCATTTCATAGGGCTTTTGGGTGTTCTCAGTCACCGGAATCCGCCTCCTTTTCCTCTCCCCGGGATACCGGGTAATACTTTTTGGCGTCAGCCCACAAGCCTTCCAGGTCGTAAAAATCCCGGGTGGAGTCCTGGAAAATATGGACCACCACATCCCCGAAATCCAAAAGAACCCACTGTCCTTCCCGGAGGCCTTCAATACCCAAGGCCTTGTTTTTGCGCTTTTTCATCTGCCGGGCCACATGTTCCCCCATGGCAGTCACCTGCCGGTTGGACATGCCGCTACAGACGATCATGAAGTCGGACACGGAGGATATGCCTCTCACGTCCAGACCTACCAGACCCCTGGCTTTTCTCTGGCCCAAGGCCTCGAAAAAGGGGATCAGTTCTTGCGGTAAGTTTGTGCTCATATATATAACCCTGCCTTCCTGATGTAATTTTCTATGGTTGCAGGAACCAAAAAGTCTATGCTTTTCCCCATTGCCACCGTCTCCCGAATACGGGTTGCTGAAATATCCATGGCAGTGGTTTGGGCGAAAAACAAATGGTTCCCGGTGTGTTTGACTGCAAATTTTCCATCGCATGAAACCGGATCAACCAAGTGGGACAGGCGATTCCGGACAAATTGTTCCATGTGGAACAATTCCGCCCTGGCCTGATTCCAGGGCCGGGACAGCACGACAAAATGGGCTAATGAAAAAAGGTTTTCATAGTTTTTCCAGGTATGGATCTCTAAAAAGGCATCCAGACCAAGGATAAAAAAGTTCTCCTGCTCCGGGCCTTTGAGGGCCTCCAGGGTTGTCACTGTATAGGAAGTGCCTCCCTGACGGACCTCCATATCCGAGGATTCCAATCCCGGGGTATTTTCTACAGCCAGTTCCACCATTGCCAGGCGATCCTTGGCCGAAGCTCCGGGTTGTCCGGCTTTATGGGGTGGATAATGGCAGGGTATGAGCAAAACCTTGTCCAGGGCGAACAACTCCCGCACTTCCACGGCCATACGCAAATGGGCTATATGGATGGGATCAAAAGTACCCCCGTAAATTCCTGTTCTCATCGTGTATCCCTGGATATTTTATTCCTGCATCGCAAGAAGCAGTAAGGGGGCCTTTGTCCGCCTCCTGAATTCAAGAGTGTAGAATACCCTAAATAGGGGAAAATGAAAAGGAAAACCCTGGAATGGCGTGGTAATGGCCCCACATAAAATGTCGCCCATGGGTACAAGATATGTACAGGCAGGGGGAAAAATCCTGGCCTCCGGTCCCGGACCCGAAGATTAACTGGCTGAAACCACATGATTTTGGGAAACCTTTCTGCTTTGGCACATAGATTGCCATGCAATACCACCAAAGTACCTAACCCATCAACCAGGAGATTGAAATGCAAGCTGACGATGAAATATCCATCTGTGTGGGGTTGCCTGAGATGTATCGAAGACAGGTTGCCGAAACCTATGTGCGGACATTCCCTCACAAATATGAAACCATCATGGGTCCCACGGAAAAAGCCTGCCGCGTACTGGAAAGGGATATGAACCCGGACTGCGCCATAGTGGCTTCGTCCAAGGGCAAATTTGCAGGGGTGGCGGGTATGAATTTTGGGGATGCCCGCCTTGTAAAAACTCGCAAACGAACTTTTGTCCGCACGTTTGGAATCCTGGAAGGTCTCTGCCGTTTTGGGGTGTTTCGGGCCGTTTCCAGAAAAACGGAGAAAAAAGTATTGCGCTTTGATGGCTTGGTGGTTTCTGAAAACATGCGGGGCAAGGGCGTGGGCTCCCGACTGCTTCAGGGGGTGAAGGACTATGCCAAGGACAGGGGTTTTTGGACCATCAAACTGGATGTCCTGGACACCAACCCCCGGGCCAGATGCCTGTACGAACGCCTGGGTTTCAAACCTGTGAAAACCGAGCATTACCCTTATCTGTCTTCTTTAGGGTTTTCCGGGGTAACAACTATGGCCTTGACTGTGGGATAGACTGGACACCAGAAAAGCCCTATTTGGGAAAAACTCTTGTGTTTGAAGGAAAAAATGCCATAAGTGTGAATAATATCATAGCGTTCATGGTTTTGATATGATACCGCCTATGGATGGAAGTCATGTCCCTATTCCCTGACCCCGAACACAGGAGACGCACAATGAGGCTTAGAAACCTTTTGTCCTTGTTGGAAAATGCAGACCTGGACGGCCTGCAGCTTAATGCAAAGCAGCTTGATTCCGGGTATTCCTTCACTGGCGTCCAGACCTTTAAAAAGGCCATGGATTCGTTGGCCGCTATTTCGGCTTTTGAGGCTCCCATCAAATCTTTGCAAAACTCCGCCTTGGGTGCTGAGGAAAAGGATTACCTGGACCAACGGAACCAGGCGGCGGCCGACGACATAAGGGAGTCCTCCCAGGCCCTCTTTCACGGCGCCCGCGCCCTTTTGGTCACGCTTAGGGAGATGATGCCGGCGGACAACGCAGATGTCTTGAATGTTTGCATCCCTGAACCCGTGAATATCAAGAAGCTAATCTACGTTTGCGGAAAACTGGAAAAGGCGCTCCAGGGATCGGTGGTGGGAGATTACACTAAGGGCAAGTCGGCCATCCGCCACATTGACCCGGGCGCAAACTGGATTGAGATTGATGTGGGAACTGAGGCAGCTCTTTGCCTGGCGGCTGATTTAATCTGGTCTGCAGCGGTGGTTTACGGCAAATACCAGGAAGCCAAGATTTTTGAGGAGCATGTACGGGCCCTGAAGCTCAAAACCGAAAGCCTGGAGGATATCCGCAAGGGTCAGAACGAGGCCATTGTGCGCCTTATCCATTCTGAAAGCCGGAGCCTTGTGGAAAAACACCTCAATGGCAACGGAGGGCAGTTGGAACGGTTGAAGGTTCCCATCAAGCTCATGGCCGACCTCATCAAAGACGGTGTGAGGATTTACCCGCCGGATTCTGCACCAGACAATGTAAAGGCCTTATTCCCGGATTTTGACGGTTTGGGCTCCATTGCGTCCAGGGCCTCCAAGGCCGAGGCCTCAGTGAAACCGGAACCACAAGCTGAAGTTGAACTGGACCTGACGCCCGAACCCATTGAGGAGGAACCTGCAAAGGACAACGGCCCGGAGTCTGCCAAGGCGGAGGCGCCCAAAGAAGACAAGCCCCAACATGCGGCCGAACCCAAGCCTGTGGCCGAACCCAAGCCTGTGGTGCCTGTCCTCCCCAAGCAAGCCAGCTTTAACGATACCGTGGATTTGGAAGTGTAATCAAATGCACGTTACTGAGGTATGCCTGAAGGCGGACATTTTCCCGGACGTGGATGCTTATCCCTTTAACCTGGATGTCTTAAGAAAAACAGAACGCCTGGAATTCAAGCGGCCCGTGACCTTTTTTACCGGGGAAAACGGTACGGGAAAATCCACGCTGCTAAAAGCGATCTGTCAAAGGTGCGGCATCCACATATGGGAAGGACCTCACAGGGTGCGCCTGGAAAACAATCCCTGGGAAAAAACCCTGTGGAAGGCAGTCCAGGTAACCTGGACCAAGGGCCGGGTTACCGGTTCCTTTTTCGGGTCCCAGATATTCCAGAATTTTGCCTTTCTGGTGGACGAGTGGGCCAGCTCCAGCCCGGGCATCCTGGAATATTATGGCGGCAAGTCCCTGGTGACCCAGTCCCACGGCCAGTCCCTTATGTCATTTTTTTCCGCCGTTACAAAAAGGCCGGGGCTGTACTTTCTGGACGAGCCTGAAACAGCCCTCTCTCCCAAGACCCAGTTGGTGTTGTTGGATTTACTGGCCAAGGCCAATGAGGAAGCCCATTCCCAATTCATCATCGCCTCCCACTCCCCTATTCTCATGGCATGCCCCAAGGCCGACATATTCAGTTTTGACCATGCGCCCATCAGCGCCATTGCCTATAAGGATACAGAGCACTACAGGGTGTATGCCGATTTCATGAAAAAGATACAGGAAAACCATCATCCCGACTGACTGCTCTCCCTGCCTGTTAAAGCCTGCTTGACACTAAGCCCGTGCTGTGTTCTGGATGGGACATGAAAATTCTGCTCATATATCCTCCTTTTCTGAACCCAAGGGTTTCCTCCGATGATGTGGCTTCCGTTCCCATAGGGCTGTATCATGTGGCGGCTGTATTGAGGCACCAGGGCCACGATGCTCAGGTGGCCAATTGGCACACCCCTGGTTTGGACCTGGAAAAGGCGATGAAGGCCATCGAGGATTTTAGTCCCCAGGTAGTGGGCTTTTCCATAGTGAATGGGAACCGTTTCGGGGGCCTGGACATGGCTGCATTGATAAAGGAAAAATGCCCGTCCATGGTCACGGTGTTTGGAGGCATAGGGGCAACCTTCTTATGGAAGCATCTGCTCACCCATTTTCCCCAGGTGGATTATGCCGTAGTGGGGGAAGGCGAGGAGGCCATGGCCTCCTTAGTCAAATGCCTGGAACAGAGAACCCCGGATAGAATTTGGAAAATCCCTGGAGTGGCCTTGCTGGCAGATGGCGTTCCGGTTCTTTCTGAGCGCCAGGGGTACATAAAGGATATAGACGCCCTGCCCCGCCCTTCCAAATATTATAAATACCAGCACCTTTCCTTATCCCGTGGCTGCCCCCACAATTGCACCTTTTGCGGCTCCCCAAAATTTTGGGGTCGCACCATGCGTTTTCATTCCCAGGACTATTTTCTCCGGCAGTTGAAAACTTTGTCGAAGAATGGAATCCGGCTTTTCTATATCTCGGATGACACCTTTACCCTGAAAAAGGATCTGGTGATTTCCGTGTGTAAGGAAATCATAGACGCGGCCCTGCCCATAACCTGGAATGCCATTAGCAGGGTGGACCGGGTGGATGAGGACATCCTATACTGGATGCGTAAGGCAGGATGCATCCAAATCAGTTATGGTGTGGAAAGCGGCTGCGAACGCACCCGGGATTTGTTGAACAAGAACATGGCCACCGGGGATATTTTGCGGGCTTTTGAGTTGACTACCGGTTTTGGCATTCTTTCCAGGGCCTATTTCATTTATGGTTGCCCGGGAGAGGGACCGGAGGTTCTAAAATCCAACATAGGCCTTATGGACGCCATCAAGCCTTTGGGCGCCATTTTTTATATACTGGACATGTTCCCTGGCACCAGGCTGTATGAGGATTATCTACAGCAAAACAATTTGACAGACGACATCTGGCTCAAAAGGCAGGAGGACATCATGTACTGGGAAACCGATCCTGCCCTCACAAAGGAGATAATTGCGGAAACCGGGGATGCCCTCCGTGACCATTTTTACAAAAATCTGCCCGCCTACGTTTATGATGTAAGATTGTTGGATGACCCGGGTTTGGCAAAAGAGCACGGAGATTTTTGCTCCCGCCTGGGCATGACATTCACTGTGGGTGATTATGCCGCTGATTCCCGCATCCCCGAGCCCGCACAGGTGGCGGCTTACCTTTTTGAAAAGGCACTGGCCTATCACCAGGACCCCAGAGCTTACCTTGGCCTGGGCCTTTTGCGGCAAAAGAGTGGGTCTTTTAACGAATCCGCCAATATATTGGAGAAGGGTCTGGAGCTATTTCCGGACGATGAGCAAATCCGCTTGTGCCTTGCCACCAACCTCATGAACCTGGGCGACTTTTCCCGGGCCTTAAAGCATCTTGAGCCTCTTTCGCACCTGCCCCAGGCCAAGTCCTTGGCAAATCATTGCAGAGGGCGCCTGACTGGCGCCTCCCGGTAATCTCCCTTTTGGATGTGGGTCTTGACACCTGTTTTAAAATAACTATAACAACATGATTTTATTATTATTTTTAGATATTCCAGGATAGCTCTTGACTTCCTACCCGATTCGTAACAAAACTCTAATTTGAGGCGCCCATTTAATTTTGGTTAAAAATAACACCATCTAGGTTTAGGAAGCAATCAATATGCAGGAAACAGTAATCTTGATCGCAGGCTTTTTGCTGGGTTTTTACATGTCCTGGAACATAGGCGCCAATGATGTGGCGAACTCCATGGCCTCGGCTGTGGGGGCCAAAGCGATAACTGTGCGTCAGGCGGTTGTGATAGCGGGGATACTGAATATTGTGGGAGCGGTGTTTATTGGTTCCCATGTTACCCAGACCATCCGTAAGGGGATCGTGTCCACGGAGGTTCTTGCTGACCCGCACCTGGCTTTGGTTGGGGCTATATCGGCGTTGTTAGCGGCATCTTTATGGATCAGTTTTGCCACTTGGCGTTCCCTGCCGGTTTCCACCACCCATTCCATCGTGGGCGCCATGATCGGGTTTGGGATCATGGCTTCGGGTTTTTCGGTAATCAACTGGGGCAAGCTGGGTCAGGTAGTAGCGAGTTGGGTCATTTCTCCCATATTTGCCATGGTGCTTTCCTTTTTGATGTTCAAATTTATTGTGGCGTTGGTATTAGCCAGGGACAATGCGTTTGAAAAGGCCATCCGATGGTCGCCCCTGTTTGTGGGAATCGCTTTTTTTGTGATCTTCCTTTGCTTTTTATTCAAAACCCCCTTGGGAACCACCTTGAACATAAGCACTCCCGTGGCTCTGATAGCGGCGTTTACGCTGGCCTTTATCTTTGGATTTACAGGCAAGTTCTTGCTTGCAAAATATATCTCGGCCGATAACCCGGACGGAACCGAGGAAGTATTCCGAAAAATCCAGATTGGCACTTCCTGCTATGTGGCCTTGGCCCAGGGCGCCAATGATGTGGCGAACGCCATCGGTCCTTTGGCCCTGGTTTACTTTTTGGTCAAGGACGGCAATGTGGGCGCCAGCTTGCCAGTGCCCTGGTTTCTTCTAATGTTTGGAGGAATTGGGATTGCCCTGGGTATTGCCATGGCAGGGGAACGGGTCATGACCACCATTGGGGAAAAGATCACCACCCTTACCAATACCCGGGGGTTTGCGGTTGATTTCTCCGCTGCCACCACGGTCATGGTGGCTTCGAAGTTGGGGTTGCCTGTATCCACCACCCATGCTGCTGTGGGAGGAGTGCTGGGAGTAGGTTTTGCAGGCGGTGTGGAAGCGGTGAACTTGGGAATTGTAGGTAAAATTATGCTGTACTGGGTGTTGACGGTTCCGGCTGCTGCGCTTACCAGTATGTTTCTGTTCCTGATTTTAGAACCATTAATATAAAAGGAGATCTTCATGCGTATTCCATTTTCAAGTCTCTTTGTTACATCCCCTTTTGAAGGGCTTCAGGAACATGCGGAAAAGGTAAAGGAATGCGCCTGGGCCTATCAGCAAGGTATTGAATGCTATGTATCGGACAAGTGCGACTCATTCGAACGATTTCGCCATGAAATCATTCGCCTGGAACACGAGGCCGATGCCATCAAGCGGCGTGTGCGCGGCCATTTGCCCAAAAACACCATGCTGCCTGTGAGCAAGTTCCTCATTTTCAGGTATATCCGTGAGCAGGATGCTGTTTTGGATTCGGTAAAGGATTCCTTGAACTGGCTTTCGTATCGGCCCCAAAACGCCATTCCCAAAGAGTTGGAAAAGGATTTCTTTATGCTGGTTGATTCGGTGGTGACTCCCATCGAGGAACTTTCCGCCATGGTTAAGGAAGCCAGGGAGTATTTTAACACCTTCTCGGAAAAACAACGGATCAAGGCCAAAGAGATTATCGCCACCATGCGCAGCCTGGAGCATGAAGCGGATATTTGCGAGGATCGCCTGAACCGGAAAATATTTTCCTGCCAGACCGACCCCATCACTGTAATGCACATGCTCAAGCTGACCGAGATGACCGGCGCTATTGCGGACCATGCGGAAAACGCAGGCGATATGATGCGGGCCATGCTGGCCAAATAAAAAAACCGGACAGGTTTTTCTGGCCTGTCCGGTTCTGTTTTTCTATCTTCATTTTTAAGGCCTTGGATCAACAGGCCGCACCTTGCAATAATCCTAACTGCGTACCTGCCCCTGCCCTTCCACCACAAACTTGGTGGCTGTCAGTTCCTCCACCCCCATGGGACCAAAGGCATGGAGTTTGGATGTGCTAATGCCTATTTCCGCTCCCAGGCCCAACTGGCCGCCATCATTAAAACGGGTGGAGGCATTGACCATAACGGCTGAGGCATCCACCTCCCGGCAAAAACGTTTGGCGTGTCCATAATCATTGGTGATGATGGTTTCGGTATGGAGCGAACCGTACTTGGCGATATGGTCCATGGCTTCGTCCATGTCCTTGACCACTTTGACCGCCAGGATCAAATCCAGAAACTCCGCAGGCCAGTCTTCTTCCCGGGCGGGCACGGCGTTTTTAAGGATTTCGCAAGTCCTGGGGCAACCCCGGAATTCCACGCCATCATTTTGAAGGACCGCAGCCACCTTGGGCAAAAAAGCCTGAGCTTCGGCTTCGTGGACCAAAAGCGTTTCCAGGGCATTGCACACCCCGGGCCTTTGCACTTTGGAGTTTTGGCAGATATGGACCGCCATGTCCAGATCAGCCCCCTGGTCCACGTAAGCATGGCAGACGCCCTTATAGTGCTTGAGGACGGGGATGCTGGAGTTTGCCACCACAAAGCGGATAAGGCCCTCTCCTCCCCGGGGAATAACCAGATCTATGTATTCCTCCTGCTTGAGCAGCTCCTTGACCGCTTCCCTGTCCGTGACCGGAACAAGCTGCACCACGGTTTCGGGAAGCCCGTTTTTAGCCAAGGCCTTGGCGATGACCTGTCCCAATGCCTTGTTGGAATGAATGGCTTCCGAGCCGCCGCGCAAAACCACGGCGTTGCCAGCCTTGAGGCATAGCCCGGCCGCATCTATGGTCACATTGGGCCGGGACTCGTAAATCATGCAGACCACGCCCAACGGGATGCGCATTTTTCCTACGGAAAGGCCGTTGGGCCGCTGCCACATTCTGACCATGGATCCTATGGGATCGGGCATGGCCGCCACTTCCAATAACCCTTGGGCCATGGATTCTATGGTGGATTCCTTGATTGTCAACCGGTCGATCATAGCCGGACTAAGGCCCTTTTCCCTGGCGGTTTCAAGGTCCTTGGCGTTTTCAGCGTACAAAAACCCGGATTCCTCTTTCAACAGGGCGGCAATGTCTGTGAGTACCTGATCCTTTACCTGGCCAGAACACCTGCCCACTTCCCGGGCGGCAGCCCTGGCTGCCTGGGCCATATTGAGTATGATTTCATTTACACTCACGGATTTTCCTCCTGGTCTTCATAAATGACTACTAAGTTATCCCTATGTATCACTTCGTCATAGGCCTTGTGCCCAAGTATGTTTTCAAGCTGGGAGGTTGAGCAGCCTTTGATCTTGCGGGCGTCCGCCGAGGAATAATTACTAAGACCGACTCCCAGCACCTGGCGGTCCGGACCCACGACTTGAACCGGGGCGCCCACTCCAAAACTGCCTTCCACAGCTTGAATTCCAACAGGCAAAAGGCTCTTTCCGTTGCTGACCAGGGCTTTGGCCGCCCCCTGATCTACAACAAAAACGCCTTTGGGATCCGCGGCGAATCCAAGCCAACATTTTTTTCCCGGCATTTTTTTGTTTTTAGGGGCAAAGAAGGTTCCCACCTCCTGGCCGGAAAAAATAAGCTGTAGGATGTCCGGGGTTGCCCCTCCCGCAACAATCATGGGAATACCGGCGGCGTTGGCCTTTTTGGCAGCAGTAACTTTGGAGGCCATGCCTCCGGTGCCGTGCTTGCCAGTATGGCAACTGGCGGACTGCTCCAAGGCGGGAGTGATTTTTTCCACATAGGGGACGATTTTGGCGTCTGTGCAGGTTCGCGGGTCGCCGGTATAGAGGCCGTCAATGTCTGTCAGGTTGATGAGAACATCGGCGTCCAGCAATTGGGCGATCATGGCGGATAGATTGTCGTTATCCCCGAATTTCAGTTCAGCGACCACCACGGTATCGTTTTCGTTTATGATGGGCAGCACTTTCCAGGAAAGCAGCGTCTGGAGTGCGTTGCGGGCATTAAGGTACCTGCGCCGCGCCGCCAGGTCGTCCCGGGTGAGCAATACTTGGGCCACCTTTACTGCCTGCTTTTCAAAAGCGATTTCGTACTCATTGATCAAGCTGGCCTGGCCTACTGCGGCTGCCGCCTGCTTTTCGGGGATCTCGGTGGGCCGCTTGGCCAGGCCCATCTTACTGACTCCAGCGGCCACAGCGCCCGAAGAAACCAATATAACTTCGCGCCCTGAATTGTGCAGTGCAGCCAATTGACGGGACAAATTTCTAACCGTGTCGAGGTTGAGGCCGGTTTCCTGAGTGAGAATGCCGGAGCCTACCTTGACCACCACTCGTTTGACGCAGGAAAAAAACTCCTTGCGGTGGCTGATGTCAAAATTAGTTAAACCTGTGTTGTTGGTTTGGCCTTGCATGATTGTACCTGATTTCTAAATGGACTAAAAACAATGCGGGCTACCGGCCTGAAAATGTGGAAATCAGGATGGTCGCGGGTCCTCTTCACGAAGAATGGCGGAAATCCGATTTATGAGGTTCTCCAGTCCCTCCCCCGATATTGCTGAAATCTGCAACACTTCCAGATTCCCACAAGCTTGCTTAAAAAGGCAAGCTCCTTCTTTGGATTCGGGGAGGTCCATTTTATTTAGCACCACGATCTGGGGTTTTTCGCCCAGAGCCTGGTTGTAGGACCGGAGTTCATTATTGATGGTCAAGTAAGAGGCCAGAGGGGATTCGGCCGAAATCTGGGATGCGTCAATAAGATGGATAAGTACGCGGTTGCGTTCCACATGGCGCAAAAATTGGATGCCCAGGCCTGCTCCCAGATGGGCGCCTTCGATAAGACCGGGAATATCCGCTACCACAAAAGGCTCTCCGTAAGGGTCCTGCACAACGCCCAGGCTGGGCGAAAGTGTGGTAAAGGGGTAGGCCCCGATTTTGGGCCTGGCAGCGCTGAGAGAAGTAATCAGGCTGGACTTGCCGGCATTGGGCAGACCAACAAGGCCTGCGTCTGCCAGCAGCTTGAGCTCCAGTTTGAGGGTTCTTTCTCTCCCTGGCTCTCCATCCTGTGCGAAGCGGGGCGCCCGGAAGGTAGAGGAGGTGAAGTGCTTGTTTCCCTTGCCTCCCCTACCGCCCTGACAAATTATAAAACGCTCGCCATCCGTGGAAAGATCAACAACCAGTTCATCGGTTTCCGCATCACGGACCATCGTACCCAAGGGTACCTCTATGAGGAAATCCTCCCCATCTTTTCCGTGACGGTTGGCCCCGCTGCCGTATCCTCCACGCTGCGCCTGGAATCGGTGTTTATAGCGGAAGTGATATAGGGTGCGTTTGGCGGAAGTAGCCACCAGGACCACATCGCCGCCCCTGCCTCCGTGACCGCCGTCGGGTCCTCCTCTTGGGATAAACCTTTCACGCCGGAAGCTAACACACCCTCTTCCACCATCGCCTGATTGTACTACCAAGGTGGCTTCGTCTACGAATTTCACACCGGGTATACGCTCACTTTTTTCCTGTCTCGGTCTTTGCGTTCGTAGGTAACCGTGCCATCTATGGTGGCGAACAAGGTAAAATCGCGGCCCATGCCCACATTGTTTCCGGGATGGATTTTGGTGCCTACCTGGCGCACCAGGATGCTGCCTGCGGGAACAACCTCTCCGCCGTAGCATTTGATGCCCCGACGTTGTCCCTGGCTATCCCTGCCGTTTCTTGAGCTACCGCCAGCTTTCTTATGTGCCATGACTCAATACTCCTGATATTCTTAGGCTCCGGCCTCAATCTTGCTGATTTTCAGCGCCGTGAAAGGCTGCCGGTGGCCTTGTTTTTTTCTGTAGCCCTTACGTCTTTTGAACCTAAAGACTAACACTTTTCTGGCTTTGCCCTGTTCCACAATTTGGGCATCCACAGCTACGTTTTCCACAGTGGGCTGGCCCACCTTGACATTTTCTCCGTCGGAATAGAGAAGGACCTGGTCCAGGCGTATGGAATCTCCAACCTCTCCGGGAAGTTTTTCCACCCGGATGGTTTCGCCTTCACCCACCTTGTATTGTTTTCCGCCGGTAGCTATTACAGCATACATGATTATTTAAACCTCCTTGACTTCATTTCAATAAAACCGGTCAAGCAAAACCGATCTTATAAAGACAAAAACCCAAGCTGTCAACGATAAAAAAGTTACCCCCCACATGTGGGCGCCGAATCCAGAAATTCGGTGATCTCAAAGCATTCCACATGTAAAGAAGGGTCAGCCTGGATCAATATGGGTGTTTGGATACGCTGTTCCAGGGAAAGCACCGTGACATTTTCTTCTTCCAAAAGAAATCTGGCGATCTCCGGATGGGTTTTGACCGATATACGGGACCCTTGAATGTCGTAAGACTGACGCAAAATTTCCCGATAAATATTATGACATATGCTTTTTTTGGAAAGGACAATCCCCTCTCCCTCGCAATACGAGCAGGGTTCGGACAATTGCTTATTGATATTTTCGCGGGTCCGTTTTCTGGTCATCTGGATAAGGCCCATTTCCGACATGGGCAGGACATTGGTGGTGCTCCGGTCTTTCTTGAGCATTTCCACCAAAACCTGGTACACCTTATCCCGGTCTTCCAACTTCTCCATATCAATAAAATCAATTACTATGATGCCGCCGATATCCCGCAACCGCAACTGGTAGGCGATTTCCTTCAAGGCTTCCAGGTTGGTTTTCAGGATGGTTTCGGACAGGTCCCCTTTTCCCACGTACCGGCCAGTATTCACGTCAACGGAAACCAGTGCCTCGGTCTCCTCTATGACAATATAGCCGCCGGACTTGAGCCAGACTTTTTTACGGCTCAGGCGGGATATATCCCCTTCCAACTGGTAAGCATCAAATATGGCCTCGGGGCGGTTATAGTATTGGACCGCATCTCTAAGGCCCGGCATATTGGGTTCCAGAAAGTCCAGGATTTCCTTGTAGCCCCGTTCCGAGTCCACTACCAGTCGGTCCACCTCTTTGGTGAACAGGTCTCTTACCGCCCTGAGGCTGGCTGAGAGTTCTTGATGTAACAGGGAGGGAGCCGATTTTTGCCAGTATCTGCTGACAGCTCTTTTCCAAACCCGGGTGAGAAACTGGACCTCATGGGCGATTTTTTCGGGCCCTACTCCTTCGCAAACAGTACGCACTATATACCCGAAGGGCTCCTCACGGGATGCCATGAGTTGCTCCTTTAAACGGACGCGCTCCGAGGACTCGGTAATACGCCGGGATACCCCTATATGGTTGGTAGTGGGCATAAGAACCAAAAAACGCCCGGGAATGGTGATTCGTGAGGTTACCCTGGCCCCTTTTTTACCAATAGGCGACTTGGCAACCTGGACCATGATTTCCTGGCCCTCACGGATCATGTCCTCTATATTGGGGCGTATCTTTGGCGGCTTGATAATATGGGCGGCCTGCACAATTTCATCCTCATCGTTTTCAGTATCCAGCAGGATGACCTCTTCATGGCCCTCTTCCTCTTGGATAAGAGGAGATCCGATTTCATCCGATGGAAAACCCATGACCACATCATCCACATATATGAAGGCAGCCTGATCCAGGCCTATATCCACAAAAGCGGCCTGCATACCGGGTAATACCCGCATGACCTTGCCTTTATATATATTGCTGACAATTTCAGATTCTCCGGTACGCTCTATATACAACTCGGATAAAGCGCCGTCTTCCACCAAGGCTACCCTGGTTTCAAACCCTGCGTCATTTATGATTAGCTTTTTTTCCATTATATGATTCCCTTATTACTAAGGGTCAACTCCCTTCAATCGGAGCAGGAATCTTGATTACCCGGAATCCTGCCAACGATTGGGGAGCCTGTCCCAGTATATGACCGAGAATCTCCATGGGGCGAATGCTTTTTCCCGGAATATTTTTCGCTGCCATGGAATAATTTCCGTCCTCAGATGATTGTATTTCAACCACCTGGGCCAGATCAAGCTCCCATTGCTTTCCCTTGTGATTCGTATGCGTTATAATATACTCTTTCGCTTTAGTAAAAGCCATGATTTTTTCCCTGTATTCGGGTTCCGGAATAATTTGGTAATGCAATGTTTCCGGCTCTCCAGCGCGGATTCCCTTGGAAAACGGGACGCACCGGAGCACTTCAACCCCTTGTGGTAATTGATTTTTGAGACTTCTTACCAATTGTTCGGGTTGGACCCGGCTATCCGCAGTGATGACAAAATTCTCCTCCAGGCTTTCCATACCCACAGGCAGGGCCTGGGAAAAAGAAACTTTTGGCATAGGATGAAAACCTTTGGAATACATCATGGATATTTGGCTTCTCCGTAAAGCGCGGTGTACCTGGCTTATCAATTCCAAATGGCCAAGATGCCGTGCATTACCCGTTTTGGAGTAGAACACCAGTAACTTGCGGTAATTGATATTGCCGGAACCATCCCGGGAATCCATGTCTTCTGTTGGTGCAGGAACCGGAGAAAATATGGGCTGAATTTTGGAAAAATCGCACACTCCGCAGCCTGCACAACTTTCCTGGCTGCATCCGGGTGTACTAATAACCTCTTTGGCTTTTTCTAATTCCATTTGAAAGAATTTTTTAGTGGGACCCATGTCTACATGATCCCAAGGCAACGGATCATCCACCTGCCTGCCCCCAATGTAATGCTCCGGGTCTATGTGACAGGCTTCCATGGCTTCCTGCCACATGGTAAAATTAAAATGGTCGGTCCAACCGTCAAAACGGGCGCCCTGTTTCCATGCATGGACGAGCAGGGGCGCCAATTTTCTGTCCCCCCGGGAAAAAACCCCCTCCACCACGCTCACTTGGGGATTTTGCCACTTTACCTTAATCCCGGGGCGCCGGAGTCTGTCCTTGATGTAATCAATACGTTCCCAGGCTTCCTTGATGGAAATCTGCCCGGCCCATTGGAATGGGGTATGCGGCTTGGGTACAAACACCCCTATGCTGGCCGTGATGTCCGCCTTGCGCCCTGCCATGTCCTTGAGCTTGTGAACCAGGTCAACAATACCTTGGACGTCCTCCTGGGTCTCTGTGGGAAGGCCTATCATGAAGTAGAGTTTAATCAGTTTCCATCCCATAAAAAAGGCGTCTGAAACGGTCTGGATAATTTCCTCTTCGCTTATATTTTTATTGATCACATCGCGCAGGCGTTGGGTTCCCGCCTCAGGGGCAATGGTAAACCCCGTTTTACGAACCTTTTTAATCTCTTCCATCAATGGCAGGGTGAGTGTTCCCGCCCGCATGGAAGGAAAAGAAACAGCCACCTGACGGGATTTGAATTCTCTCATGAGGCCGCCCATAAGCCAGTCAATACAGGAATAATCTCCTACACTTAGGGAAAGAAGGGATATATCTTCGTATCCTGTGGCGTCCAGGGATTCCCGGGCAAGATCCATGAGTCTTTCCGGAGATCTCTCCCTGACCGGCCTGTATATCATGCCGGCCTGGCAAAAGCGGCATCCCCTCCCGCATCCCCGGGATATTTCCAGGCGTAACCGGTCGTGAACGGGGTTGGAGTAAGGGATAATGGGATCAATGGGAAAAGGTGCTTTGTTAAGGTCCGGCAGGATGGTTCTCTTGATCGTGGGCGCCTTTCCTTCTTTAGGCGACACCTTTCCGGTATCCGGATCGAAATCAAAATGGGCGGGCACATAAACGCCCTGGATTTGCGCCAATCTATCCAGAAGATCCGCCTTGTTGGTATTGCTTTCATCCTTCCAGGCTAACCATGTTTTGGCCATATCCAACACAGCTTCTTCGCCGTCCCCAAGCAAAATGGCGTCAAAAAAGTCAGCCATAGGCTCAGGGTTGCAGGCGCAGGGGCCGCCGGCAATTATCAGGGGAAATTCATCCCCCCGGTCCTTGCTGAAAAAGGGAATCCCGGAGAGCTCCAGCATGGTGAGCACATTGGTATAATTGAGCTCATATAGGAGGCTGAAGCCTACCCAGTCAAATTCCTTGAGTGGCTTGGCGCTTTCCAGGGAAAACAGGCTGGACTGATTTTCTCGCAGGAGCTGTTCCAGATCGTCGTCCGGCGCATATACTCTTTCCGCACAGATTTCTTTTTGTTCATTAAGGATATGATAAAGAATCTGGATCCCGAAATGAGAGGTGCCTATTTCGTAAAGGTCGGGAAACGCCAGGGCTACCTGAAGTTTTACATCCTCAGGGGACTTATGGACCGCGTTTATTTCGGATCCCAGGTATCTTCCCGGCCTGCGCACCCGGGTCAATATTTTATCTCTTTCAAGTTTATTCATAATGGCTGAAGTTCGAATTCCTCCCTGACATATTACAAATAACAGGGATCTAAAAAATTACATTGGGGGAGACCCGTATCAAGGGTTCTCCCCCAAAATTTATGCTAAGGACTGAATGT
Source organism: Desulfatibacillum sp. (assembly GCA_016342355.1). Taxonomy (GTDB): domain Bacteria; phylum Desulfobacterota; class Desulfobacteria; order Desulfobacterales; family Desulfatibacillaceae; genus Desulfatibacillum. The sequence goes on from JAEINP010000031.1 coordinate 32,257, forward strand.
GCGTAAATCCTAAATATCCAGTTGGGTGACTTCCAGGGCATTGCTTACAATGAAATCCCTCCGTGGCTCCACTTCATCGCCCATGAGGAGACGGAACATTTCGTCCGTTTCCAGGGCATCATCCACCTTGACCTTTACCAGGCGCCTTTTTTCAGGATCCATGGTGGTTTCCCACAACTGATCGGGGTTCATTTCACCCAGACCTTTGTAACGTTGCAGGCTAAGGCCTTTTTTGGATTCCTCTATCAAATAGACGAGCAGTTTTTCTTTATTGGGCAATTCCTGGCTGATGGTTTCGTCTTTATCCCGGGGCCAAACCACAAATTTGTCTCCGTTCAGGTTCAGGGCTCTTTTCCCTAACACCGCGCATTTTTGGAAATCAGAGGAATACACAAAGCCGCGGCCGATCTTAATGGCCTCCAGTTTATCGACAATGGAAACCTCACTGGTGTAACCAGCTCCTTCCGCTTTCGGCAATGGGGTGACCATCAATTCATAAACCCGGCGTTCCTCCGAATAGTCCAGTTCGCTGACTTCGTACCCCTTGGCTATGAGACGATTCTTAAGGTCGTTCATCCTGGACTCGTCTCTCAGGCCGGTTTTGGAAATGATTCCCGCCTTGATCACTTCTTCCGCCATGTCCCTGGGGATGCCACGCCTGTCCATTTTTTCCATGGTGTACATATAGTCGGAAAGGTCACACAGGAAAAGGTACATTTGGTGCTCGGGCATTGGCTTTTCGTCGTTTATCCGGCGGATACTTTTGGATTCGCAAATGCGCCTGAGCAGGTACTCGCTCATTTCCTGGTCATCCTTGAGATATTTGGCGGACTTTCCCTTACCAACGCGGTACAAGGGCGGCTGGGCTATATACAAATACCCTTCCTCCAAAATTTCAGGTAGTTGACGATAGAAAAAAGTCAGCAGCAGGGCGCGTATATGCGAGCCGTCCACGTCAGCATCTGTCATGATGATGACCTTGTGGTACCGGATTTTCTTGATGTCATATTCTTCGGCGCCTACCCCGGTGCCAAGAACGGTGATCATATTTTTAATTTCTTCGCTTTGCAGAATCTTGTCGAACCGGGCTTTTTCCACGTTAAGAATTTTACCCTTTAGGGGAAGGATGGCCTGGAACTTACGGTCCCTGCCCTGCTTGGCGGAACCACCGGCTGACTCGCCCTCGACCAGAAACAATTCCCTCAACGAGGGCTCTGACAACTGACATTCCGCCAGTTTTCCGGGCAGGGTGGAATCGTTGAGAGCGCCCTTTTTACGCGCCAGATCCCTGGCGCGGCGTGCTGCCTCCCTGGCTCTGGCCGCTTCCACGGCGCGCATGACCATTTTTTTTGCAATCGCCGGATTTTCTTCAAAATAGGCCCCAAGTTTTTCGTTTACCAGATTTTCCACCAGGCCTTTTACATCGCTGTTCCCCAGCTTGGTCTTGGTCTGGCCTTCGAATTGGGGATCGGGTATGCGAATACTTACAATGGCAGTCAGGCCTTCCCGAACATCTTCGCCCGAAATTTTGGTCTGAGCGTTTTTTGCAACATTGTCGCTGGAGGCGTATTGGTTGATGGTACGGGTAAGGGCCGCCTTGAATCCCACCAGATGGCTTCCACCTTCTGCGGTATTGATATTATTGGCAAAAGTTAGAATACTTTCCGAATAGGCTGTGGAATATTGAAGGGCCACTTCTATTTCAATATTACTCCTGGCCCCTGCCATGAAAATGGGCTTATGCAGGGTGGTTCGGCTTCTGTTGAGATACTCCACAAAGGAAAGAATTCCTCCCTTGTAAAAAAATTCCTCTTTTTCCTCGTCCGAACGTTCATCTTCCAGGGAAATTCTTATACCTGCGTTGAGGAAAGCCAATTCCCTGAGCCTTTTACTCAGAATGCTGTACTGGTAGTCCTCTGAGGTCATGATAGAGGTGTCGGGATGAAAACGGATTTTAGTGCCCCGTTTTTTCGTATTCCCTATCACCTCCAATTCGCTTGTTTTAGCGCCCTTGGAATAGGTTTGGTAATACACTTGGCCGCCGGTATACACCTCCACTTCCAAAAGCTGAGACAAGGCGTTCACCACAGACACGCCTACGCCATGGAGCCCGCCGGAAACCTTGTAGGTATTATTATCGAATTTACCGCCTGCATGGAGCTTGCACATAACCACTTCCAAGGCGGGAATACCTTCAGTCTGATGCATGCCCACGGGAATACCGCGGCCGTTATCCTCTACGGTTACGCTGTTATCTTCGTGAATAATAACCTGGATTGTGTCACAGTAACCTGCCATGGCCTCGTCAATACTGTTATCCACCACCTCGTAAACAAGGTGATGCAAGCCTTCGGTACTGACATTGCCGATATACATGGAGGGTCTTTTCCGGACTGCTTCCAGCCCTTGTAAGACCTTAATATTTTCAGCGGTATACTCACTCATTATTTTTACATTCTCATGGGCATGATGACGGATAAATACCTGGGATCCTCAGTCCCTTCCAGGACACAAGGTTTGCTTGCATTGAGGATATTCACCTTGATGATATCACTTCTCATGGGATTCAAGGCATCCAGGAAAAACCGGGGATTAAAGGCAGCCTCAAAGGCTTCCCCATTAAAGGAAATGGGCATTTCTTCGTTGGAATCGCCCAATTCGGGATTATTCACACTCACTTCAAGGCGTTCGGAATTCACCCTGAAGCGCACAGCCCTGTAACGCTCAGAACATAAGATAGACATTCTTTTCAAAATGGAAACAAAAGGCTGCTTTTCTATTTCAAAAAAAGTTTCCAGGTCACTGGGGATAACCAGATTATAGTCCGGGTATTCCCCTTCCACCAGACGTCCAATAATGGTTTCGCTTTCCTTTTGGACCACAAAATAATTTTTTTGGACCCCGAGTCTTACTTGCCCATCGCCTTCGGCCACACGGATAATTTCGGTCATGACCTTTTTTGGGAGTATGACTCCCTTGGCGCCTCCAAAAGCGGGCGGCGGCATGTCCTGTTCCGGGACATAATCCACCCTGGCAAGGCGATTGCCGTCCGTGGAAACCATCCGCAGGCCGTTTTTTTCTTCCAGTACAATTTTTTCCAGATACACGCCAATGAGATGAGGCCGTTTTTCCTCGGAACTCATTCCCCCGGACAAATTGGTTTTTTCGATCATGGTGGCAAACATGGAGGAATCCAAATCGAAGAATTCCATATCTTCCACTTCAGGCAGCTGGGGAAAATCATTGGGGTCCATACCCACCATCTTGTACTGGACCTTGTCCTTGTAAATATTTACCCAGCCGTTTTCCATGTCCCGGCAATTAACGATGCCATAGGGAAACTCTCTCACGATCTCAAACAGCTTTTTGCCCGGAATGGTAATCGTGCCCTCTTCCTCAACGGTTGCCGGATAATGGCCTTTAAAGCCTATCTCCAGGTCTGTGGCAACCAGGGTTACGGTGGAACCTTGGGCTGAAATAAGCACGTTAGCAGTGATGGGAAAGGTGGTCTTTCTGCCCGCTATCCCCTGCACCTTGGTAATGCCGTCCAGAAATATTTCCTTGCTGATTGAAAACTGCATGGCTTTCTCCAGAGTGTTATTATTTTAGTTTATTTATAAACTTCATAATAGAAACAAGGATAGTTCATATCCCTAAAAAAAGCAATAGGCCTTTAAAATAATTGAAAAAAGATTTTAAGAAATCTGTCAACATCCTTGTGTATTGACGGTTAAGAACCAAGGGCTTTTGAACAGTAAAAATTTCTTTGTCAATAAGTCCCGGGTAATGATTAAAATTGCTGACCGGGATGTGAACACCCATTTTTAGGCTCACATCCGGCACTCAAATATATACCATAAGACAAAAAAAAATCATACGATATGGGAGGGTAGAAGGAGATCATTCACTGTTTTCACCGGATTAAAGGCTGCTTTGGAAACCTCCAGGAACACAGAATTCCAGCCTGACATGGACCCGTTCCACAAGCCGGGAAGTTCCAGCCCCCTGAGACTGCGCCCTTTCATGGATTTTTCCGAAATAAAAACAGCCTCCTTATCCACAAATTTTTCCAGGTCGAATTTATTCCCTTCATAATCCTTGACGCCACAGACCACATCCACGGGATTAAAGTGGGTGGAGGCCGAGAAAATATCCACAGCCTGTTTTGATCTTTTGTTAATCTGGGCGCTTTCCACGATTTGAACGGTCAGATTGCCATCCATTTCCCGGGTCCAGAACGGGGCTCCGCCAGGGTCTCCTTGGTTTTTGACCATGCCGCAAATACGTACGGGGCGGTTGAGCAATTTTATGGCCATGGCCCGGGTTTCCAAGGGAGACAAATTGTGAAAGTAGGATTGCAATCCAAAAAACTCCGAGGCAAATTCCACGGCTTCTTTCACGAGAGCGGAGTTGGTATCCTCCCTGGACAGCATGGTAATAAATTTAAAGGTTCTTTCCTGTAAGAAAACCAAAAAGCCAGCCAAGGCCTTTTTCCAGCGGGCTCTTTCCGCCTTCAGGCGATCCGGAACCACGTTATCGATGTTGTTTATATATATAATATCGTGGTTGATGGCATTGAGGTTGCCCAGAAGGGCGCCGTGCCCCCCGGGACGGAACAGAATACTTCCGTCTTCCTGCCGAAAGGGAATGTTTTCGGGTGTAACGGCTATGGTATCTGTGGAAGAAGACTGGACAGTAAAATCCACGTAATACTCAACCCCTATAAAGTTTTCATAGGCTTCTTTCAGGGCTTCGAATTTTACCCGGAAATTGTCCAGATGGGTTTTGCTGACGGTATAATGCATGTGGCAATAGTGGCCGGCGCTTCTGCCATATTGGGCCGCTTCCACCAGATGCTCTTCAAAGGGGGTGCGCATGAAGTCGCCGTATCTGTGAAATTTAATAAGGCCCTTTGGAAATTGCCCGTAGCCCAAGCCGGAATCGTCCAAAACTGTATTGATAATATCCAGGCAATCTTCACTTGTATTTGTTGTTGGTACATCCCGGTTTAATTTTGCATACATTTTTTGAATAAGGGGATAAAAGGCAAACCTTCTGAGATTGGCAAGGAATTTTAAAATAAACAGGGCGTTTTTATCATCCTTTTTTGCCGCTTCTTCCAAGGGAAGGGCGGTTCCCTCCAATTTATTCTTCCTCCATGTGAAAAGATCCTGAAACATGCGGGTGGATGCTCCGGATGCGGGGATGAATTTGGCTACTGTGCGGGTTTGTAATGCTTTTTCATAAATCTGGACAAAATGCTCCACCTGGCCAGGTTCCAATAGGCGGATACCGTCCCCCTGGGTGCAAGGCCGAACTATATCCAAATAAGCGGGGCCTTTTTCAAAAATGGCCAATTGATCCTTTATGGTTTCCAATGAAACATTTCGAGCCCTGAAATGTTTGAGATCATCTTTGGTGAATTGGTTAGTCCCGGGCATGGTTGTTCCTTCCAGGGTATAAACCCACATTATTTTATAATAGTAATCTTTTGAGAGCATAACATAAAGACGGTTTTCAGCCAATAAAAACCCGTTCGGTCGATTGACACCACGAGAGGTACTCCTGTATTATCTCAGACACACGCGAGATATTTATTTTATTCAAATAATTCAAGTTATTTCAGGTTTCTATTGGTTTTTTAACAAAGGAGGCGCCCCATTTCTGAATTCACACAGACCCACAAATCGGTCATGACCCTGGAAATTTTGCTCAAACAGGATCGCACTAAATTAAAGGGGCAATTGCGCCAAGCCGCCAAAACCAAAAAGCCCGTGCTGGTAATACCCTGTTTGGCGACAGAATTCACCCTTCCGGAAAACCGTCCTGTTTTTGAGAATATTCTGGAAAATTTACGGCAGGTTAAATATCTGCATAGGACAATTTTCGGCCTGGATGCAGCTAGTTTGGAGGAAGCCATGCTCCTCCGGGACCTCATCAGGCAATATGAAATAAAGGACGCTTTGATCCAATGGAATTCGGGGCCAATTTTCTCCGGTATTTACGATACTCTTAACCTGGGAGGATTTGGGCTTACGGAACCAGGCAAGGGTAAAAACATGTTCCTCAGCTTTGGGCTGGCCCTGGCCTTGGGAGCGGGTTCCGTCGCCCTGGTGGACGCAGATATCCGCAGTTTCAACAGGACGCAACTGGACAGGCTTTTGTATCCCCTGGTAGTCCTGGATTTTGATTTTTCCAAAGCCTTTTACACACGGGTTTCCGAGGGCAAGCTGTTCGGCCGGGTTACCCGGCTCATGCTTAAACCCTTGTTAACGGCCCTAAAACGGCGTTTTGTGGAATACAAGGAATTCAAAATGCTGGGCCTCATTGATTTTTTGATGCAGTTTAAATATCAGCTTTCCGGGGAAGTGGCCTTTGAAAGGGATTTGCTGCGGAAAATGCGTTTCGCCACCAATTGGGGGGTGGAGATATTTACTCTTATTGAGGTTTACAGAAAAGCCGCCGCTCCCGCCCAGGTGGAATTTTCCGATGAGGCCTTTGACCACAAGCATCAGATTGTTTCTCCCACGGATTCGGGCAAGGGCCTTAACCGCATGGCCGTGGATATTGTCACCACCCTTATGAACGCCATTGTCCGGGAAGAAGGCCTGGAAATAACAGACACGTTTTTTCGTGATATAGCAACTACTTATCAAGGAGTTGCGGAAACAAGCATAAAACACTATTCCTATTTGTCCCGATTTAATAATCTCAAATACGATCGGGACCATGAGGAGTTTTTGGTGAAAGAGGTGTTTAAGAACTCCATTCTTCAGGCAGGGGAAATACTAACCGCCCGATCCAGAGTGGCGGAAAATTTTCTACGAGTGGTCCATACCTTTCCCGAATTCAAGCCGTTTTTGGAATCAGGTTTGGCCGACGCCATCCTGTCCATTGAATCCAAACTGGACCGGACTATTTTTGAAATTCCCCAAACCGTTTCCTGGGAAAGGGTGGAAACAAAAATACCCAACATTTATAACCAATTAAGAATGGCTATGAAGCAGGAAAAAGAGTTTTTCGGGCTATGATATCAGTCCCATATCCGGTAATATTCACGGACCTTGACGGCACCCTGCTGGACCACCATACCTATGCCTGGGATAAAGCCATGCCCGCCTTGGAAAAATGCAAGGAAGCCAACGCGCCGGTAGTCCTGGTTTCGAGCAAGACAAGGGCGGAAATGGAGCCCCTGCAAAGAGAGTTGGGACTGACCGATCCGTTTATTGTGGAAAATGGGGGAGGAGTTTTTTTTCCCCTAAAGGGTTCCCTGCCTCCCCCGGCAGGTTTGGAACAGGACGGCGGGTTTTTGAAAATGTCCCTGGGAGTCCCTTATCCTGCTTTGTGCAAAGCCTTGGACGAGGTGGCTGGGGTATTGGAATTAAAAGCCAAGGGTTTTTTTAAAATGTCGGTGAGTGATATTGCCGAACTCACTGGGCTTTCCATGCAAGAGGCTGAAAAAGCGTCTAAAAGAGACTTTGACGAGCCTTTTGTGATTGATGATTCCACCCCTGCGGATGATGCCTTGTTACGGGCTGAGTTCCGAAAACGCGGCCTGGAACTCTCGATTGGCGGCCGCTTTTATCATGTTCATGGGAAGGCGGACAAAGCAACAGCACTTGACAAAGTTGTGGCTTGGTATAAAACGAACGGATTCCAGGTGATTTCTGTGGCCCTGGGGGATAGCCAGAACGATTTTTCCATGCTCAGGCGGGCGGACTATGCCTATTATTTGGGCAAAGGCCCCGCGCCTGTGGAGCAAGTCCCCCGAGTGATACAGGCGCCGGAGCCGGGTCCATCGGGTTGGAACCGGGTAATCCTGGATTTTTTCCATAACCTCCCCGCATAGGGGGAAACCAATAAACCCTAACCAAAAATGGAGCAAGGGGGATGAGATGACAAAAGGCTGTAACACCGCGTTGGTGACACCCTTCTCTGCAAGTGGCCTGGATGTCGCCGGTTTGGAAAAACTGGTGGATTTCCAGATCGCCGCGGGTGTCGATGGCATCCTGGCAGTGGGCACCACTGGGGAAAGCCCCACACTGTCCTGGGAAGAGCATTTGCAAGTTATTAAAATCGTAGCCGAAAAAACCAAGGGAAAGGTCAAATGCATTGCCGGCGCCGGCAGCAACAATACTAAAGAGACCTTGGAGGCCACGAAGCATGCTGCCAAAGCGGGTGTTGATGCAGTTTTGTTGGTTGATCCCTACTATAATGGCCCCAGCAGTCTGGAAATCCGGAAAGAATACCTGGAACCCACGGCCAAGGCCTTCCCGGATCTGGAGATCATTCCCTACGTGATTCCCGGCAGAACCGGCGCCCAGCTTTTTCCTGAAGACCTGGCCTTGCTTTACAAGGAATGCCCTAATGTAAGGACTGTCAAGGAAGCCACGGGCGACCTTGACAACATGCGCAAAACCCGTGCATTGTGCGGCGGGGACTATACTATCCTGTCCGGTGACGATGACATGACCCTGTCTATGATGATGGATCCGGAAATTCAGGCGGCGGGCGTGATATCTGTTGTTTCCAACGTGGCCCCCGTGGCTGTTTGTAAAATGGTAAGGGCTGCCGCTGCCGGAAATTCTGAAGAGGCCCAGGCTATCGCCAGGGCCCTCAAACCCTTGTTTGGCCTGGTGGTCGTAAAGACTACCGAGCAATCTCCTGTGGGACAGGTCATGTGCAGGGCGCGCAATCCTTTGGGCATAAAAACCCTTATGAAAATTATAGGTATGCCCTGCGGACCATGCAGGCAACCTTTGGGAAAAATGACCCGGCAAGGGCTGGAGGTGGTAGTGAACGCCGCCAGGACTGTTTTGAAGAATAATCCGGAAATTTTGGCTCCCATGGCGGAATTTTTTAATGTGGATGTGGAACAAAGGCTAAATGATCCTGAGGTGCTAAAGGGTCTGGCCTACGATGCCTACTGATAGTCCGAAACTATCGCTTGGGTGATAAATGTTTGATATTAAAATAGTTTTTTCCACATTTATAATGGTGTTTCTGGCGGAACTGGGAGACAAGACCCAGTTGGCGACTATGGGCTTTGCCGCTGAATCCAAGTCCATGTGGTCTGTTTTTGTTGGTTCCGCCCTGGCATTATGTTTGTCCAGCGCCCTGGCCGTTCTAGCCGGGGCCTGGCTGGCCAAACATGTTTCTCCTGAAACCGTAAGACTGACCGCCGGGGGGCTTTTTGTGGTCCTGGGTATTTGGATGTTGGCTTTTTCGGGCAGATAGCGTAGCAGGGTCTTTGGATAAATCCAAAAATCCGTTGACAATACGTTAATCAGGGGGCATAAAGGGTGGCTGTTTGTTTTGTGGTTGCGGGACGTGGCTCAGCCTGGTAGAGCGCACGGTTCGGGACCGTGAGGTCGCTGGTTCAAATCCAGTCGTCCCGACCACAAGCCCCTTTTGTCCTACCTGAGTTGTATTCCCGCGTATTTGTGGCAGCTTAAAAAAAAAGGATTCAATTCATGAGGATACTTATTACCGGCGGCGCCGGATTTATTGGGTCACATCTTGCCGAAGCCTATCTCAGGCAGGGGGATGAGGTGTATATCATCGACGACCTGTCCACAGGCTCCCTGGACAATCTCGCCCATCTCCAGGCCAACAAAGAATACGCCAGCCGCCTTTTTGTGCATATAGACACCATCCTGAACCGCGATATCCTCCTGGAACTGGTGGGCACTTGTGAAGTTGTTTTTCATATGGCCGCCGCCGTGGGCGTCCAGTACATTCTGGACAATCCCCTGCGTTCCATTCAGATCAATATCCAGGGCACGGAAAAGGTCCTGGACATGTGTTCCAAATTCAAGAAAAAGGTTTTGATCGCCTCTTCCTCCGAGGTCTATGGCAAGCATCTTCACGCTCCTTTGGTGGAAACGGACAACATCATCTACGGTCCGTCCTCCAAATTCCGGTGGAGTTACGCCGCGTCCAAGCTCATGGATGAATTCACAGCCCTGGCCCATTACCGGGAAAGCGGATTGCCGGCCATTGTGGTGAGGCTTTTTAACACGGTGGGACCCCGGCAGACAGGCACGTACGGCATGGTTATTCCGCGCTTGGTGAGCCAGGCCCTGGCAGGGAAGGACCTGACCGTGTATGGCGACGGCGAGCAGTCCCGGACTTTCACCTATGTGGAAGACGTGGTTCACGCCCTTATGTTGCTGGCGGCCAGTTCCGGCGCTCATGGCGAGGTGTTCAATATCGGCGGAGTGGAGGAAATCAGTATTAAGAACCTTGCTTACCGTATTGTGGAAATGACGGGTTCTTCTTCCCGGGTAAAGTTCATTCCTTATAAAGAGGCTTTTCCGGCGGATTTTGAGGACATGCAGCGCAGGCTCCCCAGCATCGCCAAACTGAAAAATCTTACCGGGTACTCCCCCACCACAGACCTGGAAACCATACTTACCAAAGTCATCGAGTTTTTTAAGGCCAAGGCATAGGAATTCTGTAAACGGCCCGGCGGATAGCCACCGGGCCAGGGACAGGGGACGCCGGGTATAATCCTTGTTTTCAGTTAGGCCAAGATATAATCTAAAAAGCCACCCCCAGGTTTCGATCGTGACTTTGACCCGCCTCTGTCACCAACCCCTTGGCCTTGTCGTAAAATTCCTGGTTTTCTGTTTCATATTGAACTGTATAGTGGATAAATGTGCCGTATATGTCTTCGAACAAGCTTCGCACAGGTCCCCAGTATAGGTAGTCAACCATGCAACCCCTTTCAGGATCACATTTTTGTTGAACCTTATATATCTGATATCCTTCCTCAAGTAGGAGCCCAAAGTTGTCCCAAAAGGCGGTAATTTGAATGGGCTGGGTAAAACCGGTGGTTTTCGGAAAGGGCTGTTCCCAACAATACTCGGTTTGGGTAGACTCCAGGGTGACACATGGCGAAATCCGGTCCTTGTCGCCGTTCAACCGGACCATGGTGCCGCCGTACTCCCGGTCGTCCTGGCCCCACACCACCCGATCTATGCCCAACATGGCAGCCATGCCCGAACACTGGGCGCATGGCTCCAGGGTTCCGTACAGGGTATAACCGGTCAAATCCTTAAGATTCTCCTGGAAAGAGTACCCCATAAGGGTGCGCACTTCCCCGTGTTGGGTTTTGTTGTTCACGAAATTGACTGAATTCCTAGCCCAATAAACAGGCAAAGCATCCTCCCCCCCATTGTTTACCAATACGCAGCCGATATTATACCCCCGGGGGTGCGTATCCGCTGTTTGCCAATCTGTATAGACCACGCTGAACGCAGCCATGAGCCCAATGTAATCCCTTTCTTCTTGCCAGTTCGCGTGTCCCAGTATTTGGCTTTTCGGAATTGCCTGGCGAGTTTCCTGGGCGTTCAGGCCTTGGAAGCCCAGGCAAGCGGCGAATAAAAACAAATGAATGACCAGCAGGGTTTGGAATATCTTTTTAAAATGATTCATGGCTGCCTCCTTTGAATGAGGTTATGGCGAGATGCTGGCTTACGGAAAATGATTTATCTTTCTCGGTGTGTATTATGTATTACACACTAATTATTATATGGTCAAGACAAATATCCAACATCCACCATGGTCCGGCCAAAAACAAGATTTGAGGCAGGCAGAAATTTTCAAAGGTAAAAATTGAAAATGGAAGAGATACTGCTCAGAAGGACATGGCCTGTATTTATGGCAACAGGGCTCAGGACTTTTCTTTTTTAATCCCGGCCCAGTGATCCATGCGTTTTTTGATGACGCTTTCGTATCCTCTGGGCGTGGGCTTGTAAAAGGAGGTTCCTTCCAGGCCTTCGGGTAAATATTCCTCGGGCACATAAGCGCCCTCGTAATCGTGGGGATACTTGTATTCGGCACCGTAACCCAGTTCTTTCATGAGGCCGGTGGGGGCGTTACGGATATGCATGGGCACGGGTTTGCCGCCGGTTTGGGATATTTTTTTCCGAACCAGCTTTTGTGCCATGTAGGCGGCATTGCTTTTAGGAGCGGTGGCCAGATACAAACAAGCCTGGACCAGTGCCAGTTCCCCTTCAGGAGAGCCAAGGAACTGGTATGCCTGGACCGCGGCCATGGAGACGACCAGGGCATGGGGATCGGCGTTGCCCACGTCCTCCGAGGCAAACCGGACCATCCTGCGGGCCACGTACAGGGGGTCCTCTCCGGCGGAAAGCATGCGCATGAGCCAATACAGGGAGGCGTCGGGATCGCTTCCACGCATGCTTTTATGGAGGGCGGATATAATGTCGTAATGCTGTTCCCCGTCTTTGTCGTAATTGAGCTGTTTTTTTTGCCAGGCCTGGGCCACGTGTTCGGCTGTGACTACCCGGCTGCCCGATTCCTCCGGCCTTGCCAGGAAAACGGCAAGCTCCAGGGTATTTAGGGCTTTCCTGGCATCCCCGTCTGCGCCTTGGGCCAGGAGTTCCCTGGCCTCCTCTTCCAAAATAATCCGGTATACGCCCAGGCCCCGATCCTCGTCCTCCACGGCGTGTTGGATAACGGTTTTCATATCCTCGGAGGAAAGGGGACGAAGGACCACCACCCGGCACCGGGAAAGGAGGGGGGAGATGACCTCGAAGCTGGGATTTTCGGTGGTGGCGCCAATCAGGGTGATGACTCCGCTTTCCACATGGGGAAGGAATCCGTCCTGTTGGGCCTTGTTGAAACGGTGGATTTCGTCCACGAACAATATGCTTTTCTGAGCGTGAAAATCCCGCCGGTTTTTGGCTTCCTCCACCACTTCCCGGATCTGTTTTACCCCGGAGCCGACTGCGGAAAGCTGCATGAAATGGGATTTGGTGGCGTTGGCCATGATCCGGGCCAGGGTGGTTTTGCCGCATCCCGGGGGACCCCAGAAGATCATGGAAAAAATATGGTCCGCCTCCACGGCCCGGCGCACTATCCCCCCCTGCCCTACCACGGCTTCCTGGCCGATAAACTCGTCCAGGGTCTGTGGCCGCATTTTTTCAGCCAGGGGCTCGTCATTTTTTCGTTCAAAAAGCGACATTTTGGCCTCAAAAGCCTAAATAATAGACCAGCTCCTTGGTCATGGAGAGAAGGTCTTCCACGTATGTGAACTCATCCGGGCAATGGGCCAGCATGTTATCCGCCCGGAACAAGCCCATGATGGCCACTTGCAAGTCCTTGGACGGAATGTTTTGGGCCACAAACCCCAGGTCTGAAGAGGCGGATATGCCTCCCTGAACAATGGGCGCCTGACCGTACACTGCCTTGCGTCCCGCCCGGGCTTTTTTGGCCGCCGGGTTTTCGGGATCAATTTCCACAGGAGGATACATATGGATGAATTCCACCTTTGCATCCAGCAGGCTGGATTGTTCCCTGCCCCGGGCCACTGCTTCCCGGATTTCGGCTATCACGTCCTCATAGACCTCATCCACGGTATAGCGCCGGTTGATTACCAGATGGCACTTGCCGGGCACGATGTTTTCCTTGATCCCGGCGTTGATGATAGCCAGATTAAACATGGGCGTGAGTTTGTCATGGGGGTTTCTGGGGTCGGGAAAACACGGAAGATGAGACAGGCGGGCCTGAACCTGTTTTTTTAAAACCAGTAAGTGGTTGAGGATGGGAACCATTTCTTCAATGGCGTTCACACCCAGGTAGTTCATGCCTGAATGGCAGCTTTTGCCTATGGCGGTGATGTGGGCCTGAACCGACCCGGCAGTGCCAATGGTTTCCATGTGCACACCGGGCCTGAGAAATCCCAACTCCAGCCAAAGGAGATGGTTTGAAAAATAGCCTTGTTCGGCCAGGTATCTTGCCCCCGGATAGACACCGATTTCCTCATCCGTGCACAACAGGCAATCCACGGAGAATTTCGGCTCGACGCCCAGTTCCTTCAGTACCTTCATAGCCCCTAAAAAACAGGCTATGGAGCCTTTCATATCCACCGTGCCCCGGCCATAAACTTTGCCATCCTCCACTTTGCCGCTAAAGGGATCACGGGTCCATGGATCGTCTACGGGAACCACATCCATATGGGCGTAGGCCGAGACCCTGGGCTTGCCGTTATCCAGGGAAGCCGCCAGGTTTTCCCGGGGTCCGGTGAGTTCCAGGGGGATTTGCCGGACAAGCTCGTCCGGCACAACCACCCGTTGGGTGGAAAAACCCAATTCCTTAAAACGGGGTTCCACCACATTGAGGAATTGCCGGTAATTCCTCCCTGGAGGCAGGGAGGTATCCACGGCAAGGAGTTCCTGAAGGGTTTTGACTATATAATCCTGATTGGCATCCACAGCCTCAAAGGCTTGTGATAGATCCATGACTGCCTCGCTGGTATTGTTAAATCAAAAAAAGGCGCCCGGGAAATATGGTGTTTAGCCCCCGCTTTTCAGGACGTTGAGGGCCTTGCGCTCCCGCTGGCGGAAAAGCAGGCGCAAAGGCGTTTGGTCCAGGCCGGTTTCCTGCCGGATATAGTTTACCAGATATCTATGGTAAGAAAAATGTACAACCTCGGGATGATTCACAAAACACACTATGGTAGGCGGTTTGGTGCTGACCTGGGTGGCGTAATAAAACTTGAGCCTGTGGCCTTTGTGATAGGGCGGTTCGTGGCGCTCGACAGCTTTCGTCAGTATGCGGTTTAATATCCCGGTGGATATGCGGGCGGAATACTGTTCGTAGACCTTGTCCACCAGTTCGAAGATGCGGTTAACCCGTTGGCCGGTGACGGCGGAAATAGTCATGAAAGGGGCGTAATTGAGGAACTTGGCGTTCATGCGCACTTCTTCCTTCAGTCTTTTTAGCGCCTTTTCCCTGTCTTCCACCAGGTCCCATTTATTTGCGATGAAAATGCAACCGCATTTTCGCTCTTCTGCGTAACCGGCAATATGGACGTCCTGGTCGGTTATGCCTTCGGAGGCGTCCAGTATGACCAAAGCCACGTCGCAGCGTTCCAGGCCTTTAAGCGCCCGCATTACGGAGTATTTTTCCAACCTTTGTTTTACCTTGCCCTTACGGCGGATTCCCGCCGTATCCAACAGGAGATAGGGCTTGCCGTTCACTTGGCAGATAGAGTCCACGGCGTCCCGTGTGGTGCCCGGGGTGTCGCTGACCACAAGTCGTTCCTCTCCCAGGATTTTGTTTATGAGGGAGGATTTTCCTGCATTGGGACGGCCTACCACGCCGATGCTGATCATCTCCCTATCGGGCTTGGCTGGCCCGTTGGGCAGTCTTTTTATGAGAAGATCCAGAAATGTGGGAATTCCGTATCCGTGCTCCCCGGAAACCGGATGCAGGGGGCCTACCCCCAAGCGGGCGAAATCGGCCATGCGATATTCGAGGTCGCCGGAATCGATTTTGTTTACCAGATAAAAGATGGGCTTTTTGAGAGGCCTGAGCAGGGATAAGAGGTCCTCGTCAAAAGGGGAAGGCCCTTCTTTTCCGTCAAAAACCATGGCGATGGCATCGGCTTCTTCTATGGCTTGGCGCACCTGAAAATGTATCAGGTCCACGAATGCGTCCGGGTCGTTTTTGGAAAAACCGCCCGTATCCACAACAGTAAACTCCTCACCGTCGTGTTCAGCCTGGGCGTAGTTGCGGTCCCGGGTTACGCCCGGGCTGTCGTCCACCATAGCTTTTTTGCTTTTGGTGATTCGGTTGAACAATGTGGACTTGCCCACGTTGGGGCGTCCCATAATAGCCAGGAGAGACATTTTATTTCCTCGACAAAGTAAATTATTCAGGGCTTTTGCAACCCCCTTACCTCTAATAACACATTCCATGCCAAAACCAAATTGAAAGAAAAAAAACAAAGAATTTGCCCATTTTGTTTTCAATGGGTAATATTGGAAATATCAGCAATATTGGAAAAAGGGGATGGATATGGATATTCGCAGGGCGCAATTCATGGGAAGCTGGTACCCCGCCTCTGACAAAGAGTGCGAGGCGAAAATTTTGGACTTTATATCGGACATGCCCGAGGTGGAGCCTGGCATAAAACGGCTTGGGGGGATTGTGCCCCATGCGGGCTGGGTTTATTCCGGGATGATTGCCGCCCAGGTTATTGCGGCCCTGAAAGGGGACACACCCCCGGACGTCATCGCTGTTTTTGGTATGCATCTGGCGCCCCGGCATCCCAATTTTATTATGGCCAAGGGCGCCTGGGAAACCCCTTTCGGTCCCTTGGAGATTGCCGAGGACGTGGCGGGCCAGCTTGCCAAGGGCTTTACGTTTGAAATCGAAAGCGCCGATCGGCATGTCCAGGACAACACCATTGAGCTGCAATTGCCCTTTATCAAATATTTTTTCCCTAAAGCGCGCATCGTGCCCATTGGCGTGCCCCCCACGGACCGTTCCCTGGCCATTGGGGAAGCCTTTGTGGATGTTGCCGGGCGCCTGGGCTATTCGGCAAAGGTCATCGGGTCCACGGACCTCACCCATTACGGCTCCAATTACGGCTTTTCTCCGGTAGGCTCGGGCCCCAAGGCTATTCAGTGGGTTAAGCGGGAGAACGACAGGAAGGTCTTGGAGAGAATCATGGCCATGGACCCCCGGGGACTGATTGATCAAGCCCTGGAAAATTCCAATGCCTGTTGCGGGGGGGCCGCTGCCACGGCCATTGCCGCTGCCAAGCGCCTGGGCGCGGAGCGGTCCCAGATTCTTGCCTACTCCACCAGCTATGATATTACCCCGGCGGAAAGTTTTGTGGGGTATGTGGGAGCGGTTTTTTAACCGTTCAGGCTTCAAGAATATATAAAAAAGCTCTGTCAAAAAAAGATGCTTCAAATTTTTTTACACAGACTCTCCCGCCGACAAATTTGGGAAAATATGAAAACCAAGCTCAAAATCGGTATGTCCATGAATCGCCCGATGGGAATCACAGTCACTGTTTGCCTAATATTTTTGGGCCTTTGTTTGGGAATCGGAATTTGTGGAGACTTGGTTCTTTCAGGCTCAAATTCAGTTGACGGCCTGGTTATCAATGAATTCATGGCGGATAACGATTCCACTACTGCTGATCCTGCCGGGGATTACGACGACTGGATTGAGCTGTACAATAACGGAAGTTCCACCATCTCTTTGAAGGGCTATTTTCTTTCGGACGATGCGGACGATCCTGAAAAGTGGACTTTTCCGGACGTAACCATCGAGGCGGGCGGAACCCTTTGCGTTTGGGCTGATGAGGACGAGGATCAGGACGGGGTGCATGGAAACTTCAAACTGTCCAAGTCAGGAGAAACCATTATTCTTTCCGCTCCGGGCGGAGGAGTGGTGGATCAGGTTGTCTTTGGGGTTCAGGATACAGATGTGAGCACCGGGAGATACCCGAACGGAACCGGAGGATTTGTTAGGATGACGCCCACCTTCGGGGCGGAAAATATCGAGAAATCCCTCCAGGAGGGAGACGTGGACGGGAACGATTCCGTGGCGTTGAACGATGTTGTGCTGGCTTTGCAGATCATGGCAGGTGTGGAGCCGGACGCCGCAATATATACGGGTGCGGACGTGGATGGCGACACAAACATCGGCCTCCAGGAAGCCTTGTACGGGTTGCGGTACACGGGAGTCACCTACATCACGCTGCAAACCAACTCCATAACTGTGCATGGGAGGGGTGCAAGCGTGGACGGCAGTGTGGTGACCATCGGTTCTGCTGGAACGTACAGGATTAGCGGAACTTTGGTTGATGGCCGGATTATCGTGGATACCAGTGATTCGGACACGGTTTTCCTTATTTTCAACGGGGTCTCTGTCGCCAGCACCATATCCGCCCCCTTGTTTATTGCGGACGCCGGGAATGTTGTTATTGAATTGTGTGAAAATACGGAAAATTATTTTACAGATAGCGCCAGTTATATATACGGCGACCCGGAGGAGGACGAGCCCGACGCTCCGGTTTTCAGCAAGTCCGACCTGACTATCCAGGGCAGCGGCCTGCTTTCGGTGGACGCCAATTATAATGACGGCATCAAAAGCAAGGACGGGCTCACTATCCTGGGCGGGACCATTGTTGTCAGTTCGGTGGATGACGGCATCCAGGGCAAGGATTATCTGAATATTCAGGGCGGAACATTTACCCTGGACGTAGGCGGCGACGGTTTAAAATCCAGCAAGGAGGGAGATCCGGACCTGGGTTACATAAATATCAGCGGCGGGATATTTATCATTGATTCGGGAGGCGACGCCATCCAGGCCGAAACCAATATCAATATTTCCGGCGGGGTTTTTACCCTGACCTCGGGCGGGGGCAGCAATGCCATCATAAGTGCAGACGACTCGGCCAAAGGGATCAAGGCCGTGGTGGGAATAACCATCGACGCGGGAACCTTCACCATAAACACGGCGGACGATTCCATTCATTCGGACAAGGACATAACCATCAATGGAGGCGTTTTTTCCATTGCGACCGGGGACGACGGAGTTCATTCGGATTCGACCATCACCATCACCGGAGGGGAATTCGATATAACCGATTGCTACGAAGGTATTGAAAGCACCATTATTACGATCAACGACGGGAATATTCATATAGTTTCCCGCGATGACGGGGTGAACGTGGCCGGTGGAACGGATGATTCGGACGGTGGAGGTTTTCCCACCCCCCAGAACTATTTCCTGTATATAAACGGCGGCTACATTGTGGTGGATTCCTATGGTGACGGTATTGACGTGAACGGCTCCATTGTAATGACAGGGGGCGTGGTGCTTGTTAACGGCCCCACCGTCATGAATAACGGGCCTCTTGATTATGATCTGTCGTTTACCATTTCCGGGGGATTCCTCATAGCCGTGGGGAGCACGGGCATGGCCCAGGCTCCCAGTCCGATCTCCACCCAGTATTCCGTATTGTTCAGATCCTATGTCACTAAGCCGGAGGAAACCCTGGTTCATGTGCAGGACAGTTCCGGCAATACTGTTTTTACCTTTGCCCCTGCCAAGCGGTATCAGTCTGTTTGTTTTTCCATGCCTGCCCTGACTCACAACGCCTCCTATGACCTTTATTGGGGCGGGACCTCCACAGGCACGGCCACGGATGGGCTTTACGAGGGCGGCGTCTACACCCCGGGGACCAAATACACCACCTTTACCGTGCATGACATGGTGACAAACATCAACTAAAAGAGCCCCGGGGCTGGCAAGGACTGAGACCGGAGGACGGTCTCCATCCCACAAAACCCTGGAAATCGTGCCTCGTAAAGTGTAAGGTTGGCACATTGGATAACCATGGAGGCATGCCTAGACAGGGGCCTCTCTGATGCCCGAAATTTAGGCTGACATTTCCCGAGGCGCCTGGGGCTTATGAAACTGAAGGAACCCAAATACAAGATCCTGGAAACCGAACTGAAGAAAAACATCATGGCGGGAAAATGGAAGCCAGGCGCCATGATTCCCACCGAGTCCGAGTTGTGCAAATCCACAGGCACCAGCCGGGTCACGGTGAGGAGGGCTCTTTCAAATCTGGAAGCTGAGGGTCTGATCACCAGAAGCCCTGGCAGGGGAACCCTTGTCACGGATTTTCGGGATGGGAGAAATGTTTGGAACGTAAAAGGCCTGATAGGCCATTATATTTTTACGGAAGATTTTAATACGGAGCTTTTGGGGGTGGACAGCGTGATCCCCTCCCCTGCCGATTACATATTCAAGGGATTTGACGATGCGGAGAGCATCACCAGATTTCGGCTTTTGCGCAAATTGAAGGACACCCCGGTTTCGTTGGTAAATACCTATATTTCCTCAGAATACACAGAAAAGGTGTTGAGCCTTTTCGACCCGGAGCATAATAGTTTTATTTTTCAGATTATTGAACAAATTACCGGCAAGTTGATTCACAGGGTGGAGGATATCCTGGACATAGAACCTGCTGCGGGAGATGTGGCCAAATGGCTTAAGGTCCCGGAAGGGACTCCCTTGTTTCACTTGACCAGCATATTAACGGACGAGGACGACCAGCTTGTCCAATTGACCAGACTGTACCTAAGGCCGGATATTCAAAAACTTTCCGTGGTCTTTGAAAAGAATATGGTCAGTCGCGGGTGATGAAAAATATTCCGTCAATTTAGGGCACCCGGCCCCCCCATTTGGCCTTGACCACGGTTCCGTCTGGCTGGATACTGATGACGCGTTCCTGCTCCATGTTTTGTATGAAATCCACAATCACAGCCCGGTTTCCCTCCAGGTTTGCGCCCCGTTTGCTTATGGGGGTGAGGTAGGTTACCAGTTGTTCCACGTCCACCCTTCCCTGGTTTTTCCGTATATACGAAAGGGCCTTTCTTCGCACATACCAGGGGGCGGAAATACGTATCACGGCAAAGGCCACCCCGAAGGTGACAAAGGGCAGAAGCACCACCCCCAAAAAGGCATGGAGCTTCCACGCGAGAAACTCGATGAAAACCAGGATAATGGCCGCGGCGGCTAAAATCCTGGTGGGTTCAGGCTGATTAATGGATTGCATAACGAACCGATTTTTTGAGATTATTGGAAAGCCCAAGCCTATTCACTGTGCTCGGAAAAATATTCAGCTTCATAAACTTCCACTTTGACGCCCGGATCCTGCCAGCACCCGGGGGACATTCCCCCCTTTTTGCAAAGTTGGGTCAGGAAGTTCTGGGGATTGGAAAGCTGCTCCCACACCTGGGGCAAAAAGGTGGACCGATTTCTGCCCTTGCTCAGGATAACCCCGTGGACCCCGGGTTTTATTTTGGTTAAAAGGTCTTTTCCATCTGTAAATTGAATTTCTTCCGGTACGGTGAGTACGCTCACCTCCACTTCGATGTCATCCAGTTCCTGGGCGGTCAAAGGAGAAAACCGGGGATCCCTGAAGGCCGCGTTATAGGCGTTGGATTCCACCCCTTCCATAAGTGACTGGATAGGCTCAATGGTGCCAATGCATCCCCGCAACTGGCCGTTTTTGTGTATGGTTACAAAGCAGCCCCGCTTTTCCATAAGAAGGGGCGAGGGCGCCTCGGGCCGCTGGATTTTCGTATCGGTCAGCCTGGAAGCCATGACACTGCGGGCCAGTTGGAGCAAATCAGTCTTATCCTGCGGCGATGTATGGGACGGCATGGCGTATTCTCCTTTAATGTCAGTAAATGCTATAGCGGCGTATCCTACAACCTTGTCCTTGGCGCCTGTGGTGTCGCCGGAGTTCCGGTAATCCAGCAGGGTTCCTGTCCAGCCCAGTTTTTCTGCCACTTTCATAACGGTGACTGTGGGAACCCATGCGCAGGCCTGACAGTTTTTCATGGCCTGAAAGTCAAGGCTGGGAACAGCCTGACAGCAAGTGGCGTCCAGGTTTCGGGCTTTTTCATAGGGATAGTAGTGGGAAAGATCGGTGCTGGCAATAATAAAGAATCCCTGGCGCACCAGGGGCAGCAGGATATCCGCCAGATCATCGGGGTTCACCCTTTGTCCCAGGAGGATGGGTATGAATTCGAAATTCCCCAGAACGACCTGCAAAAAAGGCAGTTGCACTTCAATGGAGTGTTCACCCTCATGGGCATGGCTGATGCTGGAAAAACCGGGCTGTCGCAAAAGAGCTTTGGCCTCCGGCGCTACCGGAACCCTTCCCAAAGGGGTTTGATAAGCGGATACATTGGGGATAGAAGCCCCGCTATAGCGCATCCGGTGGCTGGACCCGATGATAATGACCTTGCGGGTGGCCGGAGGAATTGTGTTGTAGGCAGCGCCTGCCACAATTCCTGAATACACATACCCGGCATGGGGGGATACCAGGGCGCGCACTGTGCCTTTGACCCGGGTTTGTTTTGCGTCCCGCAAAAATTCTTTGACCTGGGCTTTCAGCGTTTGGGGATCGCCAGGATAAAACCTGTCCGCCACGGCTGGCTTTCGCACATCGTCAATGCCTTCCATGGCAGGAATTTCCCGGGCAAAAAAACATGCCATGATAATCATACAGGCAAAAGGCGCGATTCTGAAAAGGCTTTTACGAAGTCCATGCCCAAAGGAATGCGAATACCGCTTACTATTTATATCTTTGTTCATTTCACCATATTCCGGGAATCAGCCTGCTTCTTGTCTTTTGGGCGTATGCGGCGTACCCTTCCAGTTCGTTTTGCAGCATTCGGTCTTCAAGGGCGGTACGCACAATGACAGCAATGACAGCGCAGCCTGCGGGAATCAAAGCATAAGCTGTTCCGATGATCAATGGGTCGGCAAGTGCGGTAAGAATCATGGCCACATAGCCTGGATGCCGGACAAACCGGTACGGTCCCTGGGTGATTACCTGGTGTTCCCGATCTTTTTGGATGCGGGAGGAACTTTCGAAGTGGCGGTTGGTCAGCATGGCCCAATGGACTATCACAAAAAAAACCAGATAAAACACGATGCCTATGATCTCAAACTCAAGCCCCAGCCTCGGCTGCGCAAGCCTTCCCGCCTCCAGACCGGCCACAAGAGGACTGGCGACCAAAACCATCAGGAAATATACCAGCAAGATAATCTTGTCCCAGGCCTTAGTTCCCTCGCCAAGGGAAGCCCGGCGGTTGGCCAGTCCGGGCGCCAATTTCGCCATTATCAGAGCACCAAGGACGCCCCCCATAAGATGAATTCCAAAAGCAAGCCATGCCCTGGGAATATCCAGCCGTCCGGCCGCCAGGAAAAAAACGATCGCCATTATAAGGGTCCAGCGGATAGGGGCGCGCAGACTCCTGGCGCCTTTTTTGGTCAGTTTTTCTTCCATGATTGATATGTCTCCAATTAGGCCCACACGCCCTGGACTGGGGTGCTGCAGAAGGGGCACCGGCCATCCAGGACACCATTATAATCCAAATGGTATCCATGTCGGTTGACCAGGGTTTTATGGCAGACGGAACATAGAACAGGATTATCCAATCCCGGAATATTCCCCAGGTAAACGTGTTTAAGGCCTTCTTTGGACGCTGTCTGACCCGCTTCCTTCATGAAATCCACCGGGGTGGCGGCCAGGTGGACTAACCGGTAGTTGGGATAGAACCGGGAAAGATGAAACGGGGTTTCCTGCCCCAGGTTTTGAGCCACCCAGTGGCAAACCCGTTTTATTTCATCCAGGTTATCTGTATAGGTGGGTACCACCAAATGGATGATTTCCACCCACACACCGTTGTCTTTGTAGGTTTTAATAGCCTCCTGGACCGGGGCCAGGTGTCCGCCGTTAAGGTCCATGTAAATTCTATCGGACAAGGACTTTAGATTGAGGGCGGCGCCGTCCATATATTGGCTAAGGCGGCGGGCCGGGTCCGGGTTGATATAGGCGTTGGAAACCAGGATATTTTTTATTCCCTGTTCCCGGGCGAGTTTAGCCGTATCCAGCATATATTCGTAATAGGTGGTGGCCTCCGAGTAAGTGTAGGCTATGCTTGTACACCCGTTCTTGATGGCGTGGGCGACAATATCTTCAGGCGGTTTGTAGTAGTTTCGGGTTTTATCCGGAGTGGTTTGGGAGATTTCCCAGTTCTGGCAGTTGAGGCAGGTAAAGTTGCAACCTGCCACGGCCAGGGAAAAAACCCGGCTTCCAGGCTGGAAATGGTACAAGGGTTTTTTTTCAACAGGGTCTACGTTCAGGGCGCAGGGGTTGGCGTAGGAAATGGAGTAGAGCCGTCCTTTCATGTTAATTTTTGCGCCGCATTTGCCGCGTCGGTCCGGAACGATGAGGCAGGTGTGGGGGCAGGTGAGGCACTGGACCGTTCCCTGGCCCAAGGCTTTGTAGAAGTAGGCCTCCTTCATGGTTCTGGAGTCCCACTCCAGGTCCTTGGCTGCCCAGGTACTACTCAGGGGGAGCAAGAGACCCTGGCCAGCCGCCGCCGCAGCTGCTTTAAGGAATGTGCGCCTCGTTGGCGCCATGGCGCCCCTCCTAGTTACGTTTGGACTCCGGTAAAAGGCTAAGGAACAGCGGGGTGGAAATGAAGCCTCAAAAAAGCCCGTTACTCTAAAACAGGCATAGGCTTGAAGCTGTCAAAGCCAAAGGGGTCAGGGCAAGGCCACCGTGTGGAGCTCACCCTACAAATAGGTTTTCCAAAAATAAAACCATCCGCCAAGGATGCCTATGGCTACGGCAAACCAGACGTAGGCTTTCCATTTGCCGGGAATGATTGCAATGCCGTGTTTGTCCGGGTCTCCCACCTTGCGGTGGCAGGCATGGCACTTCGTGTCTGCCAGGGTCAGGATGGTGGAGCAATACGGGCATTTTTTCGAAAAAATTTTTGCGGAAGTTTGGGAACCCTGAGTTGTCATTGGTCAATCCTCAATACGGGGTGTAGCACACACTTTGCCATGGGGGGGCGACCCCATGGCAAAGCACATTATTTTTATGATGATCAGCTAACGGGGATGAACTGTTTAACTTCTCCCCGTTCTCTTAGGGCTGTCAGGGCTTCTTCCAGAATTCTGCCCCTTTTGCCCATAAGAAGTTGTTGTTTGATTTCTTCCTTTTTGTCCTCAAAACCCTCAGGGGAAGGATACTTTTCATCCGTTGAGCAGGTTATGAAGACACCCTTGACGCCCTCCACAGGGGCCTCTGGATAGGGGTGTTGGGTGTCAGCCATGAAAGCGGCGGCGACCACAGCGGGTTCGTTGCCCATGTCCGGGATGTAGCCACCCCGCTTGAAAAAGCCTGTATTCTTGACTGTGACGTTAAAACGGGTTGCGGCTTCTTCCATATTTTCACCGCCCTTGACGGCAACCAGGAATTCAGCGGCCTTTTCCTTGGCGGTCCTCAACTTAGCCACTTCCTTGACGTCTGCTTCCACCCTGGCCCGGACCTCTTCCAGTTCAGGAATGATCGCCGGTTTTTTATCCAGGATCCAAACGACATAAAAGCCTTCATCGTATTGGAGAATGTCGGAAAAGGAGTCCTTGTGCATGTCAAAGACTTCTTCAGCAAGCGGCGTGGCGCTTGGGAGGAGATCCTTGGGACCCTGTTTGGTAAAAAAGCCTGTGGTTTTCAGTTCCACGCCCGAGGCTTCTGCTGCCTTGGTCATGTCCATTTCCGCCAACAGGTTATCAAAGGCCTTTTCCGCAGTGCTGTAGGCTGCGTCCAGGGCCATTTCCTTGGCTATCTTTGTGCGAATGGATTCGGCCACTTCTGCCAGTTCTTTGGTTCTGGCTTCCCTGATTTCTTCCACCTTGATGATATGCCAGCCAAAATCCGTGCGCACAGGCTCGCTGATTTCACCGGCTTGCAGGGCGAAAGCGGCGTCTTCGAAGGGCTTGACCATCCTATTACGGGTGAAAAACCCAAGGTCTCCGCCTTTTGGGGCAGTGGGGCCGTCCGAAAACTCTTTGGCCAGTTCGGCGAAATCCTCCCCTGCCTTTGCCTTAGCTTCCACTTCCCTGGCCTTGGTAAGGGCTTTTTCCACCTGCTCGGGGGTAGCTTCCTTGTCCAGGGTTATGAGAATGTGGCGGGCATGGACCGCGGTATCCTCAAAGTAGGTATCCATATTTTCGTCGTAGTAGGATTCGATTTCTTCCTGGGGCGCCTTCTGGCTTTCAACAAAGTCGTCCGGGTTGAAATATAAGTAGGAAATCTTGACCATGGGTTGGGTTTCGTAATCCTGGTTGTTTGCTTCATAATAGGCCAGGATTTCTTCATCGGTCACGGCAACATCAATATAGGAGGCTGGCTCGAATACAGCGTATTTTATGCTAACTTCCTTGCCGTTCCAATTGTACCATTGCCTGGCTTCCTGGTCCGAAATCTGGGCCAGGGCCGAGATAAAGGACCGGATTTTAGAGGACAGCATGGCCCGCTGCTTTTCCTTTTCATACTCCTTATCGGACGTGCCCATTCGGCCCAAGATTTGCTGGAATCTGGCCTTGTCAAACTGGCCGCTCTGATTCTGGAAGGCAGGAGTCTGGACAATGTCCTGAATGAGTTCCTGTTGGGTGACCTGCATGCCAAGGTCGGAGGCATGCTGGAGAATGAGCACGTCGTCCACAAGCTGATCCAGAACATTCTGGCGCAGGTTGAGGGAAGCCAGAAGTTGGCTGTCTATATCCTTGCCGAATTGTTGGCGGTAGAATTCCAGGGTTCTTTTATATGATTGTTCATAGGTGCTTCGGGAGATGGTGTCGCCGTTGACGGTAACCACGCGGTCCCCCTTGCTTTGAAAGGAGCTGAATCCAAATGAAAAAACAAAGACCAGAACAATGACTCCAAGAATAATTTTAATAATCCAAGAAGTTGCGTGCTCCCGCATCATGCTAAGCATTGGCAGATTCCTTCCCTCATAGGCGCTGAGGCAAAAAACCCGGAGGATGCGGATTATCCTCCGGGGGTTGGGTTTAACTGTCTTGTTGGGACCGGTACCAGTTGAGTTTTCCCCCGGCTGAGAGAACCTGCCGTTCAAAGGGGTTGAGATCAATTTTTACAATAATGGCCTTGCCAGTGGTTGTGTTTTCCAGTTCAAAACCGTCTTTTTCCAGGATGTTTTCACGGGCGTTGCGAAGCACAAGGGAGTCCCCCTGGCTGATGGCTTCCAAAGCCCGGGGATCTTCCAGAATAAGGGGAAGTATCCCGAAATTGATAAGATTAGCCCTGTGAATTCGGGCAAAAGAGGCGGCGACAACCCCCCGAATACCCAGAAACATGGGGGCCAGGGCCGCGTGTTCCCGGCTGGACCCCTGCCCGTAATTATCCCCGGCCACAATGAACCCGCCTTGTTTTTCCCTAGCCCTGCGGGAAAACTCCGGGTCCACATGGGAAAATACATATTTGGAGATTTCGGGAATATTGCTGCGAAAGCTCAATATATGGGTTCCGGCTGGCATAATGTCGTCGGTGGTGATGTTGTCCGGCAACTTGAGCAGAACCTCGCCTGAAACCTCCTCGCCCACGGCCTGTCCTAAAGGCAGGGGTTTGATGTTGGGTCCCCGAAGGATTTCCACACTGCCACCATCCAGGGCGGGAAAGACAAAACCGGCTTCCTGGACAGGGAACTTTTTGGGCAGAGTAATTTCCGGAGGTGCACCCAGGTCCCTGGGATCGGCGAATGCCCCGGCCAGGGCCGTGGCAGCAGCGGTTTCCGGGCTCACCAGATAGGTTCCCGCGTCTGCGGTTCCGCACCTGCCCTTGAAATTACGGTTCATGGTCCGTACGGTGATTCCGCCGCTGGGCGGAGCCTGTCCCATGCCAATACAGGGGCCGCAGGCGCATTCCATAATCCGGGCGCCGGCCCTTATAAGGTCGGTAAGTTCCCCGTGGTCTGCCAGCAAGGTCAGGACCTGCCGGGAACCGGGTGCAATGACCAAGCTGGTTTCCGGCGGTATTCTTTTGCCTTTGACCATAGCGGCTACGGTTGCCAGGTCCTTGTAGGAGGAATTGGTGCAAGATCCTATGACCACCTGGTCCACCTTGGTTCCGGCAAGTTTTCCCACCTCGGTAACCATGTCAGGCATGTGAGGGCATGCGGCCAGGGGGACAAGTTGGGAAAGGTCGATTTCAATTTCCCGGGTGTACCGGGCGTCCGGGTCGGGTTCCAGGCGGATCCACTGGTCTTCCCTGCCTTGGGATTTAAGAAAAGCCAAGGTGCCGTCATCACTGGGAAAAATGGAGGTAGTTGCACCCAGCTCCGCACCCATATTGGTGATGGTGGCGCGCTCCGGGACCGAAAGAGAGGCGACTCCTGGCCCGGTGTATTCGTATACCCGGCCCACTCCTCCTTTTACGGTTTCCCGCCGCAGAACCTCCAGGATCACATCCTTGGCAGCAACCCAGGGGGACAGTTCGCCTGTAAGCCGAACTGACACCACATTGGGCATAGGGAGGGTGAACGGTTCTCCTGCCATGGCCATGGCAACGTCCAGGCCTCCGGCGCCAATGGCTATCATGCCTATGCCGCCGCCAGTGGGCGTATGGCTGTCCGAGCCCAAAAGGGTGCGGCCCGGCACGCCAAAGCGTTCCAGGTTCACCTGATGGCATATGCCGTTTCCCGGTTCGGAAAAAACCATGCCATACTTGGCGGCGATGGTGCGAAGAAAACGGTGGTCGTCAAAGTTAAAATATCCGGACTGGATGGTGTTATGGTCTACATAGCTGACGGAAAGGTCTGTCCGGACCCGGTCTATTCCCAGGGCTTCGAACTGGAGGCATGCCATGGTGCCTGTGGCGTCCTGGGTCAGGGTCTGGTCAATGGTCAATCGAATAGGGGTCCCGGACTCGGGTATGGGATCAATTCCGTGAATGGACAGAATTTTTTCAAACAGGTTCATGGTTTGTTCTCTCGTTAACACAAGGCAATAAAATGAGGCGGCTACGAACCTCCTTATTTAACACCCTGCCTGGTTTTCGTCAACCGGTACAAGGGCGCCGGGAGCTTTCCTTGAGGAGGTGAATGGATTAATGAAGAAGCCTTTGGAGGTCGTACCCGATAACGCTTTCTATTTGTACAAATATATAATCCCGTTTAATGTAGATTAAGGTGATCAGGGCGATCAGGTATATGAGTCTTCTAACGACAACCGTGTAATCCCAAAATTCCTTGAATTGGGCCCGCTTTTCCCGAACCCATCTCCACCGCTCCTTGCTCCTGGCCTTCCGGGCAGCTTGTTTCTGAGCTTTCCGGACCAGCCGTCGGTGCTTTTTCTGGGCCAGCCGCTCCCTGGCAGCGGCTGTTTTATCCAGCTTGGCCTTTTGCTTGGCCTGTTTTTTCAGGCGGCTTTTATGCTGCATTTCCCGGAAAGCATGGCCAGGGCTGGCAAGCCAGTGGGCAAAGGCTTCTGATTTTTCGTTGAACCCCTGCACAAACCGTTCGCCAAAGGGCAGTTTTCCCTGGCGGGCAGCTTCCGCTGCAAGGAGTTTGGCCTCCTTCTTGGCCTGCTTCAGGTGTTTTTTTTCAATGCGTTTGAGGGCCTTGGCCTCAAGAATAGGGCGCATTTTTTCAATTTTGGCCTTTTTCCTTGCCTTACGGGCCTTCTTGGCCTGAACAAGGGCGTCGTGGATGGCGTGTAGGGGCCGCATGAAAAACTCGCCAATAGTCTGGAAAAAATCGTTTAAGTATCCGATTATTTTGGTTATAATGCTGGGCTTCTTGACTCTTTGGGCAAGCTGGAGTTTCTTTTCTTCTTCCTTTTTCTGAAGCTCTTGCCAGCGTTTTTGAACAGCGGCTATTTTTCTTGCTTCTAAATCGGCATCCTTTGCCATTGGTACGGTCTCCTGTATGAAAGTACTCCTTAAACAATATCGGGAAGTTGTTTAAAATGCAAGCAGGAAGCTCAAGGGATGGACGGATAAAATACCGCGGTCAGTTAAGAATAGCAAGCCGCCCTTGAGGAGCGGAAGGCTGCCAGGTAAGGGAAGTGTCGGGTCCTTAGGTGTAAGTTGTTGAGAAAACGACTATTTTATGCAATTACGCTACGCTTTCGCGCAAATAAATTGTAAAATCGGCTGTCAGGGGGGGGGCATTTCGATGTGCTTGAAAGATGGTTCCAATGAGCCGCACGGATAGGCCCGTTACCATGCAGGACCTGGGAGGCAGGAGGAGAATTTTAACAATCTTTGAAGACAGGGTGGAAATAAGGCTTGACACAGGGGCTATCTTCCTGGTACTTGCTTGTTCCGTTGCACGGGGCTGTAGCTCAGCTGGGAGAGCACATGACTGGCAGTCATGGGGTCAGGGGTTCAAGTCCCCTCAGCTCCACCA
>JAEINP010000116.1 GCA_016342355.1 Desulfatibacillum sp.
ACAGAATGAAGAAGACGATGTCCATTTTTTACTGGCGGCTTAACAACTCCCACTCTTTGGGAGATGAACCATAAATACTAACTTATTTAAGGAGGCTCCCATGCCCAAGCGCGATGACGTGAACAAGGTCCTTATCATCGGCTCTGGCCCCATCATTATCGGCCAGGCCTGCGAATTTGATTACTCGGGAACCCAGGCCTGCAAAGCCCTCAGACAATTGGGCTATGAGATAGTCCTGGTCAATTCCAACCCGGCCACCATCATGACGGACCCTGAAATGGCGGACGTCACCTACATCGAACCCTTGAACGTGGAAAGCCTTACCCGCATTATCGAGAAGGAACGGCCCGACGCCCTGTTGCCCAACCTGGGCGGCCAGTCAGGCCTTAATCTGTCCTCTGAACTGGCCCAGCAAGGCGTTCTGAAAAAATATGGCGTCCAGATTATCGGCGTGCAGGAAGCCACCATCAAACGGGGCGAAGACCGGGACGAGTTCAAGGCCACCATGCAGGCCCTGGGCATTGACATGCCAAAGAACACCGTGGTCACCACGGTGGAGGACGCCTTAAAGGCGGCCGCCGAGCTGGGTTTTCCCGTGGTGGTCCGCCCTGCCTACACCATGGGCGGAACCGGGGGAGGCATGGTCTTCAACCGGGAGGAACTGGAGGTCATTGCGGCCCGGGGCCTGTCAGCCAGCAGGGTGGGCCAGGTGCTCATCGAGGAATCGGTCCTGGGTTGGGAAGAATTGGAATTGGAAGTGGTTCGGGACTCCAAAAACCAGCGCATCACGGTTTGCTTTATCGAAAACGTGGACGCCATGGGCGTCCATACGGGCGATTCCTTTTGCACAGCCCCCATGCTCACCATTTCCCGGGAATTGCAGGACCGGCTTCAGAAATACTCCTACGATATTGTGGAGGCCATCGAGGTCATTGGCGGCACCAACGTGCAATTCGCCCATGACCCCGCAACAGACCGGGTGGTGGTGATTGAAATCAATCCCAGGACTTCCCGCAGTTCGGCCCTGGCCTCCAAGGCTACGGGTTTTCCCATCGCCTATGTGTCCAGCCTGTTGGCCGCCGGTCTTACCCTGGACGAAATCCCCTATTGGCGGGACGGCACTTTGGAAAAATACACCCCCTCGGGAGACTATGTGGTGGTCAAGTTCGCCCGGTGGGGATTTGAAAAATTCCCGGATTCCGTGGACCAGTTGGGCACCCAGATGCGGGCCGTGGGCGAGGTCATGTCCATTGGTAAAAATTACAAGGAGGCCCTTCTCAAGGCCATCCGTTCTCTGGAAACCGGCAGGTACGGCCTGGGATTCGCCAAGGATTTCAATGAAAAAAGTCTGGACGAGCTCATGGACATGTTGTCCCAGCCCACGTCGGAGCGCCAGTTCATGATGTATGAGGCTCTGCGCAAGGGCGCCACGGTGGAGGCTCTCCACAAGAGAACCTTTATCAAGGCATGGTTCATCGAACAAATGAAGGAACTGGTGGACCTGGAGCAGGAAGTATTGCAGTGCAAAGGCAAAAGCCTGCCCGATGAACTGCTTGTCCGGGCCAAAAAGGACGGATTCGCCGACAAATACCTGGCCGGATTGTTGGGCGTGGAGGAAAGCGAAATCCGTGATCGCCGCATAGGCCTGGGCATGGCAGAGGCCTGGGAGCCCGTCCCGGTTTCAGGCGTGGAAAACGCCGCCTACTATTATTCCACTTACAATGCGCCGAACAAGGTGGAAACCCAACCCGGCAGAAAAATCATGGTCCTGGGCGGAGGCCCCAACCGCATCGGCCAGGGGATCGAGTTTGACTATTGCTGCGTCCACGCCGCCTTCGCCCTTCGGGACGCGGGCCTGTCCTCCATCATGGTCAACTGCAACCCGGAAACCGTTTCCACGGATTACGATACGGCGGACAGGCTCTATTTCGAGCCCCTGACCCTGGAAGACGTTCTGTCCATTTACGAAAAGGAAAAGCCCGAGGGCCTGATTGTCCAGTTTGGAGGCCAGACGCCCTTGAACATAGCGGGCGAACTGGCCAAGGCTGGCGTGCCCATCCTGGGAACCCAGCCCGAATCCATCGACCTTGCGGAAGACAGGGACCGGTTCGCCTCCATGATGGCGGGCCTGGATATCCCCATGCCCGAAGCCGGCATGGCCATCAATCTGGATCAGGCTTTGGCTGTGGCCGAAAGAATCGGCTATCCCCTGATGGTCCGGCCCTCCTATGTTCTGGGAGGGCGCGGCATGGAAGTGGTGCATGACGCGGAAATGCTCCAGCATTATCTTGCCAAGGCGGTGGGAGTCACCCCGGAGCGGCCCATTCTCATTGACAAGTTCCTGCCCCACGCCATCGAGGCCGAAGCCGACGCCCTGTCCGACGGCGAGGATGTTTTTGTGCCTGCGGTCATGGAGCACATTGAATTGGCGGGCATACATTCGGGAGATTCCGCCTGCGTCATTCCGCCCATCAGCATTCCGGCCAAGCACATTGAAACCATCAAGGAATACACCAAAAAGATCGCCAAGGCCCTCAACGTGATCGGCCTTATGAACATCCAATACGCCATATGCGATGACCGGGTGTATGTCCTGGAAGCCAACCCCAGGGCCTCCCGGACTGTGCCTATTGTCTCCAAGGTGTGCAACGTGTCCATGGCAAGGCTGGCCACCCGGCTTATGCTGGGGCAAAAGCTCTCGGACCTGAACCTCAAGGAAAAGATAGTGCCCCATTTTGGAGTGAAGGAATCGGTTTTCCCCTTTAATATGTTTCCCGAGGTGGACCCGGTTTTGGGGCCTGAAATGCGCTCCACCGGAGAAGTTCTGGGAATCGCCGATTCCTTTGGCAAGGCCTATTACAAGGCCCAGGAAGCAGCCAACCAGACTCTTCCCACTTCCGGCAATGTGTTGTTGACGGTTACGGACGACAACAAGGCCGAAGCCCTGGAAGCAGCCAAAAGATTGAGCAGTTTGGGTTTTGGCATCATGGCCACGGCAGGCACCTGCAAGTTCCTGAAAGAAAAGGGAGTGGATGCTATCCACATAAATAAGCTGCACGAAGGCAGGCCCAATATTACGGACGCCATCAAGAACGGGGAGATTCAACTGGTCATCAACACCCCCAGCAACCGTTTAAGCAAAAATGACGATTCATACATCCGCAAGACGGCCATCCGGTTCAAAGTCCCTTACATCACCACAACCGCCGCAGCCATAGCAGCGGTCAGGGGCATCGCCGCTCATGCCCAGGGTGAGCCGGAAAAGAAATCGCTCCAGGAATACCACGCGGACATCCGCTAACCGGAGCAGGGAATGCCGCTGCGACGACGTCCGGTGGCCAGGGCAGGAATGCCGCCGGGATGTCCGGCGGCCGGAACCGGAACCGGAACCGGAGCCGGAGCCGGAGCCGGAGCCGGAGCCGGAGCCGGAGCCGGGAATAAAAAGCACGAAGGGGGAAAGCCCGAATACAGGGCCTTCCCCCTTTTTCATTTACAGGCCTCCGGGGTTCCGGCGCGACACACAACCCATGGATTGCCGCATACCCGCCCAAATGCCCTGCATCAATTTATGAAAAAACACACCCGCTTCCGGGCCGGACGATCACATAACAGGCCGTTAATGCGTATTGCGTCCCCGGAATTACATCATGGACATCCCCGGAATTACTATAATTTATGATTTGGCAAACCTCCCATGCTCTCACGCATAGGGTCCCCAATACACATTTTGGCGCTCAAAAATTGGCCGACAACGATGGACAAAAGTCAAGCCTCTTATAGAGGATAGGGTTGACAAATAAAATGTAATAGTAAATGATATATTCATAAATATACAATGATTTTTATCAAAAATTAACCACTGAGTTTGGGGGTAATTATGGCGCACTACTTTTCTTTATCTGATGGTCAGAGTGTGGAATCAGGACAAGGAGTATGGTACAAAAATATCCATTTATTAGGTAAAGGAGGGAATTCTGTAGCCTTTTTGGTTTTAGCAACATCCGGACCCAATAAAGGCAACCTTTTTGTCCTAAAAGTATTTAGATCCTTATCGCACAAAGATAGGAAAGATAAATTTTTGAATGAAATTCAATTTCTAAAAAATGCTTGTGATCACCCTTCCATAGTGAGGGTATTCGACTACGGGGTCTTCAATTCAGGAAATCTTGAATTCCCCTTTGTTGTTACAGAATATCATCCCTTAACTCTTCACGAGGTTATAAAAACAAGAAAGGCATCAATGGTTGACAAATTGTCCTATTGTCTCCAGCTACTGTCCGCCCTAGCATATTTGGATTCTATGGATCCAAAGGTAATTCATAGGGATATCAAACCACAGAATATTTTTGTTCATGGAAAATCAGCCACCCTTGCCGATTTTGGCCTTATGAAACTCATGGATGGTCATACTGAAGTTGACAGGGATGTTTTTAAAGAGAGTATGGGACCTGGAATGCCTTTTTACTATCGGACCCCTGATCTAATAGCGTATGCCAAAAACGAGGCTGATATTACGACCAAAAGCGATGTATTTCAGTTAGGGTTGGTATTTGCGGAAATGTTCACAGGAAGAAATCCAGCAATACCGCCGGACGATGGAGATATGCTATCCCCATACAAATCCGAGAGCATTAGCTGGATTGCAGGAAATTTTGGTTCAATAATTGCAAAATTTTTATACCAAATGCTGGAGATAGATCCTGATAAAAGAAAAAAGGCAAAGGCTTTTTTGGACAATTTTCAAGGATTGTTTATTGACGCAATAAAACAATCAATTGAACTGGAGGGAGAGTTATCTTAAACCAGTTATTCGTTAGCCCCAAAAAAGTTGGGGACGTCCCTGAAAAGTTGGGGACGTCCCTGTGAAAAGTTGGGGACGTCCCTGAAAAGTTGGGGACGTCCCTGATTATTCCACTAACTATCCATGAAAAGTTGGGGACGTCCCTGATGAAAAGTTGGGGACGTCCCTGATTATTCCACTAACTATCCATTTTGCAAAGGAAGGCCTGGCTCAGCCATCCAATGTATAACCATTTTCCAAGGCTATCCGGCGGCCGCGTTCCACGGCGCGCGCTATGCCGGAACTGGACAGTGAAAGTTCACGGGCCAACTCCGCCTGGGAAACTCCCAATTTTCTTGCAGCCCAATAGCAATAGAGGCTCCGGGCCTCAGCCAAGGGCTGCGTCCGAATTTTTTTGAGAACCCATTCCGGCTCCGCCCCAAAAAGGGCCGAGGCCTTTTCCAGCGCGTTTGCCTTGTCGATGCCTTTGGCGGCCAGAAGATACTTGACGGAAAGGTTTTCCTTGGCCCCGGTCAGGATCGACTGCACAAAGTCCCCGTCCCCTAAAATCCTCTGGTCGCTTTTCTGCCTGGATTCCTTGGACGGAAACGAGGCTTTCACGGCTTCCCATCCTCCCAGGCTTCGGACCAGACCACCTCCTGTTAGATCCTCCCGCTTGCCCATGTTCAGCCCGGCTTTCACAAAATCGGAGTAGCGCCTGCGGGAGGCGCGCA
>JAEINP010000032.1 GCA_016342355.1 Desulfatibacillum sp.
CAATTGAAAACGAACTGAGTATGTGTGAAGGAGGAATGGATGAAATCAAATATTGTGCTATTTTCATGTCTGGCCGTGATTATCGGTGTTTTGCCGGGTTGCGCCGCTTATACCGGATCCCCTCAAGGCAACGTTGCAATGATGGATACTTCGGAAAGGACTCACCTGGACACGCAATTGAACATGACGGACCTGATGGCCCTGGCAGAAAAACTGACTAACGATATGCTGATGTCAAGCGCTGTCAGCGAATGGGGGAACAAACAGCCTCGTTTGGTGGTGGTGCCATTGAAAAACAATAGCTGTATCGATAATATTCCTGAAGAACAGATCTACGATCGGATCAAGGGCATTCTACGGGAAGCCGGAGTCGCCCGTATCTTTGATCAGAGTACCAACAAATTCGATTATATTTTGTACGGCGTTTTGGATTCCACCCAGGAATACGGCGGGGATGGATCCGAAATCCGCGATTTTATCGTCACATTGAATCTTGCCACAATTGACGGAGAGGATCTTGGCCGGTGGAACGGTCGGATCAAATTAGGGAAGTCTAAACGTCCCTTGTTTTAGAGCGATGGTATTTCGCAGAAGATGGGTTTGTGGAGGCAACGCTGATGGAAATCATCAAATGATCAGGGTTCGCATAATCCAGGGCAGAGTATTGCTTCATAAATCCCCAGTCCCATGGCCGTGGACCCCCAAAAAAAAGGATTACGGTCGCGGATAGGGGAAGGAAGAACCGGTTCGATATCCCGGTCCATCTTCCATCCGAACCGTGCGAGCGGAACTCCTGCACACGGCGCTCGGATCGGCAGATCACCTCGGAGAGGATGGACCATGGCCTGCTTTGCACGACCAGAGAAAACAGCCCAAGTGTAGCAAAATAGGCATTGGGCCTGCGATTATGGCCCAAGTCCCGTCCCTTTCCCTCCTTGCGGGGGAAGTTTATCCGCCTTTGGCGGGGACAGGATGGGGGGAATCGTTTTTATCCTATATCCTTGATTTCCCCGGCCAAAAGCGCGGTGATTACAGCCTTTACGTGTTCAATGGGGACGTCCCCCTTGCAACCGGGGCAGCAGTCCGCCATGATTCGCCAGTTCATTTCGTCTTTCAGAACAGCCTTTAAAAAGGGCCATTGCCTGCACATCCATGGCTTGACCGGGTGGATGGAGCACTTGTCCGTGAAAAAGATGCACTTGCCGTCCTCGCCCTGGGCCAGGACCGGCTTGTGGCAGGATGTCTGGCAGTATTCACTTCGAACGGTTTCCGGGGATTCGCCGATAAACTCGGCAATGGCTTGGATGTCTTGTTCCGTGACGTAGGTGCCGCCATAACCCTGGCAGCATTTACCGCAAAGGGTGCATTCGAATATATCGGTAGATTTCAATTCATTTCTGTTCATTATCAGTGCTATTTTACCCGACAAGCATCAGATGCAATGCCGGGAGTCCAGGGCTCTTTTGAGGGTCAGTGCGTCGGTGTATTTCAGGTCTCCTCCGATTGGAATCCCGGAAGCGATCCGGGTGATCTTAACGCCTGAGCCTTCCAACACCTGACATAAGTAATTTGCTGTGGATTCCCCTTCCACGCTGGTTCCGGTGGCCAGGACCACCTCCTTGATTTTTTTGGACTTGATCCTCTCCACAAGCTCCCGAATCCGCAAATTGTCCGGGCCTACGCCGTTCATGGGAGACAAACACCCCTGGAGTACATGATACCGCCCCTTGAACGCTCCGGATTTTTCCAGGGCCACCATGTCCGTGCCCTGTTCCACCACGCAAACCGTTTCAGCATCCCGGGTGGCGTCCCTGCAAATATGGCAGGGGTCGGCATCAGCCAGTCCAAAACAAATGGAGCAAAGCCTGACCGTTTCCTTGGCCTCGGTGATGGATTGGGCCAGGGCCTGGGCATCCTTGACCGAACCCCGCAAAATATGCAGGGCCAGGCGTTCGGCGGTTTTTTCCCCGATTCCAGGCAATTTGGAGATTTGCTTGATCAGGTTCACCAGGCTGGGAGGATAAAAGGACATGAAAAATCAAACCTGTCTCTATCGGCTAAAAAAGGCCGGGGATGTTCATGCCGCCCGTTAGCTTGCCCATTTCGCCCTGGACCATGTCCTGGCTTTTGGTCATGCCTTCGTTGACAGCCGCCAGAATCATGTCCTGGAGCATTTCCACGTCTTCCGGGTCCACCACTTCCTTCTCTATTTCAATGGACAGCAATTGCTGTTTGCCGTTGACCACCACCTTGACCATGCCGCCGCCCGCGGATGCTTCCACGGTCTTATCGCCCAATTCCTCCTGGAGCTGAGCCATCTGGGTCTGGAGTTTTTGAGCCTGCTTCATGATGTTGCCCATTCCCTTTTTCATGCAATCCTCCTTGTGCAAATAGTGCCTGGGCCAGGGTTTTGATCCCGGCTGCCAGTGTTTTTCGTATTTTTAAACCCGATTTTTTTGAAACCAGGGGTCAGTTTATTCCATATGACGGATTTCCACAACCTTGCCCTCAAAAATGCGAACCGCTTCCTCCACCAGGGGGTGGTTCAAGGCCTCCTGTTCCAGTTCCCGGCGCCTTTCCGCCTGATTCTGCATGGGCTCGGGCCGATTTTCCTCGCTGGGCTCTTCCAGTCCGAACTGAACCCGGCTGCCAAAAAGTTTTCGGCAAACCCCCTTGAGGGTGGCCTGGTTTTCCGTGGTGTTCAACTGATCCCGGGAAAAAGGCGTCCCGTCGGTCTCAACGGTAAAGCGGCCTTCTCCATACTCCTTTAACCTGCAATTGGAAAGGGTGATGCCCAGCATGACGCTTTTTTTCTCCACCCCGGCGGCAAAGGCTTTCCAGGGATCGCCCTCAAATACGGGGGGCTCGCTTTCCTCGGGTTCGGAATCCTCCGGGGAATCCTCTTCAGGCTCCGGGGAATCCAAATCCTCTTCTTCATCAGGATTTGCAGGGAAAGCATTCCCGGCCAATACGGGGGCGGGCGCATCATATTCCAACCCATAGTCGGGAATATCCGGTTCGTAATCCGGGATGTCCGGTCCGAAATCGGGCAAGGCGTATTCAGGCTCCGGGTAATCCGGCTCCGCGTCCATGGCCCGGGGCGCAGGGGAAGCAGGTTCCGGGACAGTCTCTGCCACGGGTTCCTGCTGAAAAAGATTGTCTGCCTGAGGCTCTGGCTCGTCGTCAAACAGGCTGTCTTCTTCAAACGGGCTTTCTTCTTCCCCGGTCACAGGGGGAAAGGAGGCGGTTTGTTCGGGAATTGGAGCGGCAGGCGCAGGCGGCTCAACAGGCAAAGTATCTTGCGCCGGAGCGGCAGGCGTTTCCTGCTCCGAAGCCATGCTGCTTCCAGCGGGCGGCGCTTGGTTTTCAGCCGGAGGAGGAGCATTTCCCCCGTCCGGAGCGGTCGCAGGTCCGGGGCCTATGTTTATGATCTGGTTGGCCGAGGCTGGCAGGGAAGCCAGGTTGTCCAGGGCTGCAATCAGGGTGTCGATGGCCACCGCCGGGGTGACCTCGCAAACGCGGATCATGGCCACTTCCAGGGCCAGCCGGGGTTGGGGCGACATCCTGACCATGGCTTCCTCTTTAAAAAGGAGGCTCAATACCTGATTCAGGAACGACAGGGATGCCCGGGCCACCTGATCCTGCATGGCCTGGATTTCTCCGGGCGGCACGTCCAGGAGGGGCGTGGGGTCCTTGACCATCTTCACCACGGTAAGGTCCCGCATGTGCTCCACAAGGTCGGCCATGACCTGTTTGAGATCGTAGCCCTTGGCGTACAGGTCGTCCACGGCGGTAAGGCAGCTGGGAACATTCCTGGTTAACAGGGCTTCGGCCAGGGCGAACAGGGATTTTCGGCCCGCCACGCCCAGGATGTCCAGGACCTGATCAAAACTCGCCTGACCCGTGGTGTAGGCCATGACCTGATCCAGCAGGCTCAGGGCGTCGCGCATACAGCCGCCGGAGCGTCTTGCCACGGCCCACAGGCTTTGTTCTTCTATGGTGAATTTTTCCAGGTCCGCCAGTTTGGCCAGATGCCCTACGATGGCGTCCAGGCTGATCCGTTTGAAATCGTAACGCTGGCACCGGGACAGGATGGTGACGGGTATTTTGTGGCTTTCCGTGGTGGCCAGGATGAACATCACATGGGGCGGGGGTTCCTCCAGGGTTTTCAGCAAAGCGTTGAAGGCCGCCTGGGAGAGCATGTGCACTTCGTCGATGATGTACACCTTGTAATTGCCCCGGGCAGGGGCATATTGCACGTTCTCCCGGAGTTCCCGCACCTGATCCACGCTGTTGTTGGAGGCGCCGTCGATTTCAAACACGTCCACG
The DNA here is from genome assembly GCA_016342355.1 of Desulfatibacillum sp. Taxonomy (GTDB): domain Bacteria; phylum Desulfobacterota; class Desulfobacteria; order Desulfobacterales; family Desulfatibacillaceae; genus Desulfatibacillum. Next base: position 4,330 of record JAEINP010000032.1, read on the forward strand.
GCGTTGCCGGCCGTGATCTCCCGGCACGAGGCGCACACGCCGCAAGGTTCTGGCGTGGGGCCGTTGACGCAGTTCATGGCTTTGGCCAGAATGCGGGCCACCGTGGTCTTGCCCGTGCCCCGGGGGCCTGCCATGCACAGGGCGTGAGCCACCCGGCTCTGCTTGATGGCGTTTTTCAGGGTGTCGGTGATGTGGGGCTGGGCCACCACTTCATCAAAGGTCAGGGGTCTGTATTTTCGTGCAAGGACAAGATAGGACATGGATTACCTGTGGGATCGCTATCCCGGAAAATGCAAGAAAAACCTGGCAAATAATGATTTCATAAATAAAATAAACAGGTTGCATTCATGGGGAATCTCCCTGACGCATCCTGTTGATTCACAATATTGTAAAATGCCGGATTGTTTGCACCCAGACGGGCCTGGTTCGCGTTGCAAGCCATGTCAGCCCGGAATCACAACGCCCCTTAAAGGCTTAAACCCGGCTTGTTTGCTTTCACACGAATCCGCCTCGTGAATAGCCGGGGCTGCCAGCCTTGCAAAAGGCCTGTTGCGCCGGGATAATCCCAAGGCTCAAAATAAAAATGGCGGAGAGGGTGGGATTCGAACCCACGGTACGGTTGTGCCGTACACACGATTTCCAGTCGTGCACCTTCGGCCAGCTCGGTCACCTCTCCGCATTCGTGCGGTACTTCCTATGTCTTGCTCCTGGCATGCAGAAATTATCGCCAGTTGCCCCTGTTCCGGGATTGGCCTGCGGACAATTATCCCGCACCCCGAAAAGGTGGGTGTCTTATGGCGCATTTTCGCCTGTTTGGCAAGAGGTTTTTTTTCTGTGAGGCCGGGTGGGGAAATGCTTGGCTCTGTGGGGCCATTCAGGCCGGTTTACTGAAGGAGTTCCGATTCCTGACGATTTTAAACGCAAATGGATAATATGGACTCGCCCCCAAAGATATCGTACACTGGATTCCAACAATTTCAGGTTGAAAAATACTGATTGCCGCGCCCTTTCATAAAATTCCTTCCCCACTGGCGGGGGGAGGTCAGGATGGGGGGATTCGTCATCCCCGCGAAAGCGGGGACCCAGCATCCTTGTCCCTTGCTGTCATCCCCGAATGACCCTGTCGGGGATCCAAGGTCCTTGCGCCTGCCACGGCTGGAAGGGTGGCCGGGGAGCAGAGCAACTCCCCGGCCTGTCCTGCAAACCAAATGCTTCCGGCCGAACAGGCATGATCGCTCCCAGCTAAAGGAGGAAACCTGAAAGCGATCCTACACGGCGTTTTTATAACACGGGTTTTTCAGAAAAGAGGGATGTTCAAAAAGGAGGGTGTCCACTTACCACGATTTGCGGCAATTTGACGGGGATATACCACGATTCGATTTTCACGAACCCCTGTTTTTTCTCTTGACAGGGAGTTCTAACAGTCGACCCAAAAACAAAAAAAGCAGGAAGCATTAGCAACATGCTCCCTGCTTTTGAATTGCTTTATAGCCACAAAAATAGCAATGCGTAATGGCTTAGTTTATCTTAATATAATAATAGACTGCAACATTGTTGGGCCGTGTTTCTTCCCCTCCAGCCGCCTTCGTTGGAGGGGGATTAATATGACCATATCCAAAAGCACCAGGATCATGAGCAACCCAACTGGCATTATCTCCACCTCCGGCATCATAAACATTACTATAAAAATTATGAAAATGTTCCTTAAACATTTGATCCTGCTCATCCCCGGGTTTTCTGTTGTTGTCTGGGTCTTGTTTGCCGTCAGTTCTCCCTTCATTCAACCCGCGCAAAAACATACCGCGAAGATCTGGAACGGTAGGCCCAACTAACTCAGCGTATCTTGTGTTTGGCACACTCCGCCCATTAGCGAGAGTCCATTTCGTTCCCTCAGGCAATTGTGCAAATTTGTCTGGAGAGAGCATCGAAGGTATTATTGTTCCAACAGGTAATACAAGTAATAGCCCATTAACATCGAATGATTTCAGTTCATTAACTTTTAAATCAAGAACTTCAGCTAATTTCAAATTTGCCTGATCATTTAAAAATGTTGATATGTTATTTGATACTAATTTTTCAATATCTTTTTTATTCTGATTAATAACTGCATCAGAAATTTCATTAATCCTAATAGATATCCTCTTTTCTAATGCAGCATCAACCTTATAATCAACAATACGATTTGAAGCCTGTTGCTCTGCATACTTTTCTAACATATTAATTTTATTCTGAATTGATGAAGTTAAATATGTAACAGAATTATTCATTTCGTTGTAAGAGTTTCCATAAACCCAAACAAAAACTATCAGGACAAATCCAATTAAAATGGTCAATCCCCACTTAAGTTGTTTAAACTGGGTCTCAAGGTGTTCTCTGTACTCAGAAACCTCTTTTGCTATACTTTGTCTAACCTTCAATTCGATGAGATCTTCTTGACTTGTCATTTTTTAACTCCTTTCTAAGGATTAAATACAAAATGGCTTTCGCCATTAAAACAGTTCCTGAAGTATATTTTCAGGAATTGATTTTGGACAAAATAGGTCACAAGTCTGACTTCAAAAGCACAATTAAGTGAAATTTAATGTTGAATTTTTATGCAAAACATACCAATTATGAATAATGCAAGTTTATTATATGTTAAATCTAAAAACACTATACTTAGAGATCCCCAAATGTCCCACCCCCTCTATTTTGTGGATGCATCCCGCATCCCCAGCTCAGGGCGTGGTGATCAGGGGGCGAGGGGACCCTCAAATTTTTGAAAAATCCCACGCGCACCAGAGTGATAGGGGGGGAGGGAGTCCCAGTCCGGGACTTTTTGTCTGGAGGGCCATGGCCCATGGGGTAAGACCGGCCGTCCAGGTCCGGCCGTCTACCACCAGGAGGCAGGAGCCACCTCCCCAGGCGCCAGTCACCCCCTGCCACATCCCGGACGCCGGTCCGGGGATTTCCTTCCCGGATTGCTCCGGCCGCTCCCGGTCACCAGACCAACCTGATGAGGTCCAGGAACCGGATCGAAATCCCCACCTTTTTACAGAGGGAAACGAAAACCCCAAAAACCCCCCAATATTTCCCATAAACCGGAAAAATAAAACGCAGTATTCCCTTCCGCTTTCACCCCCCCAATAAACGAACCCTTATCTTTGCCTTACCCCTTCTTCTCACATTACATAAGGTCCTGGCCAACACTTGGCCAATCCAAAAAAACACCCCTGGTCACCATCGGGGTGGCAGGGGAATTTTTGCCCTTAAAAAAAAACTGAATGATGGATTTTGAAAACAAAAAAAACCAAGTGTAGTCAAAAGGGAAAAAAGAGCAGATGCTCGGCATTGCCCTGTGTGTGACTACAAAGGCCTCTGTTTACAAAGTGTTTACAAAGCCAAAAACGAGCTTAAGCCACTGATATTATTTAGGTTAATCTTGTTTTAGGATGGGTTGCTATTTAGGAGATAAATGCTTGATTTTATAAGGTAATGCTTGGCGGAGAGGGTGGGATTCGAACCCACGATCCCGCTTTTGGCAGGATACTGCTTTTCGAGAGCAGGGCCTTCAGCCGCTCGGCCACCTCTCCGCATGGGGAACACAATATGGAGAAAAATCCATATCCCCATTGGGCCTTTCTGTCAATGGAAAAGCGATTTTTCGCGGCTGGTTTGCTACACAAGGGGGCCGGAAGCCTCCCCTGAGCAAAAACCTCTGAACCAAAGAACGATTGGCGCAGTGTTCGTCAGGGCGGGACATGTTCTGCAGGGATCAGAATTGGCGTAATCCCGACAGGTATGCTTCCTATGAAGGACCGTGGGGACGAGAAACGGATACGCCCTTTCCCTCCTTTCATTAAATATGGAACCATTTTCATGTATATTCGAATATTTTTTTGTATTTTTCCTGGAAAACAAAGGAAATTCAACGCTTGGACCATCTTTGTCATGCTCCGGGATTGCAAAAGGGGGAGGAATTGTTTATAGTGCAAATTCCACGTTTTATCGTAAGCAAATCTCGGAGGGGAAAGGAAGGGAAATGGCCCGCAAAAAAAGGTCTGTTCTGATCACCGGGGTATCCCATTCTTGGGGGAGGAATCTGGCGCCCTTGCTGGAGCAGGATCCTGAGTTTGATCCCATCATCGGCATTGATTTTGAAAAACCCAAAAAACCGTTCAAACGCCTGGAATTCTTCCAGGTGGACCTGCATACGCCGCTTTTGGCGGAATTGCTCCAGGTAGCCAAGGTGGACACGGTATGCCATCTTTTGTTCCTGGACTCTTACACATCCAACGAAGAGCATTTTGACCAGAACGTCATGGGCACTATGGACCTGTTGGCCGCCTGCTCGGCAGCCCAGACCCCGCGCCTGATCATCAAAAGCAGCACCAAGGTGTACGGCGCCCAGGCCAGCAATCCCAATTATATTTCCGAAGACGCGGACTTAAAAGGCCAGCACCAGCATCGGTATATCCAGGACCGGGTGGAGTTGGAAAAGATGGTCCGGCGTTTCGCCCGGAGCAACCCAATCCCCAATATCACGGTGCTCAGGTTTGCCAATATCCTGGGCCGGACCGTGGACACTCCGGTGATGCGGTATTTGGACTCCAACATTGTGCCCACCTGTCTGGGGCACGATCCCTTATTCCAGTTCACCCACGAACAGGACGTGCTTTCGGCCCTGTATCACACCATCAAGAGCGACGTGGTGGGGACCTTCAACATCTCGGGGGATGGGATTTTGCCCCTTTCCCAGATTTTGCGCATCGGTGGAAAAATTCCCCTTCCTCTGCCCAGCCCCCTTTTGCGGGCGTCCGGCATGCTGCTGAGACCGGGCGGCAGGCAGGGCCTGACCGACTCCATTCCCATTGAGACGGACTACATTATGTACAATTGCCTGGGCGATACTGGGCGCATGAAAAAGGTGCTCCAGTTCAAACCCCATTTTTCCTCCAAGGAAACCGTGCGGGAGTTTTTCGAGCATCTACGCATTCGGCGATACCTGCCTTCCCGGAATAAAATCCAGTCAGACCCCCAGTCTTCAGAGCGGATGCAGGCCTGGATACAGGCCCGCCAGAGGGCTTCCAATTACCTTTCCAACCTGCTTGACGACTTCAACAAGGAAGAGGGTTATGACCAGTAAACATTCCGGCCAGCCCAGGTGCCAGGGCATGACGGCAAAAAACACCCCGTGCAAAAACAAGGCCCTGGAAGGGCAGGCTTTTTGCGCCATGCATCAGGAAAAGGACAGTGACAACGGCCTTTTGAACTCCTTTCCACGGGACAGTGAAACCCCCACGGAAAAATGCATTGAGACATTCAAGGAGTGCATGGAATTTATCCGTCGGAGAAGGGCGGGGGACTATGAGATAGACGACTGGGGCAGGGACGACGAACTCACCCAGCGCGCCATGTTCGCGGTCAGGTTCATATACAAATATTATTGGAGGGTGACGGTCACGGGAGTGGAAAATGTCCCGGTGGACGGCAGATGTCTGCTGGTGGCCAACCACTCCGGGGTGTTGCCCTACGACGGCGCCATGGTGGTCATGGCGGTCAATGAGGAACATCCCCATCCCCGGCTGGTGCGGGCGCTGGTGTTGTCCCTGGTCTTCAAGCTGCCCGTGACCGGGCCTTTGTTGCTTCGTTTGGGCGGGGTTCAGGCCTCCCCGGAAAACGCGGAAAAACTCCTTATGCAGGACGAGTTGGTCCTGGTGTTTCCCGAAGGCATCAAAGGCATTGGCAAGCCTTTTTCCAAAAGATACCAGCTTGCCAGGTTTGGCCGGGGCGGATTCACCCGGGTGGCCCTGAAAACCAAGTCTCCCATTGTGCCGGTTTCCATTGTGGGGGCCGAGGAAATCCACCCCATGCTCTACAACATGAAGCCGCTGGCCTCCCTTTTAGGCATTCCCTATGTGCCCCTGACCCCTACTTTTCCGTGGCTGGGTCCCTTGGGTTTTGTACCTCTGCCCACCAAGTGGCATATCCACTTTGACGCGCCCATTCGGCTGCAGGACGTGGAATGCCGCCCTTCGGAGGAGCCGCTTTTGGTATCCAAGGTGTCCAACCAGGTGCGGGACACCATCCAGCGCAGGATTTACGACATCCTGAAAAAACGGCGCGGCGTGTTCCTGTAAAATCCTATAAAAAAACCCCGTGGCCACAGGGCCACGGGGTCTCTATGTAAAGGCGCCCCCGCCCCTAGGCGGCAGGGTTCCGTTATGGCGTTTAAGATTGGGTCCGGTCATCCGGACTTTTTATTTCCCGTCATCCTTTGCAGGCGGTTCGTTGCTATTCTGCAATTCCTCCACCAGATTGGTGAGCCGGGTCACCTGGTCTTCCAAGTCTTGAATATGCTCCCGGGAAACCAGGTTCATCATGCCCAGCACTTCGGCCACACGATAATCAATCTTGTCTGATATCCAGGTTTTGAGATTAGAGGCATAGCCCATGACTTCGACCTTGAACCGGCTGCCCTCGGACTCGGACAACTCGTTGTTCTTGACCATTCGGGTGACTACTTTGTCCAACTCTCCCTCGGCCATGCTCATGGCGCCCTGCCAAAGGGACACAAATTTCCGGGCCGAGAGCAAGGTTCCCTGTCCTTTTTGGAGAAGCTGCATCAGGACCCCGGAAGGCACCCCTTTATCGCGTGCCAGCAACTGGGACATGGTGGCGGCGGTCAGGTCCTCACCGGTCTTGGAATCCTGGATGAACACTTCTTCGCCAGCCCGTACCAGTTCGGAAACCCGGGCCAGGGATATATATTGTTTATCCTCGGTGTCATACAGCTTGCGGTTGGAGTACTTTTTGATCCTGCGCATGGAGTTCCTTTGATGCTCAGAGAGTTTGCCAAAGGCGGCCCCGGTTCCCCCTAAAGGGAATCGGGGCAGCGGCCTATGTTTTTCCTGGCTCCAAGCGTTATCCAGCGCGCCTTATCTGGAAGCCAAGGCGGTCATCTTGGAAGTCAGGGCCTTGACCTTATCAGCCATGGGCAGCCTGGCAGCGATCTTTTTGCCGTTTTCCGCCATGGTGCCAAAGGTCTCCAAAGCGACCATCCCCATATCTTCGACTAGATCGGTTCCGGTTTCAAGGGTTTTTTTGCCGGACTCCAGTGCTTTCTTGACATATTTCTCGTTGCATTGCAGGGCGGTTATGGTTGCCGTGTCTGCAACCATCTTGACCTTGCCCTGGATTCCGGCCGTGCGTTCATTGACCTTTTGTTTGCCAAGGTCCACGTAAACAGCGGCAGTAGCCAAGGCTGTTTTGGTCATTTCCTCTACAAAATCCACTCCTGTGGTCACAGCAGTCATAATCTTTTCATTGTAACCGGATACGGGAGCAGGCAGGCTGTCGGTAACCTTTTGGGCGGTCCGGATAACATACACGGCAGGGGTCGCCTTTTCAGGCGCCTTGGGAGCCGCCTTTTTGGCTGGAGCCTTTTTAGCGGTTGTCTTGGCCGCGGCCTTTTTGGCTGGAGCCTTTTTTGCGGCAGCCTTTGCAGCAACCTTTTTGGCTGGAGTTTTTTCCTCAGCCGCCTTGGCAACCGCCTTTTTAGCCGGGGCTTTTTTGGCCGCAGCCTTTTTGGGAGCCGCCTTTGCTTCTTCGGCTTTTACTTCCACGGCTTCAGTCTTGGCCGCGACAGTTTTCTTGGCTTGTTCGGGTTTCTCTTCGGCGGCCGTTTCAGGCGCCTGGGTGTTGGTGATTTCTTCCGCCATTGTTCTTCTCCTTGATAAGTAATCGTGTTATAAACAGTTCAGAAAATAAAAAGAAATTTCCCGGGATCCATTTCCCGGGACCACGTATGATCTGTATGTCAAATACAATATGACGCATCGCGTCATTATGTCAAGGCTTTTTTTTCACTGCAAAAAAACTTCCTGCCTTGCATTCCGTTTCCTTGCCGCAGGATTAATTTTGAGCGGCAGTATTCCTGCGGCTCACAGACAGTGCTTTACCTTGAATCGAGACAGTGATAACCTAATTTTTGCCTGGGAAAAGAGTCTGGGCCGGATTAATTATTATTTCAAGGTATGCGAATAAAATGGGCTCCCGAACCGATAAGAATCATGATAAGGAAAGTTTTACTCCTCCGGAGCCCCGGGTGTTCCGGTACGAGTTGCCCGGCGGTTGGGAAGTCCTGGCTGGAAAGACAGACGAGGATAACGACATACTCAGCCTAAAGACAGCCAGGCCCAATGACTGGTGGTTTCATGTCCGTGGCATGCCGGGGAGCCATGTGCTTTTGCGGTCCCGGGACGGGCAGCAGCCCGATGCCCTGTTAAAGAAGCAGGCGGCCGCCATTGCAGCCTATCACAGCAAAGCCCGTAGCGGCGGTGTGGTTGCTGTATCGTGCACTCAGGCCTGCAATGTGACCAAGCCCCGGGGGGCCAAGCCCGGGACTGTTCAGATCCGCAAAGAAGTTGTGTATAAAGTCCGTCCCGCGGTGGGGGAGGAATGAACTTTGGAGTGGTTTGGGTTTTTCGAGGAGGAATGATGAAAGCAATCAGGATTCTGATGGTGGTTTTAGCGGTATTGTTGTGCCTGGGTTCCTGTTCGCCCAAGGAGGAAAGCAGCGAAGTTTCCAAGTCCAAGATTTCCAAGGCTCCGGAGGTCACGCAGGAGGTGGCAGCACAGCCCCGGGTGCTGGTCAAAACCACTCTGGGCGAATTCCAAGTGGAACTTCGGCCTGACCTGACCCCTGTGACAGTGGAGAATTTTTTCAAGTATGTGGACGAGGGCTTTTACAGCGGCAAGGTATTCCATCGGGTGATTGATGGTTTTATGATCCAGGGGGGCGGTTTCGACGCCCAGATGAACCAGGCAAAGGTTCACGCTCCCATAGTGAACGAAGCGCCCAAGGGGCTTAAAAATCTTACCGGCACTATTGCCATGGCCCGTACTGGCGACATAAACAGCGCTACAGCCCAGTTTTTCATCAATGTGAAGGACAATCATTTTCTGGATCACGTACCGGGCAACGCCAGGAGTTACGGCTACGCTGCTTTTGGCAAGGTGGTTCAAGGAATGGATGTGGTGACCCGAATATCCCGGGTGGAAACAGGTTCCAGTGGTTTTTTCAAGGATGTGCCCCGAACTCCTGTGCTTATAGAGAGTATTTCAAGGGTTGTTGACGCAGAGAATTAGGGAAGTCCTTTACGGAGTCCGGCCTATTATTCAGGTATGAAGCATGCCATGACTGAATCCACCACAGATACCCCGGAGAAATCCTCTCCGTCCCCTTCGCGGGACATTTCGGACGCCAGCGAAAACCCCTCCCTGGATGGGGAGGGCCTGAGCGATCATGACATTGAGAAGGATTTTTACCTCCATTATATGCCAACCTCAGGCAATGGCCTGAAGGGGACTTTAAAGCGGGCTTTCCACCGGTTTCTAGCCATACGGGGGACCCCCCGGGAACTGGCCCTTGGTCTGGCCCTTGGGGTTTTTGTGGGCATGAGCCCCTTCATGGGGGTGCATACGGCCATTGCCGTGTTATTGGCCGCCATCTTCAAGTGGAGCAAGATTTCCTCGGCCGTGGGGGTTCAGATTTCCAATTTCGCCACTGCGCCTTTTGTCTATTGGTTCACCTACCATGTGGGCAAGTTTTTTTGGGCGGCCAAGGTGCCTTTCAGGGCGCCCGGGGAGTTCAATCTTAACGGGCTCTTGGCCATGTTAAGCCAAACCCCTGAAATGATCTGGATACTCACCGTGGGCGGGTTGATTACCGGCATCCCCCTGGCCTTCATCACCTACTGGATCACTTTTAACGCGGTGACCAGATATCGGGCGGACATCAAGGAAAAAATTGCGGCCCACAAGAGCAAGCTCCTAAGGAAGGCCAAAGCCAAAGCCAGGGCCAAGGCCAAGCGCAGGCGTTGACGCAGTGGTTTGACAAAATTGGGAAATCTGATAAGGGAGCAGTTAACGACTCGCTATCAGATGGATTTTGTGTTGCCTTGATCCCGACACCATGGCCGGGCCGGGCGCCTTGCCCGGGCTTATAATGTCACCCAAAAGGAGGGGATATGCGCAGAGTGGTTTTCAATCAAAAGGGGGGGGTGGGAAAATCCACCATAGCAAGCAACCTGGCTGCCATGGCCGCCAGCAAGGGAAAACGCACGCTCCTGGTGGACCTGGACCCCCAGAGCAACGCCACCCAGTATTTGTTGGGCAACGGCGACCTGGACCCTGGTGAAACCATGACAGAGTTTTTCCAGGACATGCTACGCATCAGCCTGCGCCGCAAAGGGGTGGAAGCCTATATCCACCGGACCCCCTATCCCGGTCTGGATATCCTGCCCGCCCATCCGGAAATGGCGGACCTGAGTTCCAAGCTGGAGGCAAGGTACAAGATTTACAAGCTCAAGGAGGCCCTGGACCAGATCCCTCATTACAGCGAGGTTTTTATCGACACGCCCCCGGCCCTGAATTTTTTCACCCTGTCCGCCCTCATTGCTGCAGACACCTGTCTGATTCCCTTTGATTGCGACGATTTTTCCAGGCGTGCCTTGTACACTCTCATGGGCAGCGTTCAGGAAATCCGGGAGGACCACAATCCCAAGCTCAGGGTGGAGGGAATCATAGTCAATCAGTTCCAGGCCAGGGCCACGTTGCCCCGGAAGATTGTGGATGAGTTGAAAAGCGAAAATTTGCCGGTGCTGGATGCATTTTTATCCCAATCCATCAAGGTGCGGGAATCCCATGACAAGTCCATGCCGCTTGTCCATCTGGCGCCCAAACATAAACTGTCCCAGGAATATCTGGCTTTATACGAGATGCTGAACCCATGACCATGGATGTGGATAACAAGTTGATTCCCGTGCTCACCGAGGCGGTGGGCGTCGTTAAAATTGCTCTTTTCAAAACGCTCAAGAAGCATTTTTCCGGCCACTACCCGGACTGGGAGGAGGCCTTTGCCGCCATGCTGGCAGGGGCCATTATAAACGATCTTTTTTGTACTCCCAACCTGGACCCCCAATATGTGGAGTTCGTGCGGTCCCATCGCCCCGTGATCGCCCAGTATGTGCGGTCCCTGGCAGTACACGAGGACTTCGCGAGTTTGCTGCCCCACATCACCGACGCCCTTCGTGTCGCCTTCATGTGCGACCATACCCGGGGAGCCGATACATCCTTTATCCTCACCCGGTCCCTGCAACTGGGTGTTTTGATGGAGGAACGCACCATCCCCCTGCCCAGGCATTTCATTGATTCCGTCAAGATTCTGGGAGACTCCATGGGCCTGGTTATTCCAGCCGTGGTTCCGGAAGATTCGCCTCCTGAAGAGCCCCAATGATTGTTTGACACAATTTGGCGTCATTTATTTTCTTCGGGCAACTGTTTCATTTTCAGGGGTTTCTATGGATTTCATATTCTCCGGCGAAGAGGATTGCGCAAATTTTCACTTGACTTTTGAAAGTAATCATTGCAAGACAGGGCGCAAATTATGTTGTCGTATGGTATTTGTGAGAACTGTACACTCCGTTCCCAGCCATGCTGCGCTGACATGATATCCTAAAGTGCTTTCGCCGGATTGGCGGACACTTTCAGAAATGATTACCAACATTAATAGGCGGCCTTTTTTTGTAAAGGAACCAGAGGAATTGATGGATACCTATTTGTTTTCCCTTGTCGTGATACTTGTGGGCGGCATTCTGCCTCTTTTTACCTACAAGAAGTTCACCGTGATGAAGGCCGCCTGTGTCATCATCACGGCAATAGGCTCCTTTACTGGGTTGTATGCAGCCTTATCCTTTTTGATACACCCCGTTGAAAACGCAGTCATCTCATGGCCCTGGCTCCACCATTTCGAGATTGCCCTCCAGATGGACGCCATGGCGGCATTTTTCCTCATTCCCATTTTTTTTATTTGCCCATTAGCCACCCTTTACAGCTTCCACTATATGCACCATGAGAAACAGTCGGGTAAGACAGCAATCAGTTATTTTTTTTCGGCTGTTCTTTTTGTGTCCATGGCTTTGCTGACCACCGCCAACAATATGCTGACCTTTGCCCTGGCCTGGGAAATTATGTCCCTGTCCTCTTTTTTTCTGGTGGTTTTTGATTTCAGGAACAAAGAAACCCGGAAAGCCGGATACCTTTATTTTATCTTCGCCCAGGCAGGCGCCTTGTTTCTCTTTGCCGCATTCGCCGTTATATACAGCCAGACCGGCACATTGTCCTTTGACTCCATTTCGGCCATGCCTGAAAACATGAAACTCATCGCCTTTGTGCTGGCCTTTATGGGCCTGGGTTCCAAGGCTGGTGTTTTTCCCCTGCATATCTGGCTGCCCCATGCCCATCCTGCGGCGCCCAGCCCGGTTTCCGCGGTCATGTCCGGTGTGATGATCAAGATGGGTATTTTCGGAATTATCAGGTTTTATATGCTGTTAGCCCCTGCGGGAGAGATTTACGGCCAAATAATTTTGGTGGCGGGTATGATTTCGGGCATCCTTGGGGTTGTCTATGCTCTGGGGGTTCATGACATAAAGCGGCTGTTGGCCTATTCCAGTGTAGAGAATATCGGCATTATTCTTTTGGGGCTGGGTCTTGGCATGCTGGGTGTAGCCACGGGAAACTCCACCATGGCGGCTTTTGGCTTTGCGGGCGGGTTGCTGCATGTATTCAACCATTCGATTTTCAAATCTCTGCTTTTCATGGGCGCCGGGTCAGTCATTCACAAGGCAGGCACCGGCAAGATCAACGAGTTAGGCGGGCTTATGAAAACCATGCCGGTCACGGGAAAAACCTTTCTTGTGGGAGCTGTTTCCATATCCGGGCTTCCTCCCTTTAACGGGTTCGTGAGTGAGTTCCTCATTTACTACGGTGCTTTTTACGGATTGGCCCATGGATCGTCGTTTTTGTTGCCCATGTTGACCATCATTTCCCTGGCTGTGATAGGCGGATTGGCGGCATCGTGTTTTACAAAATTGGTGGGCGTTGCTTTTTTGGGAGAGCCGAGAACCGAAAATGCCGCTAAGGCTTCGGAGTGCGGCATTGCCATGCGGATATCCATGGTTGTGCTGGCTCTTTCCTGCATTGTGGTTGGGGTCTTTCCCGAACCCTTTGTGCATATAGTCTTCCGGGTTGTTTCCGGGTTGCCAATCGCAGCAACGGTTTCGCCCACTGTTTTCATTGACTTGGTTCGCAATATTTCCCTGGTGGCGGTTCTTTTTCTGGGTATTTTGGGGATTACCATGCTTTTACGGAAGGGACTTTATTCCGGCAAACCCATGGCCAAGGGACCCACTTGGGGTTGCGGCTTTACCCAGCCCACCGTCAGGATGCAGTACACAGGGACATCCTACGCCATGTCCATCGTTGGCTTTTTCCGCCCATTTATCCATTCGGAGAACGTATATAGCGGAATTCAGAAAATTTTCCCTGGCAAGACGACTTACAAAACGAAAGTGAGCGATCGCGCCGAATCAGCCATACTTGAGACAGTCGTGAAGCCGGTTTTCTGGGTTCTGGATAAGCTGCGTTGGATACAACACGGCGAAATTCAGCTTTATATCGCGTATATTGTTCTGGCCATCGTTATATTGCTTCTTGCACAATAGTGGCGTTTTCCACTTGGCATTTCCCATTCCGCCGGAGGTATTGAATGGAATCGATCATAGCATATGGGATAGCGCTTTTAGCTGCGCCTTTATTCCCTGGTTTTATCCTCAAGGTAAAGGCCTTTTTCGCAGGCAAAAAAGGACCGCCGCTGCTTATCAAGTATTACACCGTGCTCAAGCTGTTCCGTAAGGGTTCCGTGTACAGCACCAGCACCAGTTTTGTTTTCAGGATGGGCCCCACCGTATCCTTTGTCACGGCGGCCATGGCGTTGCTTTTTGTTCCCATAGCCGGTGCTTCGCCGGTGCTGTCTTTTCATGGGGATGTGATCGTCCTGTTCTACCTGTTTGGCCTGGGCCGGTTTTTTACGGTAATCGCGGCCCTGGATACGGCCTCGCCCTTTGAGGGCATGGGGGCTGCCCGGGAAGTCTATTTCGCCACTCTGGCCGAAGCCACCACCTTTTCCATTCTGGTCATCTTTTTTCGCCTCAACGGAGCATTGAGCTTTGGGGAATTTTTTGCCGGAACCAATCCCATCACCGTTTGGGGGGGAGCCGGGGCGTTGCTCCTGCTGGTGATCGTATCGCTTTTCATGGTGCTGTTGACGGAGAACTCCCGGGTGCCCGTGGATGACCCCGCCACCCATTTGGAACTCACCATGATTCATGAGGTGATGATCCTGGATCACAGCGGTCCTGACCTTGCTCTCATTGAATTGGGCGCCTTTTTCAAATTGTTGTTTTACGCCGCGTTCATCACGTGCATTGTCCAGCCGCTGCAATTTACCAGCCCCTGGCTCCATGCCCTGCTGTTTTTCGGAATTATGGGTCTGATCTATGTGGCCGTGGGGATTACCGAGTCCATAACAGCCCGCCTTAAGATGAATCTGGTTCCCAAATTTATTTTAACGTCATTTGCCCTGGTCTTTTTTGCCGCCATTTTAACCACGAGGGTTGTCTCATGATACACTTAACTGACGTCATTCTATCTATCACCATATTGTCCGTCCTTTTGACGTTGGGCTCCAACCGGTTGATGGCCCTGGTGAAGATTATTGCCTTGCAGGGTGTTCTGGTTTCCTTGACGCCCTTGTTTATGGAGCACCATGACAAGCTGACAGGGGGTATTTTGTTTCTTACACCGATAACGGTGGCAATCAAAGGCTTGGTGATTCCCGCATTTTTATTCTTTGCGGTCAAGAAGGCTTCCATCCGCCGGGAGATAGAACCCATTATCAGTTACCATGCTTCGTTGTTCGCCGGCCTTGCGATGATACTTGTTTCAGCCTTTATTGTGGACAGGCTTCCCCTGAACCTTCCCGGGAGCCATGCCCTTTTGCTTATTACCGGTATCACCACCCTCGCGGCCGGACTTTTGCTCATGATGGGGCGGCGTAAGGGCATTACCCAGGTTATTGGATATCTCATGCTGGAAAACGGGATCTATCTGATTGGAACAGCTTTGGCTAGGGAGGTCCATACCTTGCATGTGCTTGAGTTTGGGATCCTGCTGGATCTCTTGGCTGGCGTCATGATCATGGGGATTATCCTCACCAACATCAATCGCGCCTTTGATGACATGGACACTTCTCTACTCATGCGACTGAAGGATTAATCTCATGCTTGAACATGTTTTCCTGCTCCCCTTTCTGATTGGGGTGATCGTCATGTTTCTTCCAGCCCAGTATGGGCGGGCCGGACTTATAATCGCCGCCGCGCTCCATTTGGGACTCACGCTCATGGGGTGGATGGGCAAGCTCAGCCCCGTCACCACAGGATATTTCAGCACGGCGCCTGAAGGGATGCTTGTGCTGTTGGTCACCTCGTTTATTTTCATGCTTATTGCCATCTACACGCTTTCCTACTTGCGGGAAACCGAGTTGCGGAATGAGCCTGTTTTTATAGGGTGCATGCTGCTTTTTTTGGCGACCATGAGCATGGTGGCCCTGGCCGACCACATCATTGTTCTGTGGGTGGCCATTGAGGCGACGACTCTGGTGAGCGCCCCCCTTATCCTCCTGTCGCACTCCAAGGCTGCTTTGGAAGCCACCTGGAAGTACGTCATGATCTGTTCCGTGGGAATCGCCCTGGCTCTTTTGGGCTCCTTTTTTATTGTCTTGTCCATGGACCTGGGGGGAGTGCGGGTGCCCCTGACCTTTACCTCGTTAAACACCGTGGCAAAATCGCTTGATCCGGTGTGGCTCAAGGCGGGCTTCATCTTTGTTATGATAGGGTATGGCACCAAGATGGGCCTTGCCCCCATGCATACATGGCTTCCCGACGCCCACAGCCAGGCCCCAAGCCCGGCTTCGGCGCTACTTTCCGGGGTGCTATTGAACTGCGCCTTTCTGGGCGTGTACAAAGTGCACACGCTCATGGTTAACGCAGGGTTAGGCTCCTATTCAAGCAACGTGCTCATGGGTTTTGGGTTGTTGTCCATGTTTATTGCCGGGGTTTTTATCCGGAATCAGCACGACTACAAACGGATGCTGGGCTATTCCAGCATCGAGAACATGGGTATCATCGCTTTTGGAATTGGTGTGGGCGGGTTGGCAAGCTACGGCGCCATGCTACATCTTATCCATCATTCCCTTATCAAATCGTCCCTTTTTCTCTCGGCTGGCAACATCATGCTGGCTTACGGAACCAAGCTGGTAAACAAGGTGGGCAAAATGCCTTCTTTTCTGCCCAAGACATTTGGCGTTTTTTTTGCCGGGTTTGTGGGTATTTCCGGGTTTCCTCCGTTCGGCATGTTCCTCAGCGAGGTGCTCATTATTATTGGCGCCTTCAGGGCCGGGCATTATTGGGGTATCGGATTTTTTATCTTTTGCCTCATACTCATCTTTGCGGCTGCATCCCGTCTGGTCATGCGTATGTGCTTTGGTGACACCGAGGAAACCATCCAGGTGGAAGAAAACCTCATGCGGGTGGCCCCTTCTTTTCTTTTGCTGTTGACCTCAATTGTCCTGTGCGTATGGATGCCAGCGGCTTTATACGATACCATACAAAACGCCATTGCCATGATCGGAGGTGCGTTCAATGGATAACCTCCTGAAAATTGAAAACGGAAAACCCATCGCCCGGACAGACATTCCCAATTTGCCTCTGGAGGGCTTCAGCCAAACCCTTGTGGATCTGGCCGAAAATGACGGCTTTGTGGTCCAGATGTTTGCATACGAGGACGGAAAGGACACGAAACTGCTGGCGGTCATGCGGCAGAAAAGGGATCTTTTTGTAACGGGTTGTTCCGTTAATAAGGAATTTGATTCCCTGACCAGCGCCAATGAGAAGTTCCACATGTTCGAACGGGAAATCGCCGAGCAGTACGGGATCAGACCCCTGAACCATCCCTGGTTGAAAATGGTCCGTTATCATGCCAACTGCACGGGCGCGCAGGACGTGTTCGGGAATAATTACAAGGAAGAAATCCCCGGCAACTATCCCTATTTTCAAGTGGAAGGGGAAGACATCCACGAAGTGGCTGTGGGGCCGGTCCATGCCGGGATTATCGAGCCGGGGCATTTTCGCTTCCAGTGCATCGGCGAGGTGGTCCTCCATCTGGAAATCCAGTTGGGTTACCAGCACCGGGGCGTGGAAAAAATGCTGCCCAAGGTTCCTAAAAAACGGTTGCCTATTATTTGCGAAACTATTGCCGGAGATACCACCATCGGCCACAATTTATGCTGCTGCCAAGCCATCGAAGGATTGGCGGGCCTGGAAGTGGATGAGGAAGCCCGTGTGGTGAGAACCATCGCCCTGGAGTTGGAACGCATGGCCAACCATGTGGGCGACCTGGGCGCGTTAAGCGGCGATGTGGCCTTTAATCCTCCGGCCAATTATTTTGGACGCCTGAGGGGGGATGTCCTGAATCTGTCGCAGGTTTTGTGCGGCAGCCGCATGGGCAGAGGCTTGGTGCGTCCCGGAGGGGTTGCCTATGTCTTGAAAGATGAGCAACGCCAGCTTTTGAGGGATAAAATCGCGGAGATCAAGCCTGAAATTGAGCATGTTTGCGATCTATTGTTTACGGCCAACACGGTTTTGGCGCGTTTTGAAGATACGGGAAAGGTTCCTCTGGAAAGAGCGGAAAAGTTGGGTTTGGTGGGCTATGCGGGCCGCGCTTCGGGTGTGGGATATGACGCAAGGGATAGCTTCCCCACCGAGTGCTACGCCACCCTGCCAGTCAATAGAAACACTATGACCAATGGCGACGTCTGCAGCCGCGCCACGGTCCGACGCGAGGAAATCATGCACTCTTTTTCTCTTATCGAAACGCTGCTGGACCGCAAAGGGGACACGGAAGCTGTATTTATGAAGGACTATAAGCTATCGCCCTCTTCCTTTGTGGTAACCCTCAACGAAGGGTGGCGGGGGGAAGTTTCCCATTGTATACTTACCGATGCCACAGGGGGGATACTGCGGTACAAGGTCAAGGATCCCTCGTTCCATAATTGGACCGGGCTGGCCATGGCGCTTCGGAACGAAGAAATATCCGAGTTTCCCCTCTGCAATAAGAGTTTTAATCTGTCCTATTGCGGATTTGACCTGTAAAGAAATGGGGCGAGGTTTTTCAGCATGTTAAAAGTCATAAAAAACAGAATGGAACAGGGGTGCAAAACTAGCAAGTACCCCAAGGAACCTATTTCCTTATATAAACGATTTCGGGGGCTTCCTGAAATCAAGAAGAATTGCGATCCAGCCCTGGCGAAACTCTGCGCCGAGGCATGCCCTCAAGATGCCATTGATCCCAAAAAGAAAAAAATCGATCTGGGACGCTGCACCTTTTGCGGACAGTGTGAAATGCAGTCGGGCGGTAAATTTGTCCATTTTACCGAGAATTTCGCCATGGGCGCAGCCAACAGGGATGACCTCTGGACAGACGGAACTTTACCAGACCTGGCCGCCCATTCCAAAAAGCATTTTAAAAAGCTCTTTGGCCGCTCTCTTCAATTGCGTCAGGTTTCCGCGGCGGGCTGCAATTCCTGCGAGGCGGACACCAACGTTCTCAATACCCCGTTTTTTGATTTGTCCCGTTTTGGAATCGACTTTGTGGCCTCTCCCAGGCATGCGGACGGCGTCCACGTCACAGGCCCCATTTCCCGGAACATGAAGGCCGCACTCCTGACTACCTATGAGGCGGTCCCGGGACCCAAGGTGGTCATCGCCAGCGGCGCATGCTCCATATCCGGCGGTCCCTTTTGGGGGAGTGAGGACGTGGTGGGCGATCTGAACAGCCTGCTTCCCGTGGATCTGTATATTCCCGGCTGTCCTCCTCACCCCCTGTGCACCCTCCATGCCTTGTTGAATTTTTTCAAATAGGCCATGTGCATTCACATCAAAATTAAAAACGGCCTGATCCTCTTTAGGGATCAGGCCGTTGTATTCCAAGCATATTTGGCTTTTTAAGGGGTGATACTAATAGTGGGGTACATCCCCCTCATGTCCCCTTCCGGGTATGGCTCAATGAGGTTGTAGGAAATGTTGCGGCCCATTTGGGCATGGCCGGATTGTTCGCCTGCCTGAAAATAGGCGCCATTGGCCTCCAAAATATGATCGATACGTTGGGCGAAGGCTTTCACAAAGGCCCGGCCGCTTCCTGAAAAATGCATATTTCCCATGGCCAGATCCCCTTCCACTTTAATAAAATCTTCCATGGACAGGCTGTTTTCCTCAAAATCCTTTTGATTGCGGATATACCCCCACACAAAATGGGCGTCGGGAATGGTAAGAGGTTCTTCCAGGTCCATGATGGTGTGGGGCATGACCACGCAGTTTTTACCCACGGTGAGAGGGGATTTTTCGGATCCGCGTAAAAAGGCGTTGAAACCTACAAATCCGTCTTCTCCTAATGTCGCGTGGATCACCTTGCCCCCATGGGCCGTCACATTGTTGCCCATGAGGTGGGAGTCAATGATATAACAGTTCTCCTGGGCGTTGGCCCCTTTTCCCATGGTGGAATCCTCAATATAGGCGCGTTGGGCTATCAAAACGTTTTCCCCGATATGGACATCTCCCTTGATGACGGCATACCGGGAAACCGCTGCGGATTCCAACATAAGCCGGGCCTGGCCAAATTGAACGCGGCCAAACACCTCCCAAAAATCCCCCTGGCGTTGTTCCACAAAGTCTATCAACAATCCGCTGGGCTGTTCCTCTTTGTTCATTTGGATATATTTAGGCAATATTTCCGTGGGAAACTGATAGACAAAATCAAAATCCTCTCCCGACCGAATCCAGACCTCGCCGGGACCAACCAGTTCGTGATTCAACTCCCCCACCTGGACATAGGCGAATTCCCCGATCACGCAATCATGGGCTGTGGTCAGATCCACAGTGGCGTAAGGCCCTAAAAAACAACCGCGCAGGGGAGACCCATGGATGTTGGCGTAGTGCATGGAAATGGTGTTTCTGATTCCAAATTCCCCAAGATCTTCCGGATCATGGGAATAATTATGAACCAGGTTTTTGATGAGAAAGCTGTCTTTGATGTAAATCTTTTCGTCCTTCTGAAGGGTGATTTGGATATCGCCCACATCAATGGTGTCACCTTCCAACTTCAACTCGTCCCCGCGGACATCGGTCTTGTAGATGACAGATCGATCAATATCACAGTATCCCAGAAAAAAACTGCCAGCCAGGCCTGAACGCTGGAAGCTAAAGGACAAGGGATGATGCTGGGTCATGCCGTAAAATGCATAGAATTTCCAGAAATGTTTTTTGGGTATTATCCCCCGCACATAGGGGCCTACATCCATGGAAAACTCCCGCAGGTTGATGTTGGTCCGCCCGATGATCAACTCGATCAATTCTTCGATTTTAGTCATGGCTTGGTTCCTTCCTGATCGCCATAGTCATGGCTTTGTTTTGCTATCCAAAGGATTAGATGGCCTATTCTTCTAACCTTTAACTTCTACCATGTTTCCACGGGAGGTTCAAGCATTCCTGTTTGCAGAGCGGTTTCAGCAAAATTTTCCATTTTCGAGAGCCCTAAAATCATTATAAAGCGCTTCATAATGATATTTTATGGATTTTAACTTGCAAAAATCTTTCTTTCCATTTTGATAATGCTTGACAGATTGTCCGCCACAAGCCATTATACGGTCCATAGTTCAATCGTTATGCTATTTCCCGCTAACAAATTGGTTTCCTCTATGAACAATCGCCAGATAGCCATAGGTCTGTTCGCCTTGCTTGCAGGGTCGTTGGTGTATTTGGCGGACAGGCCTCCGCAAGCTACCTGGTTTGTGCAGGCTTTTCCGTTCAGTGTCAGCCTGCATTCGTATCTTGGCGGATTTCTGGGACCCTTGGGCAGGTATCTCCCCGCATTCGTGCATGTTTTTGCCCTGGCCCTGGTCACGGGAGGCTTTTTGGGAGGGGGCATGGTACGGCGGTTGTCAGCCTGCCTTTTTTGGCTTGCCACAGATCTTGCCTTTGAATTCGGACAGAAATTTCCGGAACAGGCCACAAGCCTTGTCCCGGATTGGTTTTCCCATATTCCTTTTTTGGATCAGACATCCCGCTATTTTATTAACGGCAGCTATCATCCCCTGGACGTGTTGGCCACAGTACTGGGAGCTTTGGCTGCCTACGGCGTTTTATTAATAACGGAAAAACCCCTATTTTCCAAAAACCCCAACACCGTTAACCCCAAACAAGACAAACAGGAGGGCTGGACATGAAACAATTGAAGGGACGATTCTGGCTGGTACGTACTTTGTGCCTGCTTTGCGTGTTGGCTGTGGGCTTTGCCACAACCATCGCCACCACTTCCAGTGATGATGACGACATCATCCAAACCATTCTAAAGGGCAGGTTTTTAGACACGGCGGTTTCGGGCCTTGGGTATGCCACAGGTAACAGTTCCGACCTTACCAACGCCGGCGGCAATTTTGAATACCTCAAGGGCAACAAGATCAGGTTTTTCCTTGGTGGAATCCAGCTTGGCGGGTGGACCAAAGTGGGAGCCATTCTGACGCCCATGGACTTGATCAACGGCGCCCTGGACTACACCGACGAGGAAGTCACCAATATTCTCCGGTTCCTCCAAACCATTGACTCGGATCAGGACCTTTCCAACGGCATCCAGATTACCAAGGCCATGCGGGCCAATGCTGCATCCCTTTCCCTGGATTTCACCGAGCCCAATTTCACGGCCAACGCCCAGGCCATTATTGACCTGATTATGGCCCCTGCGGCGGCAGGCACGTATGCGCTCATCAGTGCCGATGATGCCCAAAGGCATTTCCGCGCCACCCTGGCGGATCTTTCCAATGTGGAACTCACCCGTGACGCTCTGGGCGTTCCCGTCATCAATGGCCCGGCCAATGCCTCCCTGTACGATATCTTCACGGCACAAGGCTACGCCGTGGCCCAGGATCGCCTGTGGCAGTGCGAGACTTTCCGCAGGACCGCCAACGGCACCCTGGCGGAAGTCTTTGGCGCAGGACTAAACGACACTTATATAGATTCGGACATGCTCATGCGTACCACCGGCTATACGGACGAAGAAATCCAGGCCGCGTTTGACGCCATGGACGAAAAATACCAGACCATCGTCAAGGGCTATGTCAACGGGTTCAATACCCGCATTGACGAACTCAAGGAAGACCCCACCCTGGTTCCCTATGAATTTGGCGCAGTGGGCTGCCCCGTCACCTACTGGGATGTCAATGACGTCCTGGCCTGGGGCGCCACCATGCAACGCAATTTCGACCCGGAAGGACGCGGCCTCACCGGCCAGATCGACAACTTGGCCCTAATTACGGAAGTAGGGCCGGTCAAGTTCAACGACATGCGCTGGGTCAACGATCCTGACGCCCTCACCTATATTCCCGGTGTGGCGCCGCAGCCGGTTCGCAAGACTGCAGACAGCGATCCCGGAACCCCGAGCGTGGACATCGACGCAGCCGCCCTGGCTCAAACCATGCGGGAGCGTTACGCAGGCATTGAACAGGGCCTCAAGGACATCAACGCCTTTGTGAAAATGGGCTCCTACGCCTGGGTGGTGGACGGAACCAAGACCGAAAGCGGCAACCCCATCATCTATTCCGGTCCCCAGATGGGCTTTTCCGTGCCTTCCATCATTGGCGAAGTCGCCATCAAAGGCGGCGGCATGAATGTGTCCGGCATGTATGTTCCCGCCCTTCCCGGCGTGGTCATCGGCCGTACTCCCCATCATGCCTGGTCCATGCAGGTGGGCCACGCCCATACCCTGGATTATTACCTGGAAAACGTGGACGACATCGTCATGACCCGGACCGTGACGATCAACGTGGCGGGCGACTGCCCTGTGGTCTTTAATGCGTACCGTACGGCTCACGGCCCCATCGTCAACCCCATGCCTTTTGACCCGGGCTCCTATACTCCGGACCCCGCCAACCCCATCCTCGCCAGCAAATATTCCCAATGGGGCTACGAACTGAACATCGTGGAGCCCGTGTTCGGGGTGGATACGGCCACCAGCATGGATGAATTCGGGGAAGCCATTGATAAAATGGCCCTTTCCCAGAATTTCTGCTACGCGGACAAGGACGGCAACATCGCCTATTGGATGTCCGGCCGCGATCCTGTCCGGCCTGAAGGCGAATGGCGCTTTCCCCAGGGCTACCCTGGCTTAACATATCCCGCCAAGGAGTGGGACGCCGCAACACTTATCGCCCGTTCCACAGACCGCAACACGGATCAGCATTACTACTGCGGCTGGAACAACAAATCCAACCCCGATTACAACAACACATACAATAACTTCGGTTATTTCTTTGGTCCTTTCCATCGCGCCCATGTGGTGGACGAGTACCTGGCCACCCACGACAACCTGACCTTTGAGGAAGTCCGGGACCTGGCCCTGAACATCGCCACCACCGACTCCTTTGGAAGTGGCGGCAATCCCTGGGCCTTTGTGGACGATGAGTTCACCGCAGCTGTGGAAGCCTACAACGCCATCACCCCCACCCAGGTCTTCACCGACGCCATCACCCTCATGCAGGGCTGGGACGGCCACTTTGTGGACGGCGGAGAAGCCTTCTGGGTGGACGGCGAAGACAGGGCCGACGCCTGGATGCTCATGAACGCCTGGATCCGGGAAGTCATCCGCCTGACCTTCGAGGATGAGTTCTTACCGGCAACTTATGACATCCAAAGCACCAACGTGCTGTTCAATATTATACTCCATTCCTTCCCTGGCTCCAGCATCCAGAACAACTACGACTGGTTCCAGAACGCTGATCCCACAGCGCCACAGACCTTTGACGACATTGTGGTCACGGCCCTGGAGAACGTCCTGGCCACTCTGGGAACCCAGCCCTGGGGCGTGGGACAACGCGGCGTGATCGAGTACAAGATCTCCGGTATGGGCGTGGTGCATACAACGCCCTTCTCCTCTCGCTCCACTTACGCTCATGTGGTGGAATACGGACCTGCCGGTCCTGTGCGGGTGGAAAGCATGTTCCCCCTGGGACCCAGCGGAAACATTGATTACCAAGGCAATTTTGATCCCTATTTCTTCTCCCTCACCGCCAATTTCGACGCTTTTGCGCCCAGGGATTTTCCTGTGCCCAAATAACTGGGAGTGACTGAGAAGTTGTAGACATACTTTAATTAACTCAACTCAAACCAAAACGGGGAGGCCGCATGGCCTCCCCGTTGTATTTACAGTCTTCCGATTTTTTGAGTCTCGCCGTCTCGCAATTTCAATCTTTTTCCGCCTTGCGTTTGGCGGCGAGGTCCAGGGCCTTTTCCTCAATCAGGCGGGTGAATTCCCCCCATTTTCGTTTTTGATCGGGACCTCCTTTTTCCATGGTGAAAAAACAGGTTTCAGCCCCTGACGGAATAGTGCTTTTGAACTCCACATCCCAGACTTTTTCCCGTCCCTGGCTTTCCATGAAATCCGTGCTGGCGTCTATCATCCCCTGAACAAAATATCGTTGCACCCGGCAGTCAAAGGGTTTGTAATGATCCTGGTGAGGGCACCAGTCAATATGGAAGCTGGCCTTTTCTTCTGAATCAATGAGGGCGGTTTCCAGGGAGGCGTAGGCGATTCGGTTGATGACGGTGGCGTAAAAGCTGAGCCATTCTCCCGTGGACATGTCGTCGGGAACCAGGGTGTTTTCCGTAATCTGGCGACCGATGTCATAGCCCACCTGCCACAGGCTGTCCAGGACCAGCTTTTGCCCCTCGGCCCCGAATTTTTCTTCCACGGTTTTCAACACCTTGATGAGGGCCATGGCCTGCATGGTGCCCCATTGCCAGAGCACGGCAGGGTCAAAATTTGTTTTGGAAAGCACCTCTCTGTTAAGCCGTTCCAGACCCTTGGCGTATGGCTGGTTAAACTGGAATCGATCCCAGTTTTTTTCTTCGCGGTGTTCCCAGTGCTTGTGGCTCTTGTCGTCGTGGGCGGATTTCATGGGACAGCCTCCTTATGGGGTTCAATTGCTGTTTGGTTTTCACCAACCGATTAAGCGCTTGTTGCCGGGAACAGGATGATATACACAGGGGACAGCTTGCAAGCGATAATTTTTGGGCGCCGGATTTCGGCGCCCAAGGAACCGGTAACCGGAGCCAAACCCCATGAGCCAGACCACGCAACTGCTATCGACACTAAAACTCTATATCAAGGCCAAAGGCATGACCTACAAGGATCTTGCCCGGGAAATGAACCTTAGCCTCACCAGCATCAAACGTCTTTTCTCCCAGGAGTCCTTCACCATGAAACGCCTAGAGGCCGTGTGCCGGATTCTGGACCTTGAGTTATTCGACTTGGTCATGATGGATAAAAAACGACGCTTCCAGGGCGAGCAAAAGCTCACCTGGGAGCAGGAAACTGCCCTGGCCGAGGATGAGCATTTTTTATTCTTTTTCTTTTTTCTGGTCCAGGGGTTCACGGTTTTTGATATCCTCACAGAGTATCAATACACGGAACAACAGGCCCGGGACTATTTGATAAGACTGGATAAACTGGGACTGATCGAACTCCACGCCAATAATCAGGTTCGGGTTCTGGTAGCCAGCAATATCTTTTGGAACCACGACGGACCCTTGAGCAGGAGCAACAAAACAACCTTCATGACCGATCTCATGAACCATCCCTTTGACAGGCCAAACCAGCGGTTGGGGTATTATCCGGGCATTCTTACGGGGGATTCCTACAAAATAATTCTGCGCAAGGTGGACGAACTTTTGGCCCAGTTCAACGAGCTGGCCGAAATGGACGCCAATCTTCCTCTGAAAAACCGGCGGAGTGTGGGGTTGATGGTCGGGCTTCGGCCCTGGTATTACCGAAAAATGGCTGAACTCCGCAGAAAACCCGGAACCAGGGAATGAATGGGACGATCCATCCCTATGCCACCGCTCCACAGACGGTAGGGCAAGCCCTGCCTCTCCAATAAAAAATTGCGATATTTGGCATTGCGTACTTGCTTTGTTTTATGTTATTTTAGCGTATTATAAAGATATTGAGTTTTTGATGAACATCTCCCAAGTGGACATCCCCATCACAGACTGGAGGCGGGTACTAATGAAACGATCCTTTGTTTTTTTGCTATTTCTGCTGTTGTGCCTGCCATCCTGCGATAGCGACGACGGCTATGCTCCCGGCGTTTTCCACTCGTTTTTCGGAAAGCTCGACACGTCCTTCAACAAACCGGAGGGCTTTGTTTTATTCGATGGCCCATTTTCGGAAAACGACACGGGAGTTGAAACGCTTATTCAATCCGATGGTAAAATTATTGTCATGGGATATTCCTTTGACGGCGTCAAAAATCAGGTCCTGCTCCTTCGATACAACCCGGACGGAACGTTAGATAACCTTTTCGGAACGAACGGAACCGTTTACTTCGATGACGGGTTGGACCAGAAGGGCCTCGGGCTGGCCCTGGCTGCGGATGGCTCC
This sequence comes from Desulfatibacillum sp., assembly GCA_016342355.1. Classification (GTDB taxonomy): domain Bacteria; phylum Desulfobacterota; class Desulfobacteria; order Desulfobacterales; family Desulfatibacillaceae; genus Desulfatibacillum. Next base: position 30,754 of record JAEINP010000032.1, read on the forward strand.
ATAATAGTCGCGGGCTATGTCAGATATAACACCAAACGGGATATTCTTGTTCTAAAATATGAGCCTGACGGAACACTTGACGGGTTTACCACCTATTCGAGCCCGGGGGAGTTTACGGATATCGGATTCGGGGCCGCTGCCGGACCCGACGGCAGGTTTTATATTGTGGGGGAAGTGCTCGGCGCCAACAGCCAGGATCTTATCCTTTTGTGCCTGGACAACAATTTGAACCTTGAACCGGGATTTGGAAATAACGGCGTGGTTACATATAATGGATCCGGCGATGACAACGACAAGGGCTTTGCGGTCGCCATACAGAAGGATGGCAAGGTTGTTGTTGCAGGCGCTGATATTGTAGTGGGGATGATAGAGGAAGACCTCCTGGTGTTGCGATATCATCCCAATGGCGTCCTTGACGCCTCTTTCGGCAACAACGGTGTTTTCAAATACAGCCACACAGGAGACAATGCAGATTACGGCAATTTTGTCACACTTCAGGCCGACGGAAAAATAGTGGTCGCAGGCTCGGCGCACGATGGAAACAGCTATAAGATCCTTCTTTTGCGATTGGAAGAAAATGGAGTTCTGGACAATGGGTTCGCCAATGGCGGCGCAGCCGTATACCCGGAACAACCCGGCGTGTTTGAATACGCATTTGGCGTGGCAGTTTCATCATACGGCGGGATATTCGTTGCCGGGGTAAGCGACAACGGCCCCAAAAACCAAGCAATTGTCCTGGGATACGACCGCAACGGGAATTTGGACATGGATTTTGCCGAAAACGGCGTATTCACTTTTACCGGTTTGCCAAATACTGACGACCAGGCCAATGGGATCGCCATACAAACCGACGGCAACATTGTTGTGACCGGTTTTTCCAACAACGGGGTCGATAATGAGGTTCTGACGCTCAGGCTCCTGGGACAATATAATGCGCCCTGGACGAACGATCCGTTCAGCCTCCCCCAATAGAATTGGCGGCCTAAGATGCATGGATTGGGAGGCCGTCATCCCCGAAATTGAAGAAACAGTCGCGGGTTCCGACCCTGGCATTACGGGAGAGTGGCCGAACTCCATAGATAGTCAGGATCCAGGGGATATTTAGAACGATTCGCAGGTATGCCAGCCACGCCTTTTGCCACAAGGTCCACCCGCCTATCGCTGGCCCCAAGGTTTTTGCATTTCTTTTGCTTTGCCTCCACAACATTATTTGCTAATCTCATAGTCGTTATCCATGCCGTGGGGCTGCTTGACAGGGCCGCAGGCGCGGAAGCGGGACCGTCCTGTTTCCGGATTGCCAGGAAATGCCGTAAACCCGGCGTTGCGAGGAGAAAATCATGTCTGAATCGGAAGTTGTGAATATCGCCACCCTGGAAAACGAAATCGAAGCCCGGCTTTTGGGCTCCATCCTGGAAGAAAGGGGCGTCGCCCATACCATATTGACCTACCACGACACAGCCTATGACGGCATGTACCAAGTCCAGAAAGGATGGGGCGTGGTTCGGGCGGAGGAATCCCTGTCCGAAGAAATCAACGCCATCCTGGATGATCTGCGTTCGAGCGACGCTCAAATGGACATGCCCCTGGAGGACGGGGAAGACGAATGATCGCCCTGCGATCATGATCAAACTATAAATCAACAGGAAACCATGAGAAAAAAAGGTGCATGGCTCTGATTAGCCGGAATCATAATCCTGCACTCCATGTTATGAAGCGTATTTATTCGGTATTTTCGCCGGTCAGTAAAACCTGATGCACTGACGGCAAGGGCTTTTGGAAATATGTCATGGTTTCCGCTCTTGTTTGTGACCAAAATTCTTTTTCCGGCGTCTTGAATTCATAGAGGGGGCGTGATATCTTCCTTACGAAATAAATCGGTTATCATCGTAGTGTTTCGCCGGGACCTTGCAAGCAGGGGTTCATTGGCCTTAACGCGGTTTTTTGGATGATTACATAGAGGTGAAGACATGAAAGAGACGACCGCAGTTTATTCCCAGGATTTTTTGAAGGCCTTGGAAATCGGACGCCCGCCCAATATCAAAAAACTTTTTCCCCATTCCCGGGCCCTTATCGTGAGCGGCAAGTACATAGACAGAGCCCTGCTGGCCAAAGGCAAGGCCATGACCATCGCCGCAAACGGCAGGAGCCACCTGATCATCCGGGGGGCTTTGGCAGCGGCCCAAAAGGCCAACGCCGCCATTATCATTGAAATCGCCCGGTCAGAAGGCGGCGCAAGTTTTTATTGCCCGGTTAATTACTGGAATATGGCCCGGCAGGTGGACGCCTTGTGCAATGAAATGGGGATTACTGTGCCCGTGGCGATCCATGCCGATCATTACGGCATCAAGAAGCCCGAGGACGTGGCGCCGGCTTCGGTGGAAATCCCCACCCTGTTTGAGGCCGGGATCACCTCCATCGCCATTGACGCCTCCCACATGCCCGACGCCCAAAACCTGGCCGCCAACCTGGCCCTGAACGAATTCATACCCGACTGGGCTGGCCTGGAAACAGAAGTGGGCGAGATCAAAGGAAAGTCCGGCCTGTCCACCGTGGACGAGGCCAAGTTCCTCATTGCCGGGCTCAACGCCCATGGCATTTTTCCCGACTGGATCGCCCTGAACAACGGCACCACCCACGGCATTGAGGCCAGCGACACGGGTATTCAAGTGGAACTGACCGCCGAAATCCACGAGGCATTATCTCCCTACAAAACCTCGGGCGCCCAGCACGGAACTTCCGGCAACAACACTGACCGTTTGCGCCGGATCGCCGCTGAAACCCGCACCACCAAGGCCAATGTGGCCACGGCCCTTCAGATGATCTCCTGGGGCCTGGAGGTGAATGACTTCGGCAACGCCCATCAGGACGCAAACGGCGATTTCGTGAAGGTAAAGGGTCAGGGACTTTCGGAAGAGTTGTGGGCCGAAATGAAAGCGCATGCCGCGGCCCAGGGCTGGAAAGGCGGCAACTACAAAAAACTCAACCTGCCCTTTGAAAACAAGATCCTGGGCCAGCCCCGGGAAGTGCGGGAACGTATGGCGAAACGGGTGGAGGACTTTATCTATACGCTGTTGGCCGATGTTTTTAATGCCACGGACAGCGCGACCCTCGCCATCGAGGCCATCTTAAAAGCCGGATCGCACGATCCGGGTCCCAAGGCAGGGAGGATTGAAGATCCTGCGGACTGGACCCCGGAAAAATACCGGCAACGCGCCGCTTCCCTGGAAAAGGTGGAAGGGCCGGAAGGGAATTTTGACGATTAGCATGGTCAAAAATACCTTTTGCCGCTTTTGCGGAAGCCTGCTTGGAGAAAAGCATGTGGAAGGCAGGCTCCGCCTGCATTGCGAGGATTGCGGGCAGACAAACTACCAAAATCCCGTTCCCGCCAGCGCCCTGGTAGTGGTGGACGCCCAGGGCCGCCTTTTGTTGGTCAAACGCAACGTGGAGCCTAAAAAGGGCATGTGGTGCCTGCCCGGCGGGTTTATGGAAATCGGCGAACAGCCCGAAGAATGCGCCTTGCGGGAACTTGTCGAGGAAACCTCGTTAACCGGAAAGATCGAGGACCTCCTGGGCCTGACCAGCAGTTCCAATTCCGACTACGGAACGGTGCTGCTCATGGGCTATCTGGTCCGGGAATACAGCGGAGAGCCTGTTGCGGGCGATGACGCCCAGGAAGTGGAGTTTTTCCTGCCCGATGACCTTCCCGAACTTGCATTTGACAGTCATAAACGCTTTGTGCGCATTTACCTGACAGGATACCGGGTTGCGTAATCTGATCCCCCAGGCCATGGAAAATCCCGTGCCTGGCGCGGCGAGAGAATAGAGGCCTATGCCGGTTTACGAATATGTGGCCCTGGACTCCAAGGGCAAAAAACGAACGGGCATCATGGATGCGGACAGCCCTGCTGTGGCCCGCACCAAGCTCCGGGAATCGGGTTCCTATCCTGTGGAAATCAGGGAAGCGCCCGAGGTTTCCACCAACCAGGAAGAGAAGAAATTCAACATTTCTTTCCTGGAAGGCAGGATTCCCTCCAAGTACCTGTCCATCACCACGCGCCAGCTTTCCACCCTGGTGGGGGCCGGGCTGCCTATTGTGAGCGCCCTGGAAGCCCTCATTCCCCAGTCGCCCCATCCCACTCTGCAAAAAGTCCTGGCCCATGTGAAGGACGATATTGTTGAGGGCAAAAGTCTGGCGGACGCCTTGTCCATCCATCCCAAGGTGTTTTCGCCCCTGTATGTGAATATGGTCCGGGCTGGCGAGGCTTCCGGGGCCATGGAAATCGTACTGGCCCGTCTTTCGGACCTGACCGAACGCAACGAATCCACCAAGGGAAGAATCCGGGCCGCCATGGCCTATCCCGTGATCATGCTCATAGTAGCCATGATTGTTTTGACGATCCTCATGGTCAAGGTGGTGCCCAGCATCGTGTCCCTGTTCGACGACGTGCAAAAGGCCCTGCCCCTGCCCACCCGCATACTTATTGCGGCCAGTGATTTTTTGGTGGATTATTGGTGGGTGCTTTTGATCCTTATCGCCCTGGCGGTGCTGGCGTTTCGCCAGTTCAAGAATTCCAAACGGGGCCGCCAGTGGTGGGACTCCCGTTATCTTCGTGTTCCCATAGTAGGCCCCCTGGCCCAGAATCTGGCTATAGCACGTTTCGCCCGGACCCTGGCCAGCCTGCTCACCAACGGTGTGCCTCTGGTTCCGGCTATGGGCATTGTGCGGAACGTAGTGGAAAACGTATATATAGCCGAAGGAATTGGGGAGGCTTCCGAGGAAATCGGGGAGGGTAGGGGCCTGGGAGAATCTCTGGCCGCCAAGCCGGGCTTCCCGCCCATCACCATTCAGATGATGGAGGTGGGGGAACAGAGCGGTGAATTGGAAGCCATGCTGGAAAAAATGGCTGACTTATATGACGCGGAAACGGAAAACACCATCAACGCCCTCACCGCCAGCCTGGAGCCCATCCTCATTGTGGGCATGGCCGTGGTTGTGGGATTCATTGTGTTTTCCATATTAATGCCCATGGTGGAACTCACCAGCAATATCCGGTAAATGACCCTGGCCTCTATGCCGGGCCGTTTCCCAGGAGGAAGTCATGAAAAGAAATAAAAAAAAATTCCAGGGGGAGCAGGGTTTCACCCTTCTGGAAATCATGGTTGTGATAGTGGTTTTGGGCATCCTGTTTGCCTACGTGGGCACCAATGTCCTGGGTGTGAGCGACCCGGCCAAACAGGATATGGCGAAGATTCAAATGCAAACCTTTGAAACCGCCCTCAAGATGTTCAAGCTCCACAACGGCTACTATCCCACCTCGGAACAGGGCCTTCAGGCTCTGGTGGAGGAACCTTCCACAGGACCGGCCACCAAGCGCTACCAACCCGGCGGATATCTGGCGAAAAAAAAGGTGCCCCTGGACCCCTGGGATAACGAGTATTATTACAGAAGCCCGGGCGAAAATGGCGATTTTGACATCATATGCCTGGGTGCTGACGGCCAATTGGGCGGCCAGGAATTTGACGCGGACATCAATAGCTGGGACCTTGATTAGGCCGGCCCCTCTCCGGCACAGGACACTATGGCAAAACGCCCCATCAAAGCAATACGCCCCGGCCAAAGAGGCTTTTCCCTCATGGAACTCATGATGGTCATTTCCCTCCTGGGCATTCTCTTTTTTGTGATTGTGCCGCGCTTTGAAGATGCGGCCAGCGCGGGGGACATGGACGAACTGGTCCGCATATTGTCCGCAAAGGTCGGCAAGGAGCGGGAAAACGCCATTGCAGGCCAGGAAATGCGCAGCCTGTACATTGACCTGGATCAAAGAACTTACGGCACGGATGGGGCGCCCCTTACGGAAGAGCAACTCATGGAAACCGAAAGAGTGGGCGCCGATATTTCCGAATCCGTGACCATCCTGGACGTGGAATGGCCCGGCGGTTTGCTCCAGACACGGGGCGTGGCCCAGTTTCCGGTTTCAACAATGGGCTATGTGGCCCATGCAGCCCTACATCTGGAAGACCAGGACGGCCAGGTTACCCTGGTCCTGGAGCCTTTTTTGGGAAGGGCGAGGTTATATCAAGGATATGTTTCATTGGATGAGGAATAGGGGCCTGCAAGGCTCTTCCGGGTTTACCCTCCTGGAGATGATCGTTTCCCTGCTTATTCTGGGGATCGCCCTCACCACCATATTCCGACTCCAGTCCATGTCGGTCATGATGGCCAGCAATATACAGTTCGAAACCACGGCCCCTTTGCTGGCCCAAAAAAAGATGGCTGAATATATGATCAAGGAAGCGGAAGATCTTGCCTCCGACTCCGGGGATTTCGGAGATGATTTCCCCAACTATTCCTGGACAGCCACTGTGGAGGAAATGGAATCGGAATATCTGGATACTACAGCGGAACGACTGCGGGTGATCAATATATCCGTCTCCAGGACCGAAACATCCTATTCGTACGACATACAGACCTACCGTTTTGTGGAACCGCAGCAATGATAAAAACAGCCCGCGGCATCTCAATTTCAAATAACATGGAGGGCTTCACCCTGCTGGAAGTCCTCATGGCCATATTTTTATTCTCCATTATCATGACTATTGTTTTGTTTTCGTTTTCCGGGGCCATGTCCAACGTGGAGAATATTCAAAACACCATTTCTGTGTACGAATCCGCCAAAAGCGCCATGGACCGAATGATCATGGATCTGGAATCGGCCAGGGTGGCCATGCCCGGAACCTACACCAAACCAGCCACCGGCGATGACAAGGACCCCTGGCGAATTACCTGCACCACGGACAATTTGCTATCAGGCTCCGGTCCCGTTCTCCGTTTTGTGTCCCAGGCCCATGTGGATTTGTCTGGCAATCAAAAAAACGGCTTGGCGGAAATCACCTATTATCTGACTCCGGACCCGGGTAACGAAGAAAATCTGGTCCTGCGGCGCAGAGATGTCCTGGACTGGGAAATTTACGAGGAAGATTCCCTGGAAAATCGTTCCGATCCCATTTTGTGCGACAGGATCAGGACGGTCGAGTACCATTTTTACGACCAGGACGGCGACACCACCGAAACCTGGAACTCGGATTCCGAGGAAACGGAATTCGCCACCCCCATGGCCGTGGACATTGTCTTGGAATTGTCCGCCTTTGACTCCGAGGAAGGGGCGCCGTTTCGGTTTGAAACCACCGTCAACCTTCCTTTTTACCGGGAGGAGCAGGGATAGTGAAATTCTTCCTCCATAAACCCGGCCATAAAGGCAAGGAACAAAAAAACCAGTCCGGCGTGGCTCTTCTGATGACCCTTGCCGTGGTTGCCTTGCTGGTGGCCGTGACCGTGGAACTTCACCACCGGGTGCGAGCCTCGGTGTTTTCCACCGAAGCGACCCGAACCCGGCGTCAATTGGACTGGACCGCCCAAAGCGGCATAGCCCTGGGCATGGCCATGCTGGTGCACGACAAAAAAATCAATACCCTGGATTCCACCCAGGACGATTGGGCCAATCAGGATAAAATCAAGGAAATGCTGGCGGATTTTGACTTTCCCCAGGGAAAGGTGGAGTTGGAAATCAAGGATCTGACCGGTCTTATCCAGGTGAACGCCCTGGTGAAGTCGCCAAACGGGCAGCAGTTCAATACCGCCCAGAACGAATTGTGGGACCGGTTCCTTCGCCCCATTGCCTCCTTGTATGAAGAACTGGATGTGAACGCCACCACGGATATTATCAACTCCATGAAGGACTGGATTGACAGCCAGGACGATGACGCCATAACCGGGTTGAACGGCGCGGAAACTGACTATTACCAGGGCCTGGACACACCCTATAACGCTAAAAACAACTACTTTAACAGTGTGTCCGAGTTGCTAAGGGTTAAAGGCATTACTCCTGAACTCTTTTACGGCAGTGAAGAAATCCCCGGCATTTGGGAGTCCATTACGGTGTACGGGGCTGATCCTGCCAAAAAGAATCCCGTTGAGTATCCGGGCAAGATAAACATGGGAACCGCCCCCCTGGGTGTGCTCCGGGCCATGATGCCGGTGGGCAGCGAAGATCTGGCGGAGTCCATCCTGGAATACCGGGAGGACAGGGAAGAGGACTATTTCATCAATCCCATCACAGAAGCCAATTGGTACCTGAATGCTCCGGGATGCGCGGACCTGAAAATCGACCAGGGAATCCTGACGAGCATCAGCGATTATTTTGAAATTACCTGCACGGCCACATTCCAGGAAATCAAGAAGGTGGCAAAGGTGGTTGTGCTACGCAACAAGGCAAAAAACAGCCAGGACCACACATGCGAAATCCTGGCGTGGCACAGCCTGTGATACAGGGATGGTATTTTCCAAAATTATTTGTTATTAAGGGGTTTGAAACCATTTTTACCACGGGTTGGAAGGCGAAAATAGACAATGCCGGAAAATAGGCTGGGGCTGGACATACAATCTGATTCGGTGCGGGCTGTGGTCATAAAAGGAGGGCTGAAACCCAAGGTGGCCGCCCATGCCCTTGTGGAGGTATCCGGGCAGGACGGCCTTGAGCGCGCCCTGGAACTGGCCCTCGAAACACTTGGCAGCCAGACGGACGTGGACCGGATTCCGTGCAGCGTTTCCTTTGGGAGCGCCAACACGTCATTCAAAAACATAACCATTCCCTTTTCCGAAGCCAAGAAAATCCGTCAGGTGCTGTCCTTTGAACTGGAAGCCCTCATCCCCTACAAGGTGGAAGAGGCTGTGGCTGACTACCACGTCATCCGCAAGGGAGACCATACCGACTGTCTGGCTGCTGTGACCTCGGCTTCCGAAGTGGAGGCTGGCCTGGATTTTATGACAAGCGCCGGCATCAACTCCGACATCCTGACTCCCAGCGGAGCATCCACTGTCCTGGGCTTCCTGGCATGGACCCATCCCAAGGAAGACGGCGTGTTTTTGGATGTGGGGCCTGACAGGGTTTTGCTTGCCCTGTTTTCAGGCAGGGATTTAAAACTGCTCCGCAACCTGAGGCAGAATTTTCAAGGTAACCCCCAAGCCCTGGCCGCGCAGATCAACCTTACACTCAAGGCCTTTGAGGAAAAAACAGGGCAGGTGATGGCGCCCTCCATAATTTTTGGCACCGGCACCGGCCTAGTCTGGGAAGGCCTTCAGGAAACCCTCAAAGAACAAACAGGGTTGCCAATCACAACCATAGATCTGGCCCGGGATACCCAACTGCCCATGGAAGGACGCATGGCAGGAAACTGGAACGCCCCGGCCATGGACGGGGCCCTGGCCCTGGCATTGTATCACCCCACCGAAACCGCAGGTTTCAACCTGCGCCAGGGGCCCTTTGCCGTACGCAGGCGCTGGGAGGCTTACAAAGACAGGGTGATCCATGCAGGCGTTCTGGCTGCAGTGCTTCTTGTGGTTTTGGGGTTGCAGTTTTATACCGATTCCTCCTTACAGGAAGCCCGCATCGACAATTTGAAAGGCCAGATCGAACAGGTTTACCAAACAGTGATGGACGGCCGGGATTCCAAGGGAGACCCTCTTGCCGCCCTCATGGCCGAAATGGAGGCCCTTACCCAGACCCCGGCATTTCCGGGCGCCGACGGAAATCAGGTTTTGGTGGTGGATGTGCTCAAGGCCCTCAGTGAAGGCATACCCGGCTCTCTCAATGCTAAAATTACCAGTTTTTCCGTAAACCCCGAAAGGGTGGAAATCAACGGTGAAACCGATGCCTATGAATCAGCGACGGATATCAAGACAGGACTGGAAAATCAGCCCCTGTTCCAGGATGTGAACCTCCAATCCGTCACCGCGGGCAAAGACCCGGGCGTCTGGAAATTTCGCATCAAAGCCCAGGTAAAAAAGGATTCGGGAACCAACACATGAACAGGCTCGGAAATAGGGAAAAACTAATCCTGGCGGCAGGAATTGTCATAGTGCTCACCGTCCTGATCCATGCCCTTGTCATTTCTCCGGTTATTAACGGCAATCGGACCCGACAGGCAACCATCAGGAACCTGGAAAACGATCTGGTGACCATGGCGGATGTGGCCGGGCAATACGAAAAAGCCAAAATGTCCACCAATGGAGATTGGGACAAGCTGATCAACCGGAAGGATTTTTCCCTGGAAAACTATCTGGGACAACTGGCGCGGCAATCCCAGGTCATGGGCAAGACCAAATACATCAAATCCACCAAAAAGCCCATCGCCAACAGTACCTTTGCCCAGTCCATCGCGGATATCAAGCTGGATGACGTGACCATGGAAGAGCTTTTGAATTATTTGCATAAAATCGAAACCTCTCCCAACTTCCTGTCTGTGAAGCGCATAACCATAACGCGGTCTCAAAATCCCGATGATTATGGCGTAAGCTCCATTTTCCAGGTGACCACCATAGAAGCTGAGAAGGAAAAATGAAGAAGTTTTTCGGATATTCGGCATACGCTTTGTGCTCCCTGGTTTTCTTTTTGGCCATACTGTTTCCCGGGGATCAGGCAGGAAAATACGTGGAAATGCGTTTGAGCAAAGCCCTGGGCATGGACGTTTCCATGGCCAGCCTGGCTCCTGCGGGGCTTTTCACAGTCCGCATGGATAATCCGGGCCTGCGGGACGCGGAAGGGTATTTGGTCCGGGCCGATAAGGTGAAGGTTTCGTCCGGCCCCTTGTCCCTTATCAGGAAAAGACCTGATGTGGAGCTTTCGGCCCAGGCCTATGGCGGTGAGGTGGATGGCAGGTTTACGGCGTCTGAAAACGCCAAGGGCTTTGACGGGCCTTATGATGGCAGGGTTGGATTCCGGGATATTCAGGTGGAGACCATGGACGCGGCCTCGCGCATACCCGAGCCCGGCTTGGTGACAGGTCTTTTGAGCGGCGAGTTTACATTCACCAATCTCTCCAGGAGAGTGGCCGACCTGGAAGGCGAGGGTGATTTTACCCTGTCTTCAGGAAATCTGGTGCTTTGGTCGGGAATTGTGGCTGGTATGACAATCCCGTTTGACGAAATGCACATGATGCTTTCCGTCAAAAACGGGAAAATCGATATCAAGGAATGCCTCATCAAGGGGGAACTGGTAAGGAGCCGTTTTTCCGGTAGCATCAGGATGGGTAAATCCGCCTCCCAAAGCCGGGTGAATATTCAGGGAAGCATGGAACCCAGCAGGAGCTTTTTTGAATCTGGCATAGGCACGCTGGCCAATCGTTTTTTGGGGAATAAAAAGGCCGGGGATTCCATTCCATTTACGGTTTCCGGCGCCCTGGACGACATTCGGTTTGTTCCCAAGTGACTGGTAAGCAGGGCAGGGCCTAACCTGCACGGGATAAGGACATGAATAAATATTTGCCAATAGCCTTGAATTTGATCGTCATTACGCTCGTAGCTTATCTTGGGGTTGACACCTTCTATAAAGTGGGAGAGTCCAAGATGGGAAGCGTCCCCGTGGTTATGGCAGCGGTTCGGCCCCCGTCCAACCAAGCGCCCCAACAGGTTGCACCATATAGCGAGTACAAAAGATCCGTGGTGGAGAGGGACCTGTTTCATACGGTCAAGCCCAGAGAGGCTATTGCAAAGCCCGATCCCAAGCCCGTGGAGCAGATCGATCTTACCTCTCTCAAACTCAACCTCTTGGGCACCATTACAGGACCCGAGAAATATGCCTGCGCCTTTATCGAAGATACCAAGGCAAGGTCCTCCGGACTGTATCGCCTGGGCGATGACGTGCTGGGAGCGGAACTGAGGCAGATCATGCGGGGCAAGGTGGTTTTGAAGGTCAATGGCAGGGACGAACTCCTGGTCATGGACGACAAGGAAAAAAAGCCCCGCGGCAGGGACACGGCGCCAGAGAATTTGGCCAGGCAGGCGTCCGGCAACGATTTCAAGGTCGGACGGGAGCAAGTGAACGATGCCTTGCAGAATATCAACAAGCTCATGACAGAGATCAATGTCCGCCCTGTCTTTGAAGACGGCAAGCCTGCCGGGCTTATGCTCCGGCGCATTAAACCCAATTCCATATTCAAGGAAATGGGCTTGCAGGACGGAGATGTGATTCAGGGTATCAATGACGAAGAAATCAAGGACACGGAAGATATTCTGTCCCTGTATAACAGCCTGAAAAGCGCGGAAGCGGTTTCCCTCCAGATCAAACGGGGCGGGACTCCCACAAGTTTGAATTACAGCTTTGAATAAATCTGGCGGTTTGGTCCATGTACTACGAACATTTCGGCCTTAAGGAAAACCCGTTCCATACCACGCCCGATCCCCGGTATCTTTACCTGAGCCGGGGGCATCAGGAGGCCATGGACCACCTTGTGTACGGCATCACCCAACGCAAGGGGTTTGTGATGATCACCGGCGGCGTGGGTACGGGCAAGACCACCCTGCTGCGTTCCTTGCTGGCGGACCTGGACCAGAACGTAAAAACCGCGCTTATTTTCAATCCTTTTCTGACTGCCGATGATCTCCTGCCCACCATCTGCGATGAATTCGGCGTCAAGGCGCCGGAATCCCCGGGAAAAAAGGGATACCTGGACGCCATCAACGCCTTTTTGCTGGATAGCTTTACCGGAGGCCGAAACGTGGTCCTGCTCTTGGACGAGGCCCAAAACCTTTCCCGGGATGTCTTGGAGCAGGTGCGCATTCTTTCCAACCTGGAAACCGATAAGGAAAAGCTCCTGCAAATTGTGTTGGTGGGGCAGGAAGAGTTGGTCCACCTGCTGGGTTTGAACGAAATGCGCCAGCTTAACGAACGCATTGTGGTGCGTTACAGCCTGGACGCCCTGGACGCCGAGGACGTGAAATCCTATGTCCAGCACCGTATGATGGTGGCTGGCTGCAAAGGGCGCATGCCCTTTACCGCTGGCGCTTTCAAGGCTCTGTATACCTTGAGCCAGGGTATTCCCCGGCGCATCAACGCCATTTGCGACAGGTCCCTGTTGGCTGCCTATTCCCGCAGTCTGAAACAAATTGATAAAAATCTCATTATCCAGGCTGCCAAGGAGGTGACAGGCCACACTCCGGCCCTTGCCCGGGAAGGACGGCCTTCCCTGGTCTACATCTCTCTGGCGGCGGTCCTGGCTGCTGCGGCGGTTTTGGGCGTGGCTTACGGATTCTGGCAAGGTCAAAAAGGTGCGCCAGGCATGCAGGCGGCCCAGGCCCGGACTGCCATGCCCCTTCAAACAAACCTTGCCGTGGACGCGCCAAAGGCGCCGGTTGTGGACGCACCCCAAATTCCTCTGCCCGCGCCGGTTGTGGCGCCCAAGCCCTTGGCTGCGTCAGTGGTGGAAAGCATTCCTGAGCCCCAGCCTGCTCCTGCGGTTGAGGTCTCCAAACCCGAAATGCAAGACGTAAAAACGCCGGAAAAATTCCGCCCTGAACAACAGGAACCCAACCCGCCTTCCCGGGAAATGGAAACACAGCCCCGGACTGGCAACGGACAACCTTCGGCCATTCAAAAGCCCGAGGCCCCGCCTGTTCTGGCAGTGGGCGCCTGGGCGCTGGACGCCGAAACCAGCTTGGCCCGCTTGTTTATCCTGTACGAATCCGACCCTGAATTGCAGGCTGCTTACGGCGAGGAACAGGCAGGCATTGTTTCCTTCCGGGCTCGCGGGGATATTGTCGGTTTTTTTCAAAGACCATTTCGGGCAAGCCTTAAAGGCCTGGATGACGCCCAGGGCGGGCATGCCGTGGTGGTCGGCTCCTTTCCCGGCGGTTTTTTGGTTTCCGATTCTGCGGGAAACCTGGTGGAGGTTTCGAAACAGGATTTTGAGGAACGGTATTCCGGCGGACTTGTGTGGTTGATTCCCGAGAAATTGTGGATCAACCGGATCAACACGGGCATGAAAGGCGCCCTGGTCAACTGGATTCAGGAAGTGCTTGCGGAAGGTAGATACGCCTTGGTGCAGGACGGGGTTTTCGGCCCCCAAACCGCTCGGGCTATCAAGGGTTTTCAAACGGATTTTGGCATTCGGGCCGACGGGGTGGCAGGCCCATCCACCATTGGCCTGATGTATCAGCTTGCTAGACGATTACCGGAATTATCAGACTAAATGAGCACAATACACAGCGCACTCACAAGGGCTCAGCAGGAAAAAGACGCCCACAAAGGACCGTTCCCCGGATCAGGAAACACAACTGACCCTTCCCGGACCGGAAGGGGAAAGCGCGTCCTGTGGACCCTGATGGGGATCGTATTGGTTTTCCTGCTGGGCTATTCGGGCTTCCTATTGGCCGGCCGATCTCAGGGAGAGGACGCCGGGGAGAAATTGGCCGGAATTCCTGCAACCGAAAAGGCAATCGTTCCAGTCCCTCAACCTGAGGAACCGGAAGAACCGGAAACCATCACCTTGCCCAAAATTTTGGACCTGAACAGCCAACCAGCTAATTCAAGGGTTATACCCGCCCAAGGAAAGCTGGCCGCCGGGGCAGAGAAAAAGGAAAAACCGCGGGCAGCCGGGAACAAGGATTCCATGGCCAGGGCCCTGGTGGCTTCCCAGATGAATGGCGAGCAGAGTGTTGCTCCCCGGTCCCGTCGCCCGGAAGGAAGACCGGAATCTTTCAGGTCGGGACACCGGCGGGAAAACGCCTGGACCATGGCCAAGGATCGTGCAAAATTCAGGGGTTTGCCCGGCATGGGACGCATGCCGGGTATTAGCGAGGACGAGTTAGAGGAACAGGAGGACTCAAGGCCCTCTCCGGAACCCGTGGAAACGGTTGAGCCCCCGGCCGTCATCGCCTCCCGTTGGTACTCCCGGGGCCTGGACAGCCAAATGCTTGGCAGGCCGGATGAAGCTCGGGCCTATTATTCAAGAAGTCTCTCAGAAGATCCGGAATATGCGCCCAGCCTGAACAACAGGGCGGTTATAGATATGGAAAGTGGCGATATGGATGCTGCCCGCGAAGGCTTTACCCAGGCCATGAATGCAGACCCGGAATATGTGGACCCTTGCTACAACCTGGCGTGCCTGCATGCCCGCCAGGGAAATATGGAAGAAGCCCTTTCGTTTTTGAAAATGGCGGCAGGTATGGACAAGGCTGTCCTGGAATGGGTCCGGGAAGACGAAGACCTGGCCTCCCTGCGGGACTTGGATGAGTTTAAAGAGGTAATGAATGATTAAGGCGACGCATATGAGGCAAATGATGACTCACATGGCGAAATCCCTGCGCGTTTTGCTGATGCTCTTTGTAGTTGTGGCATTTACGGCAACAAACATCCAGGCAGCCCGGGTGACGGGATCGGAATCCTCCAATGGAGGAGATGGCACCCAGACCCCGGCGGAATCCGCGCCGGGACAGGAAGGCGATAACCTGATCCAGATTGATTTTACGGACACTGAAATCGCTGAGTTTGTAAAATATATTAGCGAAATAACAGGGAAAAATTTTGTGTTGGACAGCAAGGTCCGGGGCAAGATCACTATCATGTCGCCCAAAAAGGTGACTCCCGAAGAAGCCTACCAGGTGTTTTTGTCCGTGCTGGAAGTCTACGGTTACGCGACGGTCCAGGTAGGTACCGTCACCAAGGTCGTCCCCGGCCCTGAGGCAAAAACCAAAAACCCTGAAACCCGGCTTTATGATCACAAACTGTCCGAATCGGACAAGGTGGTCACCCAGTTGATTTCCATGGATTATGCCAAGGTGGAGGACGTGGTTAAACTGTTCCAGCCCATGATTTCCAAGGGCAGCCTCATGGCCGCATACAGTCCCACCAATACTCTGATAGTTACAGACGTGGAATCCAATATCCAACGGCTGGTCACCATACTCAGGGCCATTGACATTCACGGCGTGGGCGAAGAATTAACGGTGATCCCTCTCCAACATGCAGGGGCCTCTGAAATGGCCAAGCTGGCAAGCACCTTGTTTGAAAGCAAGGGAGAAACCGCATCACGGCCAAAGGTCAGGACCAAATCCGGTAATACCTCCACCATAGCCTCCAGCGGTGACGTGGTAAAGATTGTGGCGGATGAACGCACCAACAGCCTGATTATCCTGGCTTCCAAGGATGATACCGAGGCCATCATGGCCTTTGTGGATCTGCTGGATAAGGAACAGCCTACCGGCGAGGGGAAAATTCAGGTGGTTTACCTCCAGAACGCCACGGCCGAGGAGGTTGTCAAGGTTCTCCAGGCTCTTCCGGGCAAGCAAACAGACACCCAGAACAAGGCCGAAGCGCCCGTGGTTTCCAAGGATGTCCAGATCTCCGCGGATAAGGCCACCAACAGCATCATCATTGTGGCCAACAAGGAGGATTTCGCCGTACTCAGGGATGTCATCGAAAAGCTGGATATCCCCCGGTCCATGGTCTACATCGAAGCCCTGATTATGGAAGTTTCCACAGACAAAGCCTTTGACCTGGGCGTGGAATGGCGGCTGGGTGATAATTTTGAAGTCAATGGTGACGAGGCCGTGGGCTTTATGGGGTCTGGCGGCGCAGGCAGCGAAGGCGCCTATAGTCTTTTTCCCTCCAATGCGGAACTCCTGGCCGGCGCCGCTGGTTTCCCGGCTGCTTTTTCTGCGGGGGTCATTGGCGAAAACATCAAGATCGGGGGGGTAATTTTTCCCACCATCGGCGCTGTGTTGCAGGCCTATAAAAACGATTCGGACGTGCATATTTTGTCCGCCCCCCATATTCTGGCCACCAACAACGAAGAGTCGGAAATCTACGTGGGCAAGAACGTGCCTTACGTCACCCGGCAAGATACCTCCAGTTCCAGCGTGGACTACACCAGTTACGAATACAGGGACGTGGGCGTCACCCTCAAGATCACCCCCCAGATCAGCCAGGAACGCCTTGTGCGCCTGGATGTTTTCCAGGAAGTGACCCGGCTCATCGAATCCGCCGGAACCACCACCCAACCCACCACCTACAAACGCAAGGCCGACACCACGGTCATTGTCAAAGACGGCAACACCATCGTCATTGGCGGCCTCATTGACGAAAGCACCGAAGGCGGCACGTATCGGGTTCCTTGTCTGGGCGATATTCCCGGGTTGGGGTGGTTGTTTAAGAGCACAACCGAACGCCGTGAAAAAACAAACCTCTACGTGTTCCTCACGCCCAGGATTATCCAGACGCCCGCAGAGGCCAACGCCATATCCGATAAAAAGATTGAGGCCATCAAGAACGTGGAAAAAAGCGTTATAGAATTGTATGGCAGAAAACCCGAACAGGTTATCCGTATTGAAGACTACCTTCCCAATGCCAATCAGGGAGAAGAAAACACCCCGGAACCGGCTTTGGAAGAGAGGCCCGAATAATGCCCCAGTCATTGGATGAAATACTGGTCAGGGACCACGGGCTGATGCCCGAAGCCCTGGAGGAGGCCCGGCGGGTTTCCGCAGAAAAAGGCGCGCTCCTGGGAGATGTCCTGGTCCAAAAAAACCTGCTGGCCGAATCTGCCTACCTTCAGGCCGTGGGCCAGTATTACGGCCTGGATGTATGGAAGGAACTGCCCCTGGATACCGGACCAGCCGACTATACCCAAAACGTGCCCATCCAGTTTCTTAAAAAACACAAGATGGTTCCCCTGTTGCTGGGCGACCCGGAAGACGGCCAGGACCCGGCCCGGGAACGGAAGTGGGATGTGGTTGTGGCCGTAAGCAATCCTTCGGATTTTGACGCAGTGGACGACCTTGCCGCCATTATGAATGCAGGCCCGGTGCGGACCGTGCTGGCGCCCTCTGCGCCCATTATGTCAGCCATCAACATGGCCTATGACATGGCCAGGGACAGCGCCGAACAACTGGTGGCGGACATGGAGGAAAGCACCGACTCCATTATTTCGGAAATCGAAAAAACCGCGGACCTTCTGGAAGAAACCAGCGACGCCCCCATCATCAAACTGGTGAACCATATTCTTTCCCAGGCGGTCAAGGCAAGGGCCAGCGATATCCATATCGAGCCCTACCAGGCTGTTCTCAAAGTCCGGTACCGGGTGGATGGCGTATTATACGACCTTATCAAACCGCCCAAACGCATCCAGTCGGCCCTGGTTTCCCGTATCAAGGTTATGGCCAAGCTGAACATCGCGGAAAAACGCCTGCCCCAGGACGGCAGGATAGAAATCCGCATTGGCGACCGCAACGTGGACATCCGGGTTTCCACCATACCCACCACATTTGGAGAAAGGTTGGTCCTGCGCCTTCTGGACAAATCGTCCACCATACTCAAACTTGCGGACATCGGTTTTTCCCAGGCTCAGCTAACAACCATCCATGGCCTGATCCATCAGCCTCACGGCATTATTTTGGTCACCGGCCCCACGGGTAGCGGAAAAACAACCAGCCTGTACGCGGTGCTGTCCACCATCAATACCGAAGACATCAACATCATCACCATTGAGGACCCGGTGGAATACCAGATTCAAGGCATCGGCCAGATCCAGGTGAATCCCAAGATAGACCTTACATTCGCCAGGGGCCTCCGGTCCATCGTACGCCAGGACCCGGACGTGATCCTTGTTGGTGAAATCCGGGATATGGAAACCGCGGAGATTGCGGTCCAGTCCTCCCTTACCGGGCATCTTGTTTTTTCCACCCTCCATACCAATGACTCGGCAAGCGCCATCACGCGGCTCATCGACATGAATGTGGAGCCTTTCCTGATTTCCTCGTCAGTCCTGGCTGTCATGGCCCAGCGTCTGGTGCGCGTCCTTTGCCCCCATTGCAAGGAGCCCCACACCCCGGACGAAGCCTCCATGGCGTTTTTGAAAATGACCGCCGAGGATTTGGCTCAGGGACAGATTTACAAACCCATGGGTTGCAGCGAATGCCTCCAGACCGGTTATCATGGCCGGAAAGGAATCTTTGAAATCATGATTATGGACAAGGACATCAAGTCCCTGCTCCTGTCCACCTCCGACGCCAACGTGATCAAGGCCAAGGCCGTGGAAAACGGCATGATTACCCTGCGTCAGGACGGAGTCGACAAGGTCCTCCACGGGATCACTTCCATCGAAGAGGTCTTCCGGGTGACCCAACAGTGATGAATCATGCCGCACAGGGTTTCCCAAGGATTCTGGTTGGATTCCTGGTTTTCTTGTTTTTGTTGACTGGCTTTCCTTGCCCGGGCTTTTCCGGCGAGGTTTTGACCATTGACGCGGACAACCAACTGGCCTTCGCCGAAAAAAATTTTGCCGAAGGAGAGTATTACCGCGCTATCTCCGAATACCGGAGATTCCTGCATTTTTTCCCCGGGGACGAACGGGCTGCATCGGCTGCCTTCCGGATCGGCCAGTCCTATTACCTGGGAGAAGACTACCCCGAAGCCCAAAAAGCCTTTGAAACGGTCAAGCATGATTATCCCCAAAGCCCTTTGGCCAAAGAAGCCTCTTTGCTTATATGCCAGTGCCATGTAAAAATTCAGGATTTTGAAGAAGCCCGGGACTGCCTGAGCCGGGTGATCCAGGGAACGGACTCCTCTGATGTGGCGGACAGGGCGCGCTATGATGCCGGGTGGGTGTACGTCAGGGAGGGTCAGTTCTCCATGGCTTCCGATACGTTTTCCGGCATGAGCCAGGCTGCCTGGGAAAAATACCGGATTCCCTCCCTGCTTTCCGGGGTGGAAAAAGCGGGCGGCCTGAAACATAAAGAACCGGTTGCGGCAGGCGTTTTAGCCATTGTGCCGGGCCTTGGGCATGTATATACAAAGCGCTACCAGGATGCGGCCATCGCCTTTTTGCTCAACGCTGGCCTGATTCTGGCGGCCTACGAAAGTTTTGACAATGACCAGGAAGCCCTGGGCTCTGTCATTGGATTGGTGGGTTTCGGTTTTTATGCCGGAAACATTTACAGCGCTGTATCCAGCGCCCATAAATATAATAAAAGAGAACAAGCTGCCTTTACCAAAAGCCTGGAACAGTATAAGGTCCGTGTTTCGGTAGGCGCCTTGTCGGGCGGTTCAGGCCCGGGCGCCTCGCTGACCATCCCATTTTGAACCGATGGTTTGTTTTAGGGAGACAGGCCCAATGGCTTCATGGCCTGACGCCGATTTTTTTGGACCATTTTATTCCCTCTTCCTGCATTTTTTCCCGAGGGATTATGGAGACCTATATGCGTGTAGCAATTATTGCCCCGCCGTACCCCCTGGAAGAGGCCCCAGCTCCCCCCTTGGGAGTGTGCTATGTGGCCGCCGCCTTTGAACAGGCAGGGGCCGAGGTTAGAATTTTCGATTATGTGGTGTCTGGATATTCCAAGAAAAAACTCAAAAAAGCCATGGAGGATTTCTCTCCAAACGTGGTGGGTTCCACCTCTGTGACCATGAGCTTTCCCCAGGCCATGGCAATCATGACCGATGTGAAGGAAATCGATCCTTCTGTGGTCACCATCATGGGCGGTCCCCATGTGTCTTTTTATGCCAGAGAAACCCTGGAACAATGCCCGGCAGTGGATTGCATTGTGGTGGGCGAGGGCGAACAGACCATTGCGGAAATCACCCCTCTCCTGGCAAAAGGCCAAACCCTGGAAAATGTTCCCGGCCTGGTGTTGCGCCATAACGGTGAAATCCTACAAACCGGGCACAGGGAATTCATCCAGGACCTGGACGCCCTGCCCATGCCCGCCCGGCATTTGTTGCCCCTTTCCAGGTACAAGGCCCTGGGCTTTCCCGTTTCCATCATCACCAGCAGGGGCTGCCCCAACCAATGCATTTTCTGCCTGGGCAGACGCATGGTGGGCCCCAAAGTCCGGTACCGCAGCACCCAAAGCGTGGTGGATGAAATCGAGGCCTTGCTGGATATGGGGTTCAACCGCATCAACGTGGCGGACGACCTGTTCACATCCAACAAAAAACGGGTTCGTGAAGTTTGCAACGAAATCAAAAAACGGGGTCTGGTATTTGGATGGAGCGCCTTTTCCCGGGTAAATACCGCGGACAAGGAAACCTTCGCCCTCATGCGGGAAACCGGGTGCGATTGCGTGAGCTTTGGCATTGAGTCCGGCAACCAGGAAATGCTCAAAAGAGTCAAAAAGGGCATTACCCTGGCTCAGGCCAAAAAGGCCGTGGCCATGTGCAAGGAGGTGGACATCCTGCCCCATGCGTCCTTTATGGTGGGCCTCCCCGGGGAAACCCACGAGACTATGGCCGACTCGGACCGCTTCGCAAAAAGCCTGGGCGCCATTTACGGCTATCACTTCCTGGCGCCTTTTCCAGGCACCACAGTCATGGAGAACATCGAGGAGTACGACCTTGAGGTCCTTACCACTGACTGGACCCTGTACGACGCCAATCGTCCGGTGGTGCGCACCTCCCAGGTGTCCCCCCAGGACGCCATTGATTTTGTGGCCCGTTACGACGCGGAATGCGCGGCGGAATGGAAACGCCTGGAAGACGGTTTTGGAAAAGGAACCAATACGCCTCTGGAAGACCTGCGCGTAGCCGGCACCCGCAAGGTGGCTGGCACCTTCCAGGTTCTGGAAGAGGATCTTGTGGAAGAGTGCGGGGCCATACCTGAAGACATGGCGGATGCTCCGGACAAGGCCCTGGCTTTTCTTGTGGATGCCATTGCAAAGCACACAGGGCGGGACCATGAATTGGTGGAATCCATTATGGCGCCCTTCTTTAAAAACGGCCACATAAGAATAGTCGCTGAAAATGAAAATGCCTGCTGGACCTGGACTCCCAATCCCGGCCAGGCCGCCTGATATTTTCCCATAGTTCAAACATATCTTGCCGGGACGGGGAATAGGATTTCCTGTCCCGGCAGTTTTTTTTGCATTCATTTTTCTTCCCGGCCAGTGGAATTAGGGGGACACGATCTTTATCTCAACAATTTCAATTTATTAGCTATTATCATTGCTTCAAGAGATAAGAGTCGTGTCCCCCCAATTCAAGAGTCGTGTCCCCCCAATTCAAATCTACTTTTGTGAACGCAACTTGGTATTATTTCGCCCTCCTGGAATTGGAAATAAAACATAGCAAAAGAGCATGCTCGGGCAGTCCACATTCAGGCCGTAAATCAGCATGGGAACACTGTTTCGTTTAAAGGAAAATAGCGCCCTCCCATAGTGCGTTCCGCCTTTTTCCTTTTTATGCACTTTTACTTCATGTTTTTGTGAACCGACGCTTTTAATGAGCGCGGGTCATAATCACATCTTGCGAATATCGCAAAAAAATGATACATGCAGGCGTCCTTTGACAGTGACATACCATTCTTATGGAGGAACACGCACAAATGCCTGGGGGGGTCATAAGATACGGGTTAATCGCCGCGATTGTGGTAATTATTGCCCTCCTGTTCATTCCCTGCCCGAGTTTGGCCCAGGCCGACAAGATCCTTGCCAGGGTAAATGGGGTTGACATCCTCCAGTGGCAGATCGATCTGACCGAAGGCCTCATGTTCGGCAATCAAAACGGCGTCATACAGTCCCATTCCCAAATCCTGCAAGACGAAATTTTGAGAAACGCCATTGATGCTGAAATCGTATGTCAAGACGCGCAAAAACGAGGGCTTGTTGCGGATGAACGAGGCGTTCAGAAGCTTCTCTGGGATTACATGGCCAGCTATCCCACATTGTCCGCCTATGAGGAAGCCATGGCAGCCATGGGCGTGACGGAACAGGGTTTTGAGTCCCTGGCCCGAAAGGTGGTGATTGTTGGCGCCTGTTTGCACGAGCGCTTTGGCCAGGATCTCATAATAAATGAGGATGAGGCCATGGATTTTTATAAGAAAAATCCCCGGAAATTCAATCTGCCCCGGGCGGTGCGCGTGAGGCATGTTCTGGTAAAGTTTTCGCCTGACCAGGATGTCACGCGGGAAAAGGCCCTTTCACGGGCCCGGGAAATCATTGCACGCCTTACAAGTGGGGAACCTTTTTCCACGGTTGCCCGGGAAACCTCCGACGGCCCTGAAAAAAACCAGGGTGGAGACCTGGGATATATTTCCCGGGGGGGCTTGGAAAACACGGAACTGGCCCCCTTGGAGTCCATGATCCTGGATCTCGTACCCGGAACAATCGGGCCTGTAACGGAAACAAATATCGGCTTTCACATTGTAACGGCTTTGGACATCAGGCCTGAAAGCATCACCCCTTTTGAATCAATCAAGGACAAGCTGATCGCCACCCTGCACAAAAAGCGCTTTATCGAAGCCTTGAACACGCTGGCTGCCGAACTCAAGCCTGAATATGAAGTTAAAGTGCTGGAAAATCCTTGATTTCCAAATAGTTTCACGCCTCCATTGGTCTGCCTCCGGGGACCATGACGGGACGGTTGAGCCATTCTTTAGCATTATGTTTTAAAACCTTTACGGGGACTATTCCCCTATAACCCTGTTGATTTATATCTGCGAGGCTTGAGCCTTTTGCAGGATTTTCGTTCACAAGGGCCTGTCCTTGCGGCCCAGGCACGAGTTTTTTCACTGAATCAGGAAATGGAGGCGCCACATGAGCTTTGAGAGGGTTTGGCATAAATGGTATCCCAAGGGAACTCCCGGCCAGGTTGAACTGGAAAAAATCACAATGCCCGAGGTACTGGACAGGACTGCCCGGGACTATCCGGACAAGACGGGTTTTATTTACATGGGCAAGAAAATCACCTTCGGACAATTGAATTCCATGGTGAACCGCTTCGCAAAGGCGCTAAAGGACCTGGGAGTTCAAAAGGGGGTCAAGGTGGGGATGATACTTCCCAACATTCCCCAGGTGATTATCGCCAATTTGGCCACCCAGCGTATAGGCGGGGTGACGGCCATGAACAATCCCCTGTATACGGAGCGGGAACTGGCCCACCAGCTAAACGACTCGGACGCAAAGGTGGTGGTTACCCTGGACCTCCTGCTGCCAAGATTGGAAAAGATCAAAAGCCAGACCAAGGTGGAAAGCATCGTCACCTGCCATATAAATGATTTTCTTCCTTTCCCGGTCAAGCAGATCTTCCCGTACGTAAAAAAGGACATGTTCCGCAAGATCACCCCCGGTCCCGGGCTTTACCAGTTCATGGATTTATTGAAAAAATACCCGGACACCCCGGTTCCCAATCAGTCCCAATGGGATGATGACGCAGCCCTGCTGTATACGGGCGGCACCACGGGTGTAAGCAAGGGAGCTGTCATCACCCATGGCAACCTGTCTGCCGTGACCCAGATGTTTTCCGCCTGGTTTCCTGAAATGTCCCGGGGCGACAACGAAAGGCTTCTGGGCATCTATCCCATATTTCACTCCGCCGGATATTCCGTCAGCCAGAATTTCATCATATACAATGCATGGACATCCATCCTGATTCCCAGGCCGGAGCCTGGAGTGATCATCGACATGATCAAGAAGTTCAGCCCCACCTTCCTTCCCGGGGTGCCCACCATTTTTATGGGCTTATTGGCGAACAAGGAATTCAGGGAAATGGATCTTTCGGGCATCAAAGGATATTTCGGGGGCGCCGCGCCCCTTTCAGAGGCAACCCTGACGGATTTGAAAAACCTCCACGGCGCCATCATCAACGACGTTTACGGCGCTACGGAAAACACGGCGTTCGGCACCTGCACTCCCTGGAAAGGCAAGGTCAAACGGGGCACTGTGGGAGTACCCCTGCCCAACACGGACATAAAAATCGTGGACATGGAAACAGGAGAAACGGAAATGCCCCCCGGCGAACCCGGAGAAATCTGCATCAAGGGTCCCCAGATTATGAAAGGTTACTACAATAAGCCCGAGGAAACCGCCAAGGTGATCAAGGACGGCTGGTTTCACCTGGGGGACGTGGGAATCATGGACGAGGAAGGGTATCTTTCCATCGTGGACCGGAAAAAGGACATGATCATCGCCAGCGGATACAACATCTATCCCCAGGAAGTCGATGAAATACTGCTCCTGTGCCCGGGCATCGCCGAAGCATGCACCATCGGCATTCCCGACGAGTACAGGGGAGAAACCGTCAAAGCCTGGGTGGTGTGCAGTCCGGGCGTGGAAATGACTGAAAAACAGATTATTGCCTACTGTAAGGAAAAGCTGGCGGCCTACAAGGTGCCCAAATCCATCCGCTTTGTGGATGAACTGCCCAAGAGCGCCATTGGCAAGCTGATGAGGCGGGAAGTCCGCAAGATGGAGGAAGAGGCAAAGGGGGGCAAACAGCCCGAGGCCTGATTGTTTTCGGCAGTAAAACTGCATCAGCCAGGAGAGGGTATGAAAAAGGTTCTCATCACAGGCGCTTCAGGGTTTATTGGAGGCGCTCTGGTTCAGGCCAACCTTGCCAGGGGGCATCATGTACGGGCTTTTCATTTGCCCAACGATCCTGAGAAAAATGTATTGGAAAAGCTGGATGTGGAGGCCTTTGCCGGTGACATCACCGACCTGGAATCCGTCATGGAGGCGGCCCAAGGCATGGACATCATTTTCCATTGCGCGGCGGTGGTGACGGATTGGGCGCCCCAAAGCCTGTTTGAAAAGGTCATACTTAAGGGAACGGAAAACGTTTGCAAGGCAGCGGTGGCAGCCGGGGTATCCCGTCTTGTGGACCTTTCCACAAACGACGTTTTCGGCACGGACGAAAGCGTCGTCATGATTGAAAGCATGCCCCTGAGTCCCTGGAACGAGCCCTATGCCGATTATAAAATCCAGGCCGAGGAGATTGTGTGGAAATACCATCGGGAGCACGGCCTGCCGGCAACCATGGTTTATCCCTGCTGGGTGTACGGTGAGGGGGACAAGACCTTTGTCCCCCATCTGGCCGACGCCATTTTGAAAAAGGAAATGATATTCTGGCGAAAAGACGCCCTGGTATGGCCCACCTATATAGAAAATCTGACGGACCTGCTCATGCTGATTTCGGAGGATGTACGGGCCGTCGGCAACGGATATCTTGTCCATGACGGAGAGTCCACAACGCTCCAGGAATTTTGCGCGGGCATTGCCCTGGCTTTGGGTGCGCCGCCTCCCACCCGCCATATTCCGTACGCCGTGGCCTATGGCGTGGCGGTGGTCATGGAATGGGTGTGGAAAGCCCTTAAAAAACCAAACAGGCCCTTACTGACCACATACACCGTCAAGAACCTGGGCTCCCGTTTTCGCTTTTCCATTGAAAAGGCAAATCAAGAGTTGGGCTGGAAGCCGAAAATCAGCTATAATAAGGGATTCAAAAAAACCATGGTCTGGCTTAAAACCCTGGACCTGGATGCCTTGAAGCAAAAATGATTTTAGCATGCGAAAGGAAATGCGATGACAACACCTCCCCATTCTTTTGAAGTCCGGCGAATGACCAGGGAAGAGTTGGACACGGCGGTTTTATGGGCGAAAAAAGAAGGCTGGAATCCTGGGGTGCATGATGCGGAATGCTTTTATAGGACAGACCCCCAAGGCTATTTCGCGGGGGTCCTGGACGGTCAGCTTGTATCCAGCATATCCGCCGTGTCTTACGGGGAGGGGTTTGGTTTCATCGGGTTTTATATTGTCAAACCGGAATATCGGGGGCAAGGCTTTGGCTTGGCCGTGTGGAAGGCGGCCATGGAATACCTGGGGGACAGAAACATCGGCCTGGACGGAGTGCTCGCCGAAGAAAAAACCTACGAAAAATCAGGGTTCAAAACGGTTTATCATAACATCCGGTTTGAAGGCGTGGGTGGCGGATTCCGGCCCGACTCCGTGGAGCCCTTGGAA
This sequence comes from Desulfatibacillum sp., assembly GCA_016342355.1. Classification (GTDB taxonomy): domain Bacteria; phylum Desulfobacterota; class Desulfobacteria; order Desulfobacterales; family Desulfatibacillaceae; genus Desulfatibacillum. Next base: position 57,311 of record JAEINP010000032.1, read on the forward strand.
AGTTTTTCCTTTGACGATATCCTGGAGTATGATTCCCGATTTTTCCCCGTACCCCGGGAGGCATTTTTAAAAGGCTGGCTGGCCATGCCCAATTGCTTTGCATACGGAGTGAGGGAAAACGGAAGCCTGGGAGGATACGGGGTTATCCGCTCCTGTTCCTCAGGGTTTAAGATCGGCCCCTTGTTTGCCCGGGATGGAAATATGGCCGAGGATTTGTTTCGCGCATTGATTTCCCACACACCCAATGGCCCGGTTTTCCTGGATGTGCCGGAATCCAATCGCGAGGCGGTAAATATGGCCAAAAAGCATCGCATGGTGAAATCCTTTGAGACCGTACGCATGTACACCAAGGAAGCCCCTGACATGTCCCTTTCCGGGATATTCGGGGTCACATCCCTTGAATTGGGATGATTTACAGCGGGGAGGCGGAGAATGCACGGATTGGAAAGCAAAAGAGTTTTCATTACCGGCGGGTCCAGCGGCATAGGGTTATGCACGGCGGAAGCACTGGCCCGGGAAGGAGCTCATGTCTGCCTTTTCGCCCGCAACAAGGAGAGGTTGGAAGCAGCGGCAGCGCATATTCGGGAGATTGCCAAAGCCAAGGGGGATGTGGCTTGTTTTGCCCTGGATGTGGCTGACAACAGCCAGGTCCGGACAGTCATGGCCCGGGCCATGGTGGAATTTGGAGTCCCGGATATATTGATCAATTGCGCGGGACGTGCCAGACCCAAGGTATTCGTGGATATTTCGTATGAACAATTTGACGAAACCATGAAAATCAACCTGTACGGAGCCCGTAACACAATCGCCGCCCTGGCGCCCTATATGGGGAAGAACGGCGGGCATATTGTCAATGTGTCCTCCATGGCAGGGCTTATCGGTGTTTTCGGATACACCGATTATTGCGCTTCAAAATTTGGTTTAATCGGCTTTTCCGAGGCTTTACGGAGCGAATTGGACGGCCTGGGCATTGGGGTTTCGGTCCTGTGCCCCGCAGATACGGACACGCCCGGACTGGCCGAGGAAAACCTGACCAAGCCTCCCGAGACCATCGCTATTTCAGAAAGCGCGTGTCTGCTTCCGCCCGAAAAAGTGGCTCAGGCCCTTATTGCGGGCATCAAAAAGAAAAAATTTCTCATCATCCCGGGTACGGACGGCAAGGTCTCCTGGCTTGCCAAACGCTTTTGCCCCTGGATGGTGGACTTAATTATGAAACGGACTATCAACAAAGTCCGGGCGGGGATGTGAGCATGGATTTCGCCCGAAAATTTGGAATACGGCGCACTTCTCCCGGGCTGGCCGCAAACCACCTGTTGAGGGGTATGGGTGTCGCCCTGTGCCTGCTTGTTTGTCTGCTTGCCCAGGCGTGTTCACACCATGCGCCGTTAAAGGAAGGCATCCCGTCCACTCTCTATCATGCATCGTCCAGTGTGGAAGGAGACATGGGACGCCTTGCGCCTGTTTTTCTGGCCCATGGCGCAGACAAGGACCATAATCGCATCGGCACGCCCAAGGCGTATGTAAAGGAAAACGGCAAGGCAGCGGTCTATGTGGATTTCCAAAAGCCCTCTTTTTTCATATTGAAAACCAGTTTTTCCACGGAAAAAGACGACTATACCAATCTGGTTTACAGGGTCCATTTCTCTAAAATTCCCTTTTCCCTGATTCCCTTTACCCTGACTGCCGGAAAAAATGCAGGGTTACTGGTGGTCGTCACCCTCAACAGCCAAAAGCAGCCGGTGCTTGTAACCACAGTACACACCTGCGGATGCTATTTGTCCATTATTCCCACGACAAACCTGCCCCGGGATTGCCTGCCTGCGGGTTGGAAGGAGACTCCTCAAAACGTTTATGGCGAGGTGCATCCTCCCATACTGGATTTTTCGCCCGAAAAGGGACAACGGCTTTTGATTGAGTTAAGGCCGGAGATTCACCGGGCCATGGATGTCCGGGTCGTAGGGGATTCCTTTTTTGCCGATTGGAATCAGGCGAAGGAAGAAGCCCCCCTGATTCCCGCCCAGGCATTGGAAGCGCTTGATGCGGATGGCTTGGGGCCGGTCAGCTTTTTTTATGACAGCGGCCTGAAAACGGGTTTTGTGAAGGGCTCGGTTAAAACCTGGGAGACCCTCCTCATGAGCTGGATGGCCCTGGATCTATTTGTAGGAACGGACAAGGCGTATTCGCCTGTGGCCGATAAAGCGAATCCCTTTTACACCAGCCTGAAGCCCTGGAACCGGCAACAATCCAACATGTGGCGCTTCAAGAACTTCCTATACTTTTGGGGTTTCAATCTGTAGCAACGCATATCTGGATTTTTCGGGAACAAATTTTCAACGGGTTTTTGAGTATTGTTTGACAGCAAGGCTTTTTCTTGCGTATTCTTGCTTATGAAATTTATTTAAGGACTTACATCTCCAGGGAAGGGAAGCACCATGCGCATTAGCAGGCTGACAGCGGTTTCCGACATGCAGCTTGCGCCCTTCACCCTCTCCTTTATTGGCGAATACGCCTACCTGGAGCAGCCTTTCCGAAACTTTAACAACAAGAACACCCTTCGCCAGGCCCGGGTCGCCGGGCTTATGGCCTTTCTTTTTTATGCCTTATTCGGAATAATGGATGCTTATTGGGCGCCGGAACATAAATGGGCGCTCTGGATGATTCGCTACGGAATTGTTTGTCCCTTCTTTTTTTCAGCCCTTGCCCTGACCTTCTACAAAAAGT
>JAEINP010000033.1 GCA_016342355.1 Desulfatibacillum sp.
TGTGTCACTCTCTTATAAAGGCGAAAACGAGAGCGATTTTACATCACTGACTCCGGCAGATGGTACGCCGTCATTCGTAGGGCAATCGTCCATAGACATAGTGTTTATGGGCGGATCCAAGCAGACGGACGCGGCCCGTCATTGGCTGGTGGATTACATCCGGGGTGCGGACTCAAACGGGGAAGGGGAAAGGTGTTTGAGCTTTCAGGGCTTTATGGGGCTGGCTGGCTTCAAGGGCTGGTAAAACAAAAAACCCCGCCTACATTATATAGTAGGCGGGGCCTCTCGAAAATTAGGAGCAGGCGAAGGGGCGGCAACCCCTCCACCGACCCGATGCACCAACATCGGATCACGCTTTCGCGCTACTCCCGTTTGCCCGCGCGGGCACAGGGTGTATAGCACACGGAGGGGCGTATGAACAGCCCATTGGCATACATCGGCGGCAAGAGCAAATTATCAGAAACCATCATCAACATGATGCCCGAGCATCAGGCCTATTGCGAAGTCTTCGCCGGGGCAGCCTGGGTGCTGTTTCGCAAGGAACCCAGCAAGTATGAAACCATCAACGACCTGGACAGCGGCCTGGTGGCCTTTTACAGGGTCTTGCAGTATCACCTGGAGGAATTTGTAAAACAGTTCAAATGGCTCCTTTCCTCCCGCGAATGGTTCGAGGATTACAAAAGGCAGCAAGACACCGGAGGCCTGACAGAAATCCAACGGGCCGCCCGGTATTATTACCTTCAGAGGTTGTGCTTTGGGGGAAGGGTCAAGGCCAAGACTTATGGGGGAGGCCCCTTGCAAAGGCCCCGGATCAATCTGCTTAGGTTCGAGGAGGAACTGTCCGAGGTCCATCTGCGTTTAGCCCGGGTCCAGATCGAGCATTTGCCCTGGCAGGATTTTGTCAGACGCTACGACCGGCCCCAGACCTTTTTCTATATGGACCCGCCCTATTACCTGGCGCCCTACTACAACCACAACATGGCCTTGCCGGACTATGAGGCCATGGCGGCGATCCTGACGGGCGTCCAGGGCAGATTTCTCCTGAGCATCAACGACACGCCCGAAATGCGGGAGGTGTTTTCAGCCTTTACCATCGAGCCCGTGTCCCTAAAATACTCGGTGGCCAAACAGCAAAACACGGTGGGTAAAGAGTTGTTAATCAGGAATTATTGAAGACTAAAAAAGGGGTTTAATCGTCGATTAAACCCCTTTTAAAACCGTCTAAAACCCAAAAATCTAAATATTACAGACCATGTGTCCAGACATTACAAACCAAGTGGCGGATTACACGGGTCATGACCAAATTGTCCTGCACCAGCGAAACGGCCATCATGATGACCTTTTTGGTGATGAATCTGCAAAAATGGCTGACCGTCATTTTTTTGCGCCTGATTTGGGGGCGTCGTTTTGGGGTGCTTTGCAGGGGTTTTTTCTGGTTGGCGACAAGACCTCAGCCCAGGCCCATGGCCTCGCTGCCAATTTAATGATTTTTTCAGTAACCCATAAATAGTCAATGATATAAAGACGATGCAGTCGTATCTTAAAGTCTTGCTTGATAAAATAAACCTTGGCGCTCCCTTGGAGTGATGCAGTTAATAGTCAGGCATACCGGCAGCCTGGAACTGATTAGGGGGGTTACCACCTTTGTGGTATATTTACGACTTGAGCGTTTCAGCCACTTTCAGCAACAACTGCGGTCCTGAAAAAGGTTTTTGGATAAATGGAACCACTGCCTCTCCCTTGCCTTCCGAGTTGACCATGCTTTCGGAGTATCCGGACATTAGAAGCAATTTGGCCTCCGGGTGATGCTCGGCAATCCGCCTGAAAACCTCCGGTCCTTTCATGCCAGGCATAACCACGTCGGAAAGCACCAGATTAATGGGGGCTTTATGCGAGGCGGCCAGAGCCAGTGCGTTTTCCACGTCCTTTGATTCAATGACAGTATACCCTCTGCGCCTTAAAATCATGCATGCCAGTTTGCGCACGGAAGCCTCGTCTTCAACCACCAGCACAGTACTGGCGGCAGAAAGGTCGCCATGTATAATTTCAGCGTGTTTCTCAGGGCTTGTTCCTTTATGGCTCAAGGGCAGATAAACTTTAAACGTTGTCCCCTCCCCTAGCTGGCTAGAGACCTGAATATCCCCGGAATCTTGTTTGACAACGCCATAGACGGTGGAAAGGCCGAGACCGGTTCCTTTATCCACATCCTTGGTGGTGAAAAACGGCTCAAAGCAATTCCGGGCAACTTTTTCGTCCATACCGGTCCCGGTATCGCTGACTGCGATCATGATATATTCGCCGGGTATCATTTCCGGGCTAACCGCATTGGCTCCAGCCTCATCCAGTTCCACCAAACCGGTTGCAAAAGTCAGGCGGCCTCCGTCCGGCATGGCGTCCCTGGCGTTGACGGCTAAATTCATCAGCACCTGTCCCAACAAGGATGCATCCGCCCTTGCCGGGAGCGGAGTTGGCGCCAGTTCCAAATTCACCTGGATGTCTTCGCCAACCATTCGACCTATCATTTGTTCATATGAGCGGACTACGTCGCTAATCTCCAGAATCTTCATGGACATAATCTGCTTGCGCGCAAAAGACAGCAATTGACGGGTCAGGTCCCTGGCACGCATTCCTGCATCGCGTATCTGTATTAGGTAGTCCACACCATGCGCATCTTGGGGCAAATCTGATATTAACATGTCCGCAACCCTATGATGATCAGCAGCATGTTGTTGAAATCATGGGCTACCCCGCCTGCCAACCGGCCGATGGACTCCATTTTTTGGGCGTGGTGCAATTGGTTTTCCAGGTCCCTTTGCTTTTCCTCTGCCTGTTTATGGGCGGAAATATCGCTGATTACCATTCTGCAAACCGGATTTCCGTCTATGGTTTTAGCGATAGCGGCTTCCAGCCGCGCCCAGAATGGAGTGTCTGCATTCCTTATTAAACGTAATTCGCATACCTGGGGAGAACCTGTTTCAAAAAGCAATTTGCGGTGATGGTAGTAGATATCCTGGTCATCAGGGAGGATGAAACGGGACAAGGGCGCCTTGATCAAAGAACCCCGAGCCTGACCCAATAGGGTGGCTGCGGAAAGATTGGCCTCTGTAATCAGGCCTTTTTCATTTATGGTGCAATAACCAACCGGCGCCATGTCGTACAGTTCAAAATATCTCTCCCGCGAGGACTCCAACTCAGCCTGCGTCCGGCGAAGTTCCTCATTCTGCATTTCCAGTTCTATCTGATGCACCTGGAGTTCATGGAGCATGCGCCGCGCCTCTTCAGGGACAAGGTTTTCCTGTTTATCCAGTTCATGGGCCAACTTTTCCTCCGCCAGCATGCGCAAATGGTCAGCATAGTCCTGCGCATTTTTTGTATCCGTCATAACTACGTCCTCTCAGTTAACGGCCTTTCTATGGTTACGATGGCGTAAGCATTACCGGACTTGTCAACCAATGGGGTTGCGGTCAGCAAAACATCCACAATCCGGTTGTCCTTGGATAGTCGTTGGATGCTTTGGGGCATTAAAATTTCGGCGCGGGCGGTCTCCCGGATTTTTTTCAGGGTGATTTCGTATTGATCCCCGGGAATCATCTCACGGATGTTCATGGCAAGGGCCTCAGCTTCGGTCCAGCCGAAAATCTGCTCCGCCGCCGAATTCCATGCCATAATCCGGCCTTCCATATCCTGCACTGTAACGGCGTCGTTTACATCACGCACCACAGCGGCAAGATGGCGCGTGATTTCGGACTCCCGCAGGGCGTCCCGCATATTCCGGACTTCCGTGACATCCGTGAAGGTGAGCACTGCCCCTTCAATCACATTTTCCAGGGTGCGGTAGGGACGGATACGGAGCAGGTACCATTTTCCCGCCAGAGTCCGGGCTTCCACCTCTTTCGGAATCAGACTATCCAGCACGGCGCTCACGTCCTCTCAGGCGCCGGGGAAACGAGTTTATTGTCAGGCGTTTTCGGGGCGCCCTTTTTTTTGGGGGACATGGGGCCTCTTGTTCAATAAAATCTTGCAGGGCGTCTTAAAAAATGGCCCTGGACGAGTTGATTACAAAAAGTGGCGGTTCCGAATATATTACTGTACACTGGTTAATTTTCACGTGTCCATGGAATTCCCCCCTGCGCCGGGGAATATTCTCACAAAAACGTTGTTCAACCTTATTCTCCGACAAAAAAAACCGGCCGCTCCAATAATTCGGGGCGGCCGGTTTAATTTCATACGAAAGCCTCGGCGCTGCAAGGGCTTTCATGGGTGCGACTTTAAATCCTATCAGGAAAGCAGGGGCATCATATAACTGAAAATGCTTGTTCCGCTGTCGTGGGGCTTGCACCCTTCCAAGTCGGAGATTTTGTCGAAATTGTCCCGGATTTCTTCCACGGTGATGTCCCTTTGGGCGTCGCCAATGCACACTCCGGGGCCGGAAACCACGGCGGTTCTGCCGTACCATCCCGCGCCCATGACAAAAATCTGGCCGGTGGCCTGATTTTCTTCGGAGCAAAGATACAGCACCATGGGGGAGTTGAACTGGGGACGCAGTTTTTTGCCCATGTTCTCGTCAATGATGTCCTCGGTCATGCGGGAGTAAGCCGTGGGGGCGATGGTGTTGATTTTGATGTCGTATTTGGCCAGTTCGAGCTTGAGGGTGTTCATGATGCCGGCCACGCCCATTTTGGCTGCGCCGTAGTTGCACTGGCCGAAGTTGCCGTAAAGCCCGGAGGTGGAGGATGTGAAGATAACCCTTCCGTAGCCGTTGGCCTTCATGGCGGTAATGGCGGGCTGGGTCACGCAAAAAGCGCCCTTGAGATGCACGGCGATAACCAGATCCCATTCCTGCTCTGTCATTTTCAGGAAGGAACGGTCACGCAGAATGCCGGCGTTGTTGATGAGAATATCCACCTTGCCGAAGGCGTCAATAGCGGTTTTCACGATATTGGCGCCGCCTTCCATGGTGGCCACATTGTCGTAGTTGGCGACGGCTTCGCCGCCCGCGGCCTTGATTTCATCCACCACGGAGTCGGCTGCGGAGGAGCTGGCGCCTGTTCCGTCCCGGGATCCTCCAAGATCATTAACCACCACCTTGGCTCCTCTTGCAGCCAATTCCATGGCGTACATCCTGCCAATACCAGCGCCTGCGCCGGTTACAATAGCCACTCTTCCGTCAAATCTGATTTCTGACATCCTGGTCCTCTACTTTCCGCCCTGGCCGAAGCCTTGGGCTGTTTATGTTAGGGTTCCAATTCCTGAAGCCTGAAGTTTTCCTCCAAGAGTTAATACAAAAAACACCTTATGAAAAATGAGTCAAGACAAAAATACATTAAAAATAGATGAAATGGTCAGCTTTCATCCCTAATTGGAAAGGGTGTATGCAAAAATTTCAGAACAACAGAAGACTTGGTTCAATTTTTCCCGAAATTGAACCTCGCGATCTTTTCTATCGCTCTCTCCCCAAAACAGATTATTCATCCGCGCTTCCCGGATATGATTTTTCTGCCCCGGAATATAACCCATAGGAAATGGTCAGGTCATGACAAATTTTCAAAAACCCATCCGCAAAAACCCTGAACTGACAGTATGGACACCAAAACACTCCAAAGAGTGCTTGAACCATTTTTTATAACCCGGACCGTGGGGGAGAAAATCGGCATAGGCCTTGCAGGTGTGTATGCCATCGTGACAGACTTGGGCGGGTCCATTACCGCCCGCAGTCGACTTGGGAAAGGTAGTCTGTTCAGAATTCTTGTTCCCGTAATAACTGTGGACTCCCAAAAGCCTATGGTATAGGAACGAAGGAACAAAAAAAAGAAAATATAGCGGTGCATAGTCTGGAGCATAAACATGCATAATATTCTGATCATTGATGACGAAAAAGAAATTTGCACCGTGTTCCAAATGACCCTGGAAAGGGCGGGCTATTCTGTACGGTCTGCCCTGGATGGGGATGAAGGAATACGGCTGTTTAAGGAAAATCCGGCGGAACTCCTGATTGTGGATATTATCATGCCGGAAAAAGACGGCATTGAAACCATTGTGGAAATACGCAGAGCTTTCCCTGGCGTCAAAATTGTGGCAGTTTCCGGGGGAGGACGCATTTCCTCTGACGAATACCTGAAAATGGCCAAAACCCTGGGTGCGAATATTACCCTGGAAAAACCTGTCACCCGGGACGTTTTACTAAAAGCTGTTAAGGACTTATTGGAATAATAAACTGAATTCATACCATGAAATGGTTTTCTCACTTTTTCAAAAGCGTCCTCGCCTGCTGTGATTCCAAAACCTTATCCAAAACCCTCCGGGCCGATCCTCCAGGTGTGTTGACAAATATGACGAACCGTCCCAGATCCTGACCTTCTCCTACCTGGAAATACCCCACCAGGGTGCTTACTCCTGTCAGGGTTCCGGTTTTGTACCAGATCCCTTCCTCCTGATGCATAAGCGTATGATAAGGCTGGAATTTTTTCAGAACCTTCATCATCTGAATCGCGGCAATCCGATTATCCCGGGAAAGACCTGAGCCCTCGGCGATTTGTAAATCCTTGATCCCCAGTTCCTCCGAGGCAAAAGCCCTTGCTGTTTTCACGGCCTTGTCCAGGGTGGCTGGCGCACCTTCTTCCCTGGCTCCGACAGTTAAAAAGACCTGGTTCACAATAAAATTGTTGGAATATTCCAAGGCCTTTTTCACCACCTCGGACAGGGTGTAAGGCGATTCGTGGGTGAACAACAAGGTGTCGCCCGGTTCCACCTTGCCCAAAACCACGTCTCTACAAACCATTCCGTCCTGTACCAAAAAATGCCTTAACAGATGCCCGGCATACAGGGTGGTGTGTTCTTCCTCCTGAGTCAGGAGCACCCTGCCCTTGGGATATTTTTTGTCGATGATGATCTTTTGGGCAAAGGGAATCATGGGGGTCTGGGGTTCGGCGGAAACAGGCTTCCGGCCCGGCCCCCAATCAAAAAATACTGTGTTGAAATTGGCGCATAAAGCGCCCACCGGAGCATCGTAGGGATTTGCCGTGGAGCCCGTGCCGGGAATCTCCAGGGGGGATTCAAAAAAAGACGAATCCAGCACGATTTGCTTGCAGGAGGGCATGCGGCTGGCGATTTCCTTAGCCAGAGGCCCCAGGACTTCGGAAATGAGCAGAGGGTCCCCAAAACCCTTTATTTTAAGGTTATTCTCGGAATCCGTATAAATACCCGCTGTAAAACGAAAATCCGGCTTCAGTTTTTCCAGGGCCAACAGGCTGGTGAAGACTTTAAAGGTGGAAGCGGGCGTACGGTATGCATCCTTATTATAAGCATAAACAATATTCCCCCTGGAATCCTCGACCAACAGGGAATCCCCGGAGGACAGCACCCTGGACAGGGACTTGGGCAGGGTGTTTTCCGGGGTAATGTCTTTGGACAGGACTGTGGACCCGCCAAGGGCCAGAACCACTACCCAGACCCACAGAATCATTCCAGTGCGCCCTATCCTTCCGGGCAACCCTTTTCCCGCCTTAAGTCCAAGGTATTTCATAGTCTTTCCGTTACATCAGGTACTTGATCAGCACAAACCCGGCAATGAGCAAAATGGTGAAAATAATGGCCAACAAGTTGAAATATTTGTCTATGTACGGTTTGATGGTGGGGCCGAAATAGTAAAAGCAGCCTGCCACCAAAAAGAACCGGGCCGAACGGGAAACGGCGGAAGCCAGGCAAAATACCGGAAAATTGATTTTAAAGGCGCCGCCTGCAATGGTGAACAACTTGTAGGGAATAGGCGTAAAGCCTGCCACAAAGGTGATCCAGGCATCATAGGTGGCATACAATTCCTGCACATGGACGAATTTATCCGTAAGGTGATAAAACTCAACAATCCTATAACCTACTGCGTCCATGAACTGCCAGCCCAGAAAATACCCGAACATCCCGCCCAAAATGGACCCCACGGAACAATACGCGGCGAATTTAAAAGCCTGCTTGGGTAGCCCCAAAGCCAACACAATCAACAGGGCGTCCGGGGGAATGGGAAAGAAAGAGGATTCTGCAAAAGCCAACACTGCAAGAGCCCAAACACCATAGGGGCTTTCCCCCCATCCGATCACCCAATTGTACAAACGTTTCAACATGGTTTCCTGCTTTCCTGATAGGCTGATTTAGAAAAAATGAAGTTACCGTTATAAAAGGCGGGACAGAAACGAAAAAAAAGGGAGCAGGCCTCCCCCCGGTTTTGCTTCAGGCATTGCAAGATATTAATCTTTCCACCCCTGTTCTCCCACAAGTTTAACAAAACGGCACGCCCCAAGGTCGGATTGATGAATGCCGTCCTCGTCCCTCACAATTTTTTTCAGGGATTGCACAGTCTGATCACCTACAGGGATGACAAGCCGGCCTCCCATGGACAGTTGGTTTATGAGCGCCTTAGGGAGGACCGGAGCGCCCGCCGTAACAATGATGGCGTCAAAAGGCGCTTCGTCCTGCCAGCCCAAGGAGCCGTCCGAACATCGGGCTACAATGTTATGGATTCCCAATTCGTCAAAAATCTTGCGGGCGCCTATAAACAGGCTGCGAATTCTTTCAATGGTATACACCTTATAGACCAATTGGGATAAAATAGCTGTCTGGTAGCCGCAACCGGTGCCGATTTCCAACACCCTGTCCTCTTTGCCAAGGTTCAGGGCCTGGGTCATTTCCGCCACGATATAAGGTTGAGATATGGTCTGGCCTTCTCCTATGGGCAGGGGAAAATCCTGGTAAGCCTGGTCCGCCAGGGCTTCACTCACAAAAAGATGCCTGGGCGTCGCATTCATAGCATCCAGCACTTTGGGATCGCTTATCCCCCTATCCCGAATCTGGCGCTGGACCATCTGCTTACGGCGTCCGACATATTCATCATATTTGTTTGATTTCAATACAGCCCCTGCATATGCTTTCATGTGGAAAAGATTAGAAAAAATCATGGCGCAATTAGCCTTCTCTTACCAACAACAAGCCTTGTCCGTCAAGAAAAAGCCCCTCTTTTCTACAAGTTTACAATCCCTTGTCCCTATGCTAATCATCCTTTGGAATTGTTTTCGCAAACCCGGAGGTATTCCCAATGGAGGAAGCCATGATCTTTGCACAACGTCTGCTGAAAAAAATCCAGGTTGACAGCCTTGCCAACGCAGTCCGCATGACCATCAGGGCGCCCGGCGCGGACGCCAAGGTGGACAAGGAATCCATGCGGGAGTTGATCGGCATGCTGGGCTTTCAATCAACCCGGGAACGGGACATGGAAATCCAGGTGCTTAATCCGGACACCCCCGAAAGCCTGATTATGGTCATGGACAACGAACTGGCCCTGTACAAAGGCACCTCGGTCCAGGACGTGGCCATGCGAAAAAACCCTGTGGTCAGGGAAATGGTCAAGATCCGCAATATCCGAAAAATTTTGTCGGATAAGGACGTGGTCATCAGCCGCCGTCAGGATTCCGTGGATATTATTACAAACATGATCCTGGCTGATGTGGATCTTAGTTTTGATAAAAAAGATATGGAAGAAATCCGGGATCTTTCCGCCAAGGCCCTCAATAACCTGGATATCAAGGGAATTCAGGACAGCGTTGCCATGTTTTCGGAACTTCTGGAATTTTCCGATCATCCTTTTGCCAAAACCAAGCCCATGCTGGCGGCCAAAGGGATCATGGACCGCACAGACCCGAAAAAACCGCTATTCGGGCCATGCCTGCTTTTTGACCGAAGCGATGCCAGGCTTCTGTTCCTGGAAAAGCCCATGGACCTTTCCGTCAAGGATAATCGGGAATTATTTGAGGCTATTGTCAATGGCGACCGGCTGGCCGATCAAAGCGGCCCCCAGGTATTCGACACCCTGACCGCCATGACCCTGAATCGGTTTGGCCTGGACCAGGGGGGAAGGGCGGACTTGAAAAATAAAAATCCATGATTAATTTATTCGGGATACCGTCTTTGTTCAAAAAATTGACGATAAGGAAAAAGAATATGCATTATGAAGGAAATATGATCCGGCCGCCCAGTGAGGCAAACAGCATCCTGCTCCAGGTCACCGTGGGATGCTCCCATAACAAATGCACTTTTTGCGGGGCCTACAAAGGCGAACGCTTCAAGATCAAAACCGATGATATCATTATGGAAGACATCGCCTTTGCAGCCCAATACTGCAAAAGGCAAGACCGTCTTTTCCTGTGCGATGGCGACGCCCTCATCATCCCCCAAAAAAGACTGGTAAAGATACTGACCGAAATTCAGAAACAGCTTCCGTGGGTTACCCGTGTCGGCACTTACGCCAATCATAAAAGCCTTCGCATGAAGAGCCTGGACGAACTCAGGGAACTCCGGAATCTTGGCCTGAAAATTGCCTATATGGGTCTGGAAACAGGGGACGACCAAACCCTGAAACAGATCCGAAAGGGCGCGGATTCGGAAACAATGATCGCCATGGGCAAAAAATGCAGGGCGGCAGGAATCAAGCTCTCCATCACCGTTTTGGTGGGTATGGCGGGCAGGGAACGGTCCCTGGAACACGCCATCGCCACAGGCCGGGTTCTGAGCGCCATTGACCCGGAATATGTGGGCGCCCTCAGCCTCATGATCATTCCCGGCACAGAACTCTGGGACGAATACGAGGCGGGAAAGTTCCCTATCCTGGAACCGGAGGAGGTATTGACCGAATTGGGTACAATGATTGCCAATACCAATCTCAGCAATGGCTTGTTCCACGCCAATCATGCTTCCAATTATCTGCCCATCAGGGCCAAGCTACCCCAGGACAAGGAAGAAACATTGACGCTCATCGACAAGGCTTTGGCGGGAAAAGTGGCGCTCAAGCCCGAATGGATGAGGGCGTTATAAACCAGGATTTGGCATGAAACTTTTTTCAAACCGGTCAATCAGAATTATTCTAGTGGCAGCCATGCTGACCGGTTTGGTACTGCTGTATGCCTCGGACGCCTCATCACCCATTCCCCTTCCCGAACCCCCTGATACAGACCTTCCCCCGTTAGACCAGGAGCCGCAAAAAACCGGGGAACCGCAGGAATTGGGAAAACCGGAAGATATTGACCAAGCCGTCCTAAACGAAAAAATCCTGGAACACAGGAAAACCATCGAATCCAAAATGGATGAAAATGCCCAGGAAGGAGACCATTTTACCTTGCTGGAGTCTTTTCAAAAAGACCGATTTAAAGGCGACTTGGACCAAATTCGGGAAAGGGGAGTTTTACGCGTACTCATCAGCATGGGGCGCACCAATTTTTTCTTTTCTGATGGCAAAATCCGGGGCTTTGAATTCGAACTTATGCGGGAGTTTGAAAAGGCCCTCAACCAGGACCTGGAGCCAGGACAAAGGCCGGTGAAGGTATTTTTTTTTCCCACCCCTTTTGACGAACTGGTGGACAGCCTGGACCAGGGCTTGGGCGACGTGATCGCCGCAGGACTCACCATCACTCCGGAACGCAACAACAGGGTCCGCTTTACCCGGCCTTATATCCGAAACGTCAAAGAGGTGCTGGTTGTAAACAAGAGCGTAAAAAACCTGCATAGCCTGGAAGACCTTTCAGGCAGGCAGGTCTATGTCCAGTCAGGCAGCAGTTATGTGGATAGTCTGGAAATAATCAATGAGATCCTGATAGCCAAAAATCTGTCCCCTGTGACAATTGTCCAAGGAGATCCGACCCTTACCAACGACGACATCCTGGAACTGGTTAATGCCGGGGCTGTTAAAATCACAGTGGCCGACAGCCATGTGGCCCAAATCTGGGGTAAGGCCCTGCCTGATATTCGGGTTCGGGAAAACCTGGCAATCAGCAAGGGCGGGAAAATCGCCTGGGCCGTCCGCAAAGATAACCACCAACTCCGTTCCCGGCTCAATGAGTTCCTCCAAACCCACAAAAAAGGAACCTTGATGGGAAATATCTTTTTTGATCGGTATTTCCTAAAAACCCATTGGATTAAAAAATCAGCTATGCCCCGGGAACAGGAAAAACTCTCGCCCCTGGAAATCCTGTTTCAAAAATACGGCAGCGAATACGGATTTGACTGGTTGGCCCTGGCAGCCCAGGCCTATCAGGAATCAGGCTTTGACCACTCCAAAACCAGTCACAGGGGCGCTGTGGGCGTCATGCAGATCATGCCAAGCACAGCCGCGGACAAATGGGTCAGCATTTCGGACATAGAAAACCTGGAAAACAATGTCCACGCAGGAGTCAAATACCTCTCTTTTTTACGGGAACGCTATTTCAATTCCCCGGAAATCGCTCCTGAAGACCGCATCTTCTTTGCATGGGCCGCCTACAATGCAGGCCCAGCCCGCATCAACCAGCTTCGGCGCGAAGCCGCGCTCACGGGTCTGAATCCCAACAAATGGTTCGACAACGTGGAAAAAATCGCCGCCCTGCATATTGGACGCGAAACCGTGGAATACGTGGCCAATGTGAACAAATATTACGTTGCCTTCCGCCTGGGTTACGAACGCAGTTGATTACCGTCTTTTCGGTTTACCCCCGATGATCGGGTAGCCCAGGCAGCTTGCTGCCTGAGTCCGAAGGACATTAGGTACGACCCGGGGCAATAGAAAAACCAAAAATCCATGGCGAACACCCTCTCCTACGCCATTTATTTCAAAACATAGGCTTCAGCCAGAATGACACTCCGCCAACATCTTGAATTCATGCCATAAAGCATTTAACCAATTACTTCGCACTTGATTGCTATCAGGCATGTCCGTAGCCACCCAGGAATCGGGACCAATTCCCCTGGGAGTGCAATTCCTTCCGGGCGGCCGCCACAGCCTCTATCTGCAACACGTCCTTGTCCACCAAGGTGATGATTACCAGATCCTCTACGGAAGATTCCTTGTAAATGGATTGATAGCTGTTTTTCATAGCCTTCATATGAGCAAGTTTGAATGAATACGTGGGATTAAAAAAGCCCTGCGAACAAGAATCTTTGTTAGATTCATATTTGCAGGGCCTGTCCATAAGAAAGAGCGGTGATCTTAGTGAGTTGACACCAGATAATTCTTTTCCACATACTCTGCAATTTCTTCTGCTGCCTTTTCTATTGCATTGTCAAAGGATCCGCCAAAAAGGCCACTACCAATAACGCCTTCAGTTTGAATGGTCGAAAGTTCATTTCCGGCAACATCTAAAAATGCAGCTCTAATGGTCAGGGATCCTTCACCAGAATTTCCTACCCCACCCCACATGTAACGTTTAAACCGACTGCCTGGTTCAAATTGGATGAACGAATATGCAATTTTAAGCTCGGATCCCTTTTCCAAGGACCTTTGTTCATAAAGCATATCGCCGAGCGCTTTCTGAAAAGTGATTTTCATTTCCGTGGGGACTACCACTGTAGAATCGTTTTCTTCAAACATAACTGACGATGCGGTATATTGGGTTTTGCATGGCTCCACCACAAAGGTTCTGCCAGCCCCGCACCCGTACAATATTAATGTACTCAAAATACACAAAAAAATCAATTTTTTCATACTTGCCTCCATTGTCCTTTACTGTTATTGGTATTATCAATCAGCCAACCCAACTAATCCACGTACAACAGGCTGCATCAAAAAGAAGGTCTTATCCCTTCAGACTCCTATGATGGAGTAAAAAACTGCTACTGCATGTACTTTTTTGAAACGAAAAAATCAAGTATTCAAGATGAAAATCCGTACTCTATAGAAAGTCCGAGTTAATCTGACGTTTCCACGCATAAATCCCCCTGCTGTTTTCCATGCCGGCATATTTAGATGTGAATCAAAAGGGCCTTGTTAATTTGGAATAACGCATATTCCATAACCTGCTGACTAACAGCCTCTCTCGACAATTTTCTAACCGGAAATTGCCGAGGGTAAATTTGATTGTGAATAAGAAAAAAAGTTGGTTTGCCTGCCGAACAGTAGTTCCTTCATGTCCTTGTCCAATACGATTTGACTTGCCCAAAAACTTGCTTTTACCCGCTCGTGTTAAAAATCCCCTGGACAAAAAACCCCATTACCGGGATGATATGGGTTGATCGCATCAACCCTCTTGAACCGGCCTATGGCCCACCCAAAACGGAGAAAATCCATGAAGTTTAAGGACATCCTTTTTCAGACCCAGGAGCGCATCGCCACGCTTACCCTCAACATGCCCGAAACCCGGAACGTCATCACCAACGCCAATACCATCCAGGAAATCGAGGAAGCCTGCAAAATTGTCAATGACGACATGAACATCCGCGTGCTGATTATCACCGGCGCCGACCCGGCCTTTTCCGCAGGCGGCAACGTCAAAGACATGGCCAAAAAACAGGGAATGTTTGCGGGAAGCCCGTCCCAACTCATGGACGGATACCGGAAAAACGTGCAGCGTATCCCCATGGCCGTGCATGGGGTGGAAGTGCCCACCATTGCCGCCGTGAACGGCCCCGCCATAGGCGCGGGCTGCGACCTGGCCCTCATGTGCGATATGCGGGTGGCTTCCGTCAAGGCCAGGTTCGGCGAGACATTCCTGAACGTGGGGATTATTCCCGGCGATGGCGGAGCCTATTTCCTCCCCAGGGCCGTGGGCATGGCAAAGGCCTGCGAGATCACTTTCACCGGAGACATCATCGATGCGGAAAGCGCCCTGGCCATGGGCATGGTCAATTACGTAGCCGAACACGACCAGCTTATGGAAAGAACCATGGAGCTGGCTGAAAAAATCGCCTGCAAGCCCCCTGAGGCCCTGCGTATGGCCAAAAGGCTTTTGTACATGGGCCAATACCTCACTCTGCCCCATCTCCTGGAACAGTCCGCCGCCTTCCAGGCCTTATGCCACAACACCAGCGACCACATGGAGGCCCTGTCCGCCATGTTCGAAAAAAGAAAACCCGAATTCAAAGGGGAATAGGAACAGGCTACTTTTCCGAAAATAAAAGATCCTTTAGGCAGGGGTAAAATACGCTCATGAGCGTATCCTTGACCCACTGACGGTATTCTGCGCCTCTGGGCTCCATACCCAAAACCTGGGCGTGGTACGACGCCGCGCCCACACAACTGAACACCATGGAGCCAAACCCGAAAAGCCACATACGCACCCTTTCATCCGACTCGGGCAGGGGCAGGTATTCCCGGAACAAGTCCAGGGATTCCAGAAGAAAACCGGTCAGATGCTCAAACCCGGGCATATCTTCAAACTTGTCCAACTGGGCGATATTCTGCATGCAACCCATCATGACATCGGGATTGTCAAAGCTGTAATCCAAAGTACGGGCCACAAAACGGGCCATGTTCTCATGCATGGAAGGGCTGTCCAAACCCTTGATGATACCTGTCACTGCAGCCCGAAACTCGTCCAGCAACTGGCTGGTGACCGCCTCAAACAGTTCCGCCTTCTTGGGAAAATAATGGTACAGAAGGGTGAAATCAAAGCCCCCTTCCTCCCCAATCATGCGAATGCTGGCCGCATTGTAAGGATATTTGGAAAACACCCGGCGAGCCACGGAAACAATCCTCCGGCGGGTGGCCTGGCCCTTGGTTTCTCCCTTGCGCACACGGCTGGGCGCCCTGCCCTTCCGCAGCATATGGGCGGATTTTTCTATGTCAGCCAACAACTTTTTAAAAGCCGGTCCCGAATGCCCTAAGGAAAGCACGTTCCTGGCAGCCCCCCGCAACCGTTTGCGCACGGCCCCGGCGCTGTGCATGAGCGCCTCCCTGCCTTCTTCCATAAGGGAAGTATTGGGTTTGACGCTTTTACCGTTGCCTGAAAAAAACAGCCTCTTCACCGAGGGATAGAGTAAAAACACAAAAAGATCCTTGACCCACTGCCGATACTCCGGTCCTTCCGGGTCCATGTCCAGGACCTTGCAATAAAAATTGGAGGCGCCCACGCAATTGGCCAGTAAAATACTGGAGCAAAAAAACACATGGCTCACATTCTTGACATTGGCTTCAAAATACCCGCTGGCCGTGAACAAGGCCAGGATGTCCTCGTGGAATCCCCTCAAATATTCCATGCCGGGAAAAGCGTCAGCTACATTATCCACGGCGCCCATGTTAAGCATCATGATGTGGAATGGGTCCGGATTTTCAAAGGAATAGCGGACAAAACGTTCGGCCAAAGCCTGTGTATTCTCATGCAAGGGACCGTTCAGGTCCATTATCATTTCACCGGAGGCTTGATAATACTTACCAATAAGGCTGCGGGAAACCTCCTCAAACAATTTTGCCTTGGATTGGAAATGATAGCGCACAAAGGAATGGTTGAACCCCCCCTCCTGGCCTATCATTCGGATGCTGGCGGCGTCGTAGGGGTAATTGGTGAAAACCTTGCGGGCTGCGTCGGTAATCCGTTTCCGTGTGGCCTCGGTCTTAAGTTGCCGCTTGGAGGGTTTGGCCGATCCTGTCTTTATATTTCCTGAAGGGGTCATTTTTTTCTCTTTCACATTGTCTCTTCCGCCCTGTATTGAAGGCTGATCCTCGGGTCAGGGTTTTTCAATGCAAGGCTTGTCTTCCTCATGCCGCCCGGAATCAACTCCGGTTTCCGGGCCTTGCCCCCCCTCTGCCCTAACTACCCACATTGGCCCCTGGTTATCAAATATTTTCTTGACAAAAATATTTTCATCCGATAGATGAAATTTATCCATGCGTTGAAATATTAACGTTCAGCATTCCCATTGTCAAGCAATATGCCATCAAAAACCACAAATAAGGAGACAGACTATGACGGACATCCGATTCGACGGCAGGGCGGCTATTGTTACCGGAGCAGGCGCGGGCCTGGGCAGGACATACGCCCTGGCATTAGCGGAACGGGGGGCCAGCGTGGTGGTCAACGACCTGGGCGGCTCCCGGGACGGCACAGGCGCCAGCGCCAGTGCGGCAGACTTGGTGGTGGACGAAATCAAGCAGGCCGGGGGTCAGGCTGTGGCCAATTATGATTCTGTAGCCACCATGGAAGGCGGCGCCAACATTGTCAAAACCGCCGTGGACGCATTTGGTAAGGTGGATATTGTCATCAACAACGCTGGAATATTGCGGGACAAGAGCTTTGTGAAAATCGGCGAACCGGAATGGGACCTAGTGTTGGCTGTTCATCTCAAGGGGGCGTTTTGCGTAACTCAGCCCGCATTCAAGATCATGCGCGAAAACGGGTATGGCCGGATTGTGAACACCACCTCGGGTGCAGGCTTGTACGGCAACTTTGGCCAAAGCAATTACTGCGCCGCCAAAATGGGTCTGGTGGGCCTCATGAACAACTTGGCCATCGAGGGCGCCAAATACAATATCAAGTGCAATACCATCGCCCCCATTGCCGCCTCACGCCTGACTGAAGACATCATGCCGCCCAACCTTCTGGAAAAACTACAGCCCGAGTTCATCACGCCTCTGGTGCTGTATCTTGCTTCCGAAGCCAATACCGATTCCAAGAAAATTTTCAACTGCGCTGCCGGTTGGTTCAGTCGGGCCGAAGTAGTGTGCGCCCCCGGAGCTATAATCGGGGACGGCAAACGGGAAATTTCTCCCGAGGAAATCGGCGAAAACTGGGCGAAAATCATGGATATGGACGGCGCAAAACCCCTGGGGGCCGTGGGCGAATCCTTCGCCTTTTTAGGGCCTTTGCTTTCTTCGTAACTCCATAACCGGAAAAAAATGGACAGTGACCGGTTTATGACAACCTGAACGGGAGACAAAAGATGAGAAGAGTCAATGTAATCGGAGTGGGCATGACCAAGTTCACCACGCCCAAAGCCAAAATTCCCTATACAACCATGGGCAAGGAAGCCGTGGTAGACGCGCTAAAGGACTCGGGGATTGATTTCAAGGAAATCGAACATGCCTACACCGGCTGGGTTTACGCCGATAGTTGCGCCGGACAAATGGTGCTCTACGATTTCGGCATGACCGGCATTCCCGTGTTCAATGTCAATAACAACTGCTCCACAGGATCCAACGCCCTGTATCTGGCCCGCCAGGCTGTGGCTTCAGGCGTAGTGGAATGCGCCCTGGCCCTGGGTTTCGAGCAAATGACTCCCGGCGCTTTGGGAGTGGTCTTTAATGACCGCCCCATTCCCATGCAGACTTTTTTTGTCAAACTCTTTGAATTCCAGCCACCCAAGCCGGGTTCTGCCCCGGCCGCCATGCTCTTTGGCGGCGCAGGCATGGAATACCAACAAAAGTACGGCGCCTCGGACGATACTTTCGGAAAAATTTCCGTCAAAGCCCGCAAACACGCCCAGCATAACGAACGGGCTGTATTCCGGGATCTTTTATCCCTGGAAGAAGTCATGGCCGCGCCCCATCAATTCGGCCCCCTCACCCGTTACCAGTGCTGTCCCCCCACCTGCGGGGCTGCAGCGGCTGTGGTGTGTTCCGACGAATTCGCCGCCAAACACAACATCACCAACCCTGTGTATATTGCAGGCCAGTCCATGAAAACCGACTTTGCCAGCACTTTCGAAGGGTCCAGCCCCATGCGCATTTGCGGGTACGATCTGTCCGTGGAAGCAGCCAAGGACGTCTATGAACAGGCGGGCCTTGGACCGGAAGACGTGGACGTGGTGGAATTGCATGACTGCTTTACCGCCAACGAGCTTATCACCTATGAAGCTCTGGGTCTCACCCAGGAAGGCACGGCGGAAAAATTCATCAATGATGGGGACAATACCTACGGCGGCAAGATCGTGACCAACCCCTCGGGCGGATTGCTTTCCAAGGGCCATCCTTTGGGCGCCACAGGCCTGGCCCAGTGCGCCGAGCTTACCTGGCAGCTTCGAGGTGAGTGCGGAGTCCGCCAGGTGGAAGGCGCTAAGGTGGCTTTGCAGCACAACATAGGGCTGGGCGGCTGCTGCGTGGTGAGCATGTACCGAAAGGATTGATAGCCCTCACAGAATTTGTCATTGACGGTCAAACGGAAAGCCGGAAATCCGGCCTGTTGTCTTAACCTTAATGAACAAGGAGGCACGCTATGGCAGCAGTACCGAATAACATCAGCATCAAGGAACTTCTGACTCAGGTCATGCCCGAAATCTCCAAAAAAGCCCTGGAAGACCAAGGCAAGGTATCGGAGCTCGCGGGAACCGAAGTCACCATGACCGTGGAGACATCCACGGAAAAGTACAGCTTTACCATCAAGGACGGCGTCAACATAAATGTGGTGGAGGGCGACATGGACTCCCCCAACGTGCGCATGACCATTTCCAATGACGATCTGCTGAAAATGATCGCCCAGGGAGAACTGGACATGCTTCTGGGTATGTCCAGCGATCTCAACGCGCAAAAGGTCAGCACCCTCAAGCAGCTTAGCGGCGCCATGAAGGTAAACCTGGCCAACGATGACGGCAGTAGCTACACCATCCAGACCGTGTTCAACGGCGCCCTGTCCCCGGCTTGCACCATGAATCTCAAAACCTCGGACTCGGCGGCCATCATAAAAAAGGAAACCAGCCCCGTGACCCTGTTCATGGCAGGCCAGATCACCATGGACGGCGATATGGGTTTTGCCATGGGATTCCAGCCCCTGGTTACCTAATCCGTTTCCGGAGGAGGCCAATGGCCTTGGAATTCCCTCCTCCGGGCCTGCCCGGCCAGCCATTGGGCTGGCCAGGCAGGCTTAATCAATATTTCATAAACCCGCAGACTCATATCCGCCCGGAGGTCAGCATGATCAACCTGGAACTCTCGGAAAACATGGTCAACTTGCAAAAAAATATCAAAATGGTGGCAAAAAGCATGTTTCGGCCCATATCCAGGAAATATGACCAAGCCGAGCATGAGTACCCCAAGGAACTGGATGTGTTTAGGGGCGCGCCTCTGTTCTCCCGGTCCGGGAAGAAAAAAGATCCCGCTAAATCCTCCTCCGATCAGGGAAAATCCGGCCCCAACCTGGGCCAGATACTCAGCGTGGAAGCCATGTGCTGGGGAGACTGCGGCCTGCTCATGTCCATCCCCAACGCAGGCGTAGGCAATGCGGCCCTGGTGGCGGTGGCCACAGACGAACAGATGGCGAAATGGGGACATATGTGGATCGCCTTCGCCAATACGGAGTCCGGGGCAGGCTCCGACGCCGGGTCCATCCAAACCACCGCGGACCTTGACGGGGATGAATGGGTTTTGAACGGCGAAAAAATATTCGTCACCTGCGCGGACCGCTGCGATGCCGTGGTGGTGTGGGCCACCCTGGACAAGGCTGTCGGCAAGGCTGGCATCAAACCCTTTTTGGTGGAAAAGGGCAACCCGGGCATGAAGTTGGAACACCTGGAAAATAAATGCGGCCTGCGCGCTTCGGACACCGGCACCTTTGTGTTCACCAATTGCCGCATCCCCCAGGAAAACCTCCTGGGCGACCCGGAAATCAAGCAAACCTCCGAGGGCTTCAAAGGCGTCATGAAAACCTTTGATATGACCCGGCCCATGGTGGCGTCCATGGCAAACGGCCTGGCCAGCGCATCTTTGGGCCTTCTCAAAGAAAAAATGGCTGAAAACGGCATGCATCCGGATTACCACGCCGCCCCCAACAGTCTCAGCGCCACGGAAAAAGAATTCATGCTCATGGAAGCCAACCTGGAAGCCATGCGGCTTCTTACTTACAAAGCCGCATGGATGGCCGACAACGATCAGCCAAACAATGTGGAAGCCTCCATGGCCAAGGCAAAATCAGGCCGCACAGCGACAATCATCGCCCAAAAATGCTGCGAACTCCTGGGTCCCCTGGGATTCACCACCAAGGAACTTGCCGAAAAATGGATGCGCGACGTCAAGATCATGGATATTTTTGAAGGCACCGGCCAGATACAACATCTCATCATCGCACGGCATATTCTAAAATTATCCAGCAAAGAACTAAAATAATTCGAGGGAACAAGACTGGTTTTTTCAACGCACCCAGTATATAATTCAACACTTGGTAATATTTAAACCAGACGGGTTCACGCAGCACTTATCAGCTTATTGAATCAGACAGTGGCCTTATTCGCCACCCTTCCCCAAACGTGATCGTGGAGGCGCCAATGGGAAAATTTTCACCAAACATCATTGCAGACAATCTGGCAGCCCTGGACAAATACAACGGACAGGGCGAAGCAATTATTTACGGCGATACCCGCGTCACATGGAGCCGTTTGTATCAAAGGGTCTGCCAACTCGCTCAGGGGCTTATCCGCCTGGGCGTTAAAAAAGGGGATAAGGTGGCATTCCTGTTCCACAATACCCCGGAATTCGTGGAGGTGAACTTTGCCATCCAAGTGGCCGGGGGTATTCCCGCGCCCATGAATTACCGGCTGGTGGCGCCGGAAATCGAGTTTCAGGTCAATCATTGCGACGCCCAGGTTTTCCTTTTTGACCAAACCTGGAACGAAGAGGTGGAAAAGGCCGCTCCCAATCTAACAGCCATTCGCCATTTTATTTGCAAAGGAGTTACGGGAATTGAGTCTGCCCTGGACTACGAAGTCTTTGTGGCCGGAGAAATCGCCCAAGATCCAAGTGTGGAAACCCTGCCCCACGAGCCTGCGGTGATGATTTACACCGGCGGCACCACGGGTTTTCCCAAGGGTGTGCTTTTGTCATACAAGGCCCACGTGGACATGCTGGCCTCGCTTGTGGCGAATATCGCCGTGTATGTGCCGGGCATGAACCTGACTCAGGATAAACTCAAAAATCTTACCGAAAACGTGTCCATTCCTGGCTTGAGCCTTGCCCTGCCCATGATGCAGACACGGCTTTTCAAAAGCATCATAAAAAGAAACGGCGCCCTTAAGCTCATAAAAGGCACGCTCACCAGGGTCATGAATAAGCCAGGCTCCCTGCAAAGGCGTTACAAAGACCCACAAGGATTTATGTTTCCTTCGATGCCCCTGTTTCACGATGCCGCCTACGCCATGCTCATGCAAGGCATTTTTATGGGAAATGTGCGCTTAATCCTGGTTCCGGGCCTGAGTTTTGATCCTGAAAAGGTTTTCCAGACTATTCAGGACGAAAAACCCTTTTTCCTGGCAAATGTCCCAACCGGATGGAAAAAACTGGTCAAGTTTCCCGGCAAGGATAAATACGACACCCGATCCGTCAAAACATGCATTTCCGGGGCCGGGGTATGCCCGATCGAGATCAAAAAAAAGATGTTCAGCACCTTTCCCAATGCCATAGTGGCGGACATGTTCGGACAAACGGAGATGACACCGGTCACTACCTTTAAAATAGACGCAGACGCCTCCACCCTAAAGGACCGTTCCGTGGGCAACTCCATTGTGGATGTAAAAATCGTGGATGACCTGGGCAACGAAGTACCCCGGGGCCAGCACGGAGAAATCCTGTACCGCTCCTCCACAGTCATGATGGGTTATTACAAGGACGAACAAAAAACCGGCGAAGCCATGGCCGGGGGATGGTTCAAGAGCGGGGATCTGGGTTATATCGACGAAGACGGCGAGGTCCGCCTGTTGGACCGGAAAAAGGAATGCATCAATACCGGCGGCGAAAAGGTCTTTCCCGTGGAAGTGGAAGGCATCATCGGCGCCCACCCTGCCGTGGAAAACGTGTGCGTTATTGGGGTGGAAGATGAGGAATGGGGATCCCGAGTCCACGCCGTAGTTCAACTCCACGGAGGCGAAAGCGTCGACGAACAGGAAATCATCGAGTTTTGCCGGGGAAAGATCGCCGGATATAAAATACCCAAATCCGTTGTTTTTGTGGAGGAATTCCCCCTGTCTCCCGTGGGAAAAATACTCCGGGCCAAAGTGCGTGAAATGATGGTGCAGCCTGTTTTTTGATTCCTTTGGAAAACCCGCAGGGGCGTTAAGCCCCTGCTGACAAATCCCTCGCGCATTCGTCCAACAAATGTTGGAAACATTTTATCGGAAAACAATCTTGCGCTTCCCATGCCTTTCAGGGTATTGTGATCACGATTGGATGATTTGCCGGGAGATCCTCCGGCGCTTGTTCGTCTTGGGTGGATGGCGAATTGTATTTGAAAAAGGACATTCCGGTTCAAATGCAATATTTCTGACAAACCAATAGCCATTGATCATACGCTTTTCAGGTCCAATAGACCGGATTGGCGCATTTTAGGAACTGAAGGAGGAAAAGACCATGGGACCTTTGGAAGGTGTAACAATTATTGAGCTTGCTGGCATCGGACCCGGACCCTTTTGCGGGATGATGCTGGCCGATATGGGAGCGACCGTCATCCGCGTGGACCGCACCAGCCCCGGTGGCCTGGGCTCACTGCCAAAGGATGTCCTCGCCCGGGGCCGGAAATCCATCGCCATCAATCTAAAAAATCCGGCAGGGGCCGCTTTGGTCCTGAAACTCTGCGAAAAAGCCGATGCCCTGTTCGAGGGATACAGGCCTGGAGTGGCCGAACGCATGGGCGTGGGGCCGCAGGACTGCATGAAGGTGAATCCCAAGCTGGTCTACGGCCGCATGACCGGCTGGGGCCAGGAAGGTCCCATGGCCAACGCCGCCGGGCACGACATCAATTATATTTCCCTGTCCGGCGCGCTCCACGCCATTGGCCGGAAAGGGGAAGCTCCTGTCCCGCCTCTGAATCTGGTGGGTGATTTTGGCGGCGGCGGCATGATCCTGGCCTTCGGAATGGTCTGCGCGCTCCTGGAAGCTCAAAAATCCGGCAAGGGCCAAGTGGTGGACGCTGCCATGGTGGACGGCTCCGCAACCCTCATGGGCATGTTTTTCACCTTCAAAAACCTGGGCATGTGGAACGAGGAACGCCAGACAAACTTCCTGGACGGAGCGGCCCATTTTTATGACGCCTACGAAACCTCGGACGGTAAATACATTTCCATAGGCTCCATTGAGCCCCAATTTTACGAATTGCTTATCCAAAAGGCTGAGTTGGACCGGGACAAGTTCGGCGTCCAGATGGATCCCACCAAGTGGCCCGAACTCAAAAAGGAAATCACCGCCATCTTCAAGCAAAAAACCCGGGACGAATGGTGCAAAATCATGGAAGGCACGGACGTGTGCTTTGCCCCCATCCTGTCCCTCAGCGAAGCCCCGGAGCATCCCCACAACAAGGCGCGGAAAACCTTTGTGGAACTGGACGGCGTGTTGCAGCCTGCTCCTTCGCCCCGTTTCAGCCGCACCCGGGCCCAACTGACCACCAGCGCCCGCACGGCAGGCCAGGATACGGACGCGGTGTTGGCCGATTTTGGTTTTTCCGCCAATGAAATCGCCAAACTCCGGGAAAACGGAGTCGTCATTTAGATCATGCCTAAAAAGGGGGGCCGGGTTTATTGCCCTTTAATACAACTTATACCAAATTGCTATTAACTGAGTAAGTTCCACGAATTGGGGGGACACGATCTTTATCTCAACCATTTAATTTTATTAACTATTATCGCTACTTCAAGAGATAAGAGTCGTGTCCCCCCAATTCGAATCTACTTTTGTGAACGCAACTTGGTATTACAAAGGCCGGGGAGTCCGGACAATGCCCACGATTCCCTGGCCTTTTTTTTCATTCAGGATGCTTCGGTAAAAGGAAAAAAAAAGGCTATAAAATTCCACAAACCCTCTGGGCGCTGTGGTCCAAAAGGGCGGGCAGGTCCGGTGTGATTTGAAAGGATTTCCGCCAGACTTCCTCGTCTTCCATGCAAAAATAGGCAGTGGTTTGGGGGGCGTGTTTTTTTAGGGCCGCGGCCATAGCTTGGAACAGCTTAATACGCAATGGTTTGAAATAACGCATTTTATTATCCAGGCCGGGTACGAACTCCCCGTAGACAATCTTGGAGTTTTCAAATCGGGTTTCAATAATCGCTTTCAGGTCCGGCATAAACCGGAAGGTCCCCAGGCTGATCCAGGCCACATTTTCCGGTGAAACATGTTCAAAAATCTGTTCCACCACCTTTACGTAATCCTGCTCGCAACCAGGATAAATCACCATGGGATCGAAATGAAACGCCAGGGGATACCCCCACGCCTCGCACTTGGCTGCGGCGGCCAATCTGGCCTGCAAGGGCGCCGTGTTCCGTTCCTGAGTGGCGATGATTTCCGGGGTGTTCACGGACCACGCCATGATGGTCTTCCGGTTATGGTCAAGCTGATCCAGGCCCCGAATGTTCACGGTTTTGGATTTCAATTCCAGGACTGCATGGTCCTGCCTGCCAAATCGCTCCACCAGCTTATGGGAAAGCCCTGACCAGGGTTCCCAGATCATGCTGTCCGTAAATTCCCCGGTTCCGATCCGACGGATTTCCGGGTTTCGGGAATCCAGCACTTGATCCAATTCGTCAAACAGTTCTCGATGGTTCACAAAAAACTGGAGCACCGGCGGATGAAAATATGCCTGGAGCACGCAATAAGAGCAATCCATGGTGCAAAAGGTCCCGATATGCAAAATCTGGTATCCGCAGCAGGTGTACTCCCGGGTGCCAGGGCATTTGCGCACGAAAGCCCCTTTGTTACGGGTGAGATACAGAATTTCCTTGGCTGCTGAAATGGGGTCCTTTGCGCTGGCAACGCGCCTGAAAACCGGGGTGGGACCATCCACAATGTGGCAGGGTACGCCCTTGAAATGGTCCAGGATAGGCTGAACCGTGTCAAAATCCCGGACATCTTGATCCACATAAAGAGTATGGACATTTTTGAGGGTAGAGGTCATCGGTCCAGGATTTTCCTGAGGCCTGGTTTTTCGGCGACCTCAATTATAACATTATGATTTTTAATCAAATCATTAACATTCTTAAAGCTAAACTTTAATTCATAAACCTGACCCTCAAAATGGGCCGGAGGCTCCAAACGCACCCCTTTGGGCAAATTCAGCCCCTGCACCTCGGTTTCAAATGCCTCCTGAGCCTTGGTAATGTGGGGAAACCGACGCTGCTTTAAAAACTCCCTCACCTCTCGGGATTTGAGGTTCAAATCCCTGTCCTTATCCTCCAGGAAGGCGCTTATCTCCGCACTTTCAAGAACATCCTTGCACGAAAGATCGTCCCTGGCTGCGATTTCCTTCACCAAAGTCAGGATTTCCCGCTGCTTGCCCAGGCTCAGGCCTAAACGCCTAAACACCTCGGCAAAAGCCAGGGCCTCCCCTGGGGCCATGGCTTGGAGCTTGAGCGCCACGGGAAAGGCAATGGTGGCGTCTTCCACCCCGGCCTGGATTTCCGGCGCCATGGAACACAGGCTTTCCACTTGTTCCATGTAACGCTGGTTGGGCGCCTCATCCAAAAACAGGGCGTCCATAATCATGGAAACCCGATCCTGCCAGGGAATTCCCGGCCCTATCAAGGCTAAGGCCCGGGACATTTCCAGTAAACCCAGTTCCCGCTGTCCGGCGTTTTCCGCCACTGCCAGCATGGCGCATTCCTGATGCGGAGTCAGGGGGTCCACAATCATGGCCTGTATGCGGCGCATGTCCAGAGAGCGGCACACAGCCACTCGCCGGAACCCGGAAATAATCCGATGCATCCCTCCCCCCTTTTCCTGGACAAGAGGGGGATTAATCAGACCCAGGGATTCCACGGACCTTTTCAGGGCTGAATCATCTTTTTCCGAGCTGACCTGAAAATCCAGGTCCCGGGAATCAATGGAATCCAGGGATATCCAGTATATCTCAAATGGAGTATGCATCGCCCGCCAATAGTTTTAGTGCCTGAATATACTTATCCCTCGTTTTTTCCAATATTTCCACAGGAAGTTTGGGTCCGGGAGGTTGCTTGTTGAATTTGATCTCCAGCAAATAATCCCGCACATATTGTTTGTCAAAGCTGTCCTGGGCACGGCCGGGAGCGTATTGATCTTTAGGCCAGAACCGGGAGGAATCCGGAGTCAACACCTCATCAATGAGGATGATATCCCCGCTCTCCGTGGACCCGAACTCGAACTTGGTATCAGCAATGATGATGCCTTTTTCGTTGGCAAGGTCCGCGCCCTTTTTATAAATGGCAAGGCTCAGGTCACGGAGCCTTTCGGCGGTTTCCTGGCCCACGATTTCGGCGGCCTTTTCAAAGGATATATTCTCGTCGTGCTCGCCCAGTTCCGCCTTGGTGGAGGGGGTGAACAGGGTTTCAGGCAGCTTTTCAGATTCCTGCAAACCAACGGGCAGGCTGATGCCGCACACGCTTTGGGTTTTTTTGTAAGAAGACCACCCTGAACCGGAAATGTATCCCCGCACCACGCATTCAATGGCCTGGGGCTCCAGTTTTTTCACCAAAATGCTGCGGCCTTCCAGGATGTCGGCATACTGCCTGCACTTGACCGGAAACTCGTCCACCTTGGCCGTGAGCACGTGGTTGTCCACAATGTCCTTCATGACGTCGAACCAGAACAGGGAAATCTGGGTCAGAACCTTGCCCTTGTCCGGGATAGGATCGGGCATGATCACATCAAAGGCCGAAAGACGGTCCGTAGCCACCATGAGGTAGGCGTCGCCCAGGTCGTACATGTCGCGGACCTTGCCCCGTTTGGGTGCGGGAAGATCCGGCAATTCAGTTTGCCATACGCTGTTTGCCATTATTTTCACTCCTTTGTGAATATGCGCTTCCTATTTATGCATTCCCACTCGGACAGTCTGTGTCGCAATTCATGCCTCCGACCAAGGAGGCAGTGATTTTTCTCCCTCCCCCTTGATGGGGGAGGGCCGGGGTGGGGGTGATATTCGTTTTATTATTATGTCATTACCCCCCATCCTGTCCTTCCCCCGCAAGGGGGGAAGGAACGAAGATTGAAGGGCTTTGGCCTTCCAATGGCTGCCAATTTAATGGATAGCTGCTTATTCCATTGTAACACAGTGAGAACATGGGAACGATATTGCCAAGCCGCCTTATTGGGTTTCGCATTACTCAACCCAACCTAAGGTGTTCGACCACTCATAGGGGGATGATTTCCCCGGTTATGCCATTTTCGGTCACTGTCAGAATACCTACAGAACCTGCTTCCCTACCCATGCTATACGCAGTGTAAGCCCCGGGGTTGAACATGAGCACCCCCTGCCTTAAATGATTGGCCGGGGTATGGGTGTGGCCGTACACAATGGCTTCCACATCGTCGAACTCGGGAAAAATCCGGTCTTCCAAACCACTTCGGGAACCCCATCCGTGGATCAGGCCAATACGAACCCCATCCACGGTTATCACTTCCTTAGGGCTCAATACCTGGGTGGAATCCCTTTCGCACATGTTGCCGCACACAGCCACTACCTGTTTGTCATGGAATGGATCCAGCACCCGGATGCTCACCAGGTCTCCGGCATGGAGAACCATGGACACATCGCGAAACTGTTTTTCCGCCAGTTTGAACATGCGGTCATCCGGCATCCGCAAATGTGTGTCTGATATTACGCCGATCTTTGTCATGCTATCTCCTCGCAAAAACCGAAAACTCTATTTATGTGGTCTCCATAGCATGTTGTCAATCACTTATTCAATGAACATGGCGTCGCCGTAGCTGAAAAAGCGGTATTCATGGGTGACAGCTTCCCGGTAGGCTTGCAGGATCATTTCCCGGTTAGCCAGGGCTGACACCAGCATAAGCAAGGTGGACTGGGGCAAATGGAAATTGGTGATGAGAACGTCTACAATGTTAAACTCAAACCCGGGCATGATAAACAGGTCGCACATACCGGAACCCGCAACCACCCTGCCCTTTTCCCTGG
Organism: Desulfatibacillum sp.; assembly: GCA_016342355.1. Classification (GTDB taxonomy): domain Bacteria; phylum Desulfobacterota; class Desulfobacteria; order Desulfobacterales; family Desulfatibacillaceae; genus Desulfatibacillum. The sequence goes on from JAEINP010000033.1 coordinate 28,569, forward strand.
CTGCGTACTCCAGGGTGCGGACCGACGTGGTGCCCACAGCCACAACCCTTCGGCCCTGGTCCTTGGCGCGGTTAATTGCTTGCGCAGCCTCCGGCGTTATGTCGAAAAACTCGGAGTGCATGCGGTGTTCCCGCACGTCGTCCGTCCGCACGGGCATGAAGGTGCCGTAACCCACATGGAGGGTTACCTGGGCGGTTTCCACGCCCTTTTCCCCAATGGCCGCCATCAACTCGGGGGTAAAGTGCAAACCCGCCGTGGGTGCTGCCACTGCGCCCTTGTGCCTGGCGTAGGTGGTCTGGTAGCGATCCTTGTCGTTGCATGGAGGTGCCTCCCCGTCCCTGCGGATGTACGGAGGCAGGGGAATGGCGGCGATTTCGTCCAGCACCGCGCCAGGGTCCGCGGGGCAGGTGAATTCCAGCAGGCAAATCTGATCCCGGGCTTCCACAACCCTTGCCGTCAACCCCTTGTCAAAGACCATCCTGGAACCGGGTTTTGGCTTTTTGGAAGCCTTGACCAGGCATTCGCAGCAAAAGGGTTCTCCAGGCCCTGCATCGGCCACAGGCCGATAATCCAGGATAAGGGCTTCCACCTTGCCGCCGGTGTCTTTTCTTCCTATCAATCGCACAGGAACCACCTTGGTGTTGTTCACCACCAAAAGGTCCCCGGAGTTCAGGAGATCCGGCAATTGGGAAAAATGCAAATGGCTGGTTAAGCCCGTCTGCCTGTTCAGCTTCAGCAGGCGGGAAGAATCCCGCTTTTCAACCGGAGCCTGGGCAATGCGTTCCTGGGGCAGGTCATAGTCATAGGAAGACAGGGAATACAGGTCTGCAGATGAATTGGTCATAATGGTCTTTGGTTCAGGCTGCTCTGTTCATATACCGGCAAGTTAAGCGGCCTTGCCAGGGGCGCTGACGTCGGCGCTCAGGTTGTCGAAACGGGTATAATCAGCATTGAAATACAGGGAAAACTTTCCTGTAGGGCCGCTACGTTGTTTGGCGATTTTAATCTCCGCCTCCCCGTTATTGGAGGCCCCCTCTTCCTGGGTGTAAGCGGCCTCCCGATAGATGAACATGATCATGTCCGCATCCTGTTCCAAAGCGCCTGATTCCCGAAGGTCGGCGATCTGGGGTCTTTTGTCGCTCCGTTCCTCCACCTTCCGGTTAAGCTGGGATAGAGCCATAACCGGAACGCTCAACTCTTTGGCCAAGGCCTTGAGAGACCGGGAAATCTCGGAGATTTCCAGGTCACGGCGTTCCGCCCCGGGAGGCCCCTTCATGAGTTGCACATAGTCGATGACAATAAAGCCCAGGCCTTTGTCCTTTTTCAGGCGGCGGGCTTTCGCCCTTACGTCCATGGCGGTCAACACAGGGGAATCATCAATGAAAATAGGTGCTTCGTAAAGCTGATGCGCAGCGGCGACTAGCTTGGAATGATCGTCCTGAGCAAAAAATCCGCTGCGGAGATTGGCGGAGTTGACCCTGGCCTCGGAGCATAAAAGCCGTCTGCAAAGCTGGTCCGAGGACATTTCCAGGGAAAAAACCAAGGTAGGCGTGCCGCTTATTACCGCAGCATTTCGGGCGATGTTAAGGGCGAATGCTGTCTTGCCCATGCCGGGGCGGGCCGCCAGGATGATAAGATCCGAAGGTTGAAGCCCTGCGGTGAACGTATTGAGACGGGTGTAGCCCGTATCCACGCCCGTTACCAGAGCTCTGTTCTCCGCCCTTTTGGCTATGGATTCCAAGGCATGATTGATGAGCCCGCCCAACTGGTTCAAGGAAGAGCCGCCCTTGTCTTCGGCTACGGCGAAAATAGCGCTTTCAGCAAAGTCCACCACTTCCCGCACATTGCCTTTGTCCTCGTAGGCTCTGGTGGCGATTTCCGAAGCACTGGAAATAAGCCGCCTTAACAAGGCCTTTTCCCGCACGATATTGCCGTAATACACCGCGTTGGTGGCCATGGGCACGGAATTGACCAACCTGGACAGAAACGCTGCCCCGCCCACAGCCTCCATGTCCTTTTGCTCCTGAAGCATATTGGCGATGGTCACCAGATCCACAGGCTCGCTTTTACTGAAGAGCTTGAGCATGGACCTATAAATTTTGGCATGGGCGTCCCGGTAAAAATCCTCCGGGTTTAAAATTTCCTGAACCTCCAGTAAGGCTTGGTTATCCAGTAAAATAGCGCTTAATATAGATTCCTCCGCCTCAATATTATGGGGCGGCAGTTTGGAAAGGGATTGATCTTTAGTGCTGGCTGCCACAGGTGGACTCCTAGGGAAACAGATTGAACGTCAACCGCCCATTCACAGTATAACTATTCCGTTTATATATAAATACAACAATTCAGCAGACATGGTACGTGGATATAATGGTCTGAGAGTATGGGAGAGTCTATCAAAAAACTCCATTTCCCTCAAATGGAAAATGGAAATGTACAGCATGAAAATAAAAAAAGGCGCCTATGCAAACAGCGGTACGTCCAGGTAAGAACCCGGGCGTACCGCTGCCACAAAAAAACCAGTCTAAAAGGGACAAGGGACAGTATGTTTAGTTCTCAGGCACCACTTCCACGATGATTTCCGGTTTGATACCGGAAAAAACGCGGATGGGCACCTTAAAGGTTCCCAGAGTCTTGAGGGATTCGGCAAGCAGGATCATGCTCTTCTGCACTTCGATTCCCTTGGCGGCCAGGGCATCCTGAATGTCCTTGACCTTGATGGAGCCGTAAAGCCTGTCCTCTTCACTGACTTTGGCCTTAAGGGTAACCTTGACCCCTGCAATACGCTTGGCCATTTCTTCAGCCAGAGCTTTTTCTTTGGCTATTTTTACTTCCCACTTCACGCGCTTGAGATCTACCACTTTGCGGTTGGCTTCCGTTGCAAGCACGGCCTTTTTTTGAGGAAGCAGAAAATTCCTGGCATAACCGTCAGCCACCAACACTTCGGTGCCGATGATTCCCAAGGAATCAATGTTTTCAGTTAAGATCACCTTCATTGTTGTCCTCCGTAAAACCCTTTTTCTGGAGCTTTCTAAAATCCGCCCACAGATCAAATAAACCCAAGCCAGTCAGTACGGGAAGCATAATGGGGAAACCAGCTATAAAAACCATTCCCAATATCAATACCCGTTGCGGCCAGGGGATATGGAACTTGTCCATGTAAAAAGCGACGATGGCTACCCCGTTCATGACATAAATGGCCAAAACCACAATGCCAAAAACCAGGGAAATATCCTTGATCCCGCCCTGGAAGAACGTAGCGCCCCCAAAGCAGGCAATAGCCACCCAAACCAGCGGTTCAGGGGCCTTCCACAGGATGGGCGGGTCATAATCAGGATATGTCCATCCTTGTCGTGCGTACAAAAACCTGGCAATCCACACATTGAACCAAGCCACAAACAGGCCCCAAGACAATGTGAAGCCTATACTAACCAAGACCAGCAGGCGAATCGTCTGTTCTCTGTTTTCCTGCGTAATCTCCGTCCCGGACTTTTCCAGGGCGCCAGATTCCTGGAGATTGTTGAGCAAGGTGTTCAGGTCCTGGATCATTTCCTGATTTTTGGCCTCAACATACCCCTGAGATCCGCCCTGAATGACCATCATGACAAGGACCCAGGCCACAACTACGCCTGCAAGGCTGAATACCACCGTCTTTTCTAAGCTGAATCCTCTTTCCAGGCATTCCTGGGTCAAAAAACCAAGGAACAGGAGGCCGGAGTAATAAACCATATTATCTCCAGATATGGAGTTTCCTCCAAACAGGAGCATGGTCAAAATGCATCCGGCAAGTACCATGGCTCCGCCCGGCCTGCCAAAAGCCGCCCGGTAATAAATCATGGGCAGGGGCAGCGCCAGTTTGAGAGGCATGGAATATTTTCCCAGGAAGACTACCCCGGCAATCATCACGCTGGTGGTAAGTATCCCGGAGACAAGATCCCTGCCGGAAACTTTCATTCCGGGGGGCGCCGTCGTCATCCTGTTCCTCGCAAGCCAGCCTTAGGCGTCTGGCGTATTGCCCACAAAAGGCATGAGGGCGATGGCCCTGGCTCTTTTGATGGCCGTTGTCAGAGCGCGCTGATGCTTGGCGCAGGTTCCTGAAATCCGCCTAGGGACAATCTTGCCCCGCTCGGTGGTGAAGTATTTTAGAGTCCTGGGATCCTTGTAATTTATCTCAAGAGTCTTGTCAGCACAAAAACGGCAAACCTTACGGCGATGGAAAAACCTTCTTTTTCTTCTAAAAGCCATTATTTATCCTCCTCGGTGGATTCCTCTTTTTCAGCATCCTGGGCAGGCGCCTCATCAGCCGGAGCTTCCTCGGCGGGGGTTTCCTCGGCAGAGGCTTCATCGACAGGAGCTTCCTCAGCAGGGGCTTCCTCAGCAGGGGCTTCCTCGGCCTTGGCGGCTTGTTCCTCTGCCAGCTTTTCTGCTTCCAGCCTGGCGGCTTCAGCCTTTTCGGCGGCTGCTTTCTGAGCAGCTTCCTTTTCGGCATGAGCTGTGGCCACTTGTTCCTTGACCGTTTCCAGGTCTACGTCTTCGTTAGTCTGAATAGTGATGAACTTAAGAACGCGATCATCAATGCGCATGATGCGTTCCATTTCCGCTATCAGGCTTCCTTCGGCGCAGAAATCCATGAGGACATAATACCCTCTTTTTTTCTTTTTGACTTCATAGGCGAGCTTGCGAGCTCCCCATTCGTCAAAAAAGGCTATATAGCCATTGTTCTCCGTAATCAAACCCTGCAACCGTTCAAACAACGCTGCTCTGTTGTCTTCCGGAAGGTCAGGATCTGAAATGAAAATAGTTTCGTACCTTCTCATTTTTCCTCCTCTCGGATATAGCCCTTTTCCTAAGAAAAAGAGCAAGGATAATTTCCCGGGGCCTGCAAAGGCCCCTTTATTTGGCAGGATAGCCAAGAGCAGACTTGTTACACTCACCAAGCCGCCCTGTCAAGTATTTTGGAACTTTTTACCAGATTGAGTCTTTGTATGCAAGGCTCGCATATATCCTGTCACTTTTGTTCCCTGAATAACGACCATTATTTACAATGAAAAGACCTTGCCTTGTTTGGGGCCTTCATGTATAGGTGATCATTGATATTACCTTACCCTTAATATCCATACAGTGGCTGGTGTTCCCTTGGAAACTCCATTCCAGCCGGATGATATTATCAGATAGAGTAAAGGCTGACTTTAAATTTTGACATTTAAATCCCACAATAAGATCGAAATAATCACCCGTACACTTATGATCCTCATCTGCCTGGTATGCGCCGTACCCGGGTCAGTCAAGGCGGATGAAGCCAGGATTACGGATTTTGTGGTGACCAATACCCGGGATGACCTCCTCATCTACCTGACTGTGGAGGGGTGTTTCACCAAAGATATCGAAGAGGCTATCCTCTCGGGCATTCCCACCACCTTTTCCATCTTCGCATCCCTGGCCAGATCCAGAGGCCTGTGGTTCGACAAAGAAATCGCAGACCTCACCATCACACACACAATTACCTATGACAGCCTTAAAAAAGAATTCTCGATAGTTTGTTCAGAAAAAGAGGGTCCTCCCCTTGTGACCCGGGATTTTTCCGAGGCCCGCAAAGCCATGTCCGAAGTGGACAGCCTGAAAATTGTGGCCCTGGATAAACTGGAAAAAGGCCATAAATATCAGGTTCAGGCCAAGGCTGAACTGGACAAGGTCACCCTGCCCCTGTACCTTCACTATGTGCTCTTTTTTGTTTCTGCCTGGGATTTTGAAACAAAGTGGTATACCATAGATTTTATGTATTAGAATCCGGTCATGTTAAGGCCGTGGGATAAACAACCTGAGCCCGTTGCCATGCCACTATACCCAAAAAAATCCAGGGACCTGAAAAACATTTCCGCCGCCGAAAGAAAAAAACGCCGCCGGGAATGGGTCCTGGCTGTTCTTATCATTTTCTTTATAGCCGCCCTTACCTACGCCCAAATCCAGGGAATCCAATTCGGCAAGTCCATTCCGGTTTCCAGCACTATCTTGATGTTCATCATTATCAACATCAACCTGCTCCTGGTCATCATCCTTTTTTTCCTGGTCGTGCGCAATGTAGTCAAACTGCTTTACGAGCGCAGGAGCCGGGTCCTGGGCTCCCAGCTAAGGACCAAACTGGCCCTGTCATTCATCACCCTATCTATTGTACCCACAGCGGTCCTTTTTTTCTTTTCCCTGTTGTTCATCAGCCACAGCATCAAATCGTGGTTCAATGTGCCTGTGCTCCAATCCCTGGAAAGTTCCCTGGAAGTTGGCCGGGAATTATACGAACATGTGGAAACCAACCACCATTTTTTTGTCCAAAGAATCGCCTACCAGATCAAAGCAAAAAACTACCTGGATGCCGAGCGCCAAAAATCTTTGAGCCACTACATTGTGGTCACCCAAAGGGAATTCAACCTGGATGCGGTGGAATTATACAGCCAGGACGCGACCCGCATCGGTGCAGCCTCTGATAAATTCCTGGAAATCAGCAACCTGCCTTCACTGAAACTTGCCGATCTCCTTAAAGAAGGAGATTCGGAAGAAAAAAGATTTTACACCTTTAATATTTCCCTTCCCGAAGGTGAACTGGTCCGAACCATCGGGCCTGTCCCCTTTACTGAAACCCGCAAGCAGGCCTTGGGTTTTGTGGCTGTTTCCACTCTCCTGCCACGAAAACTGGCCACTAATCTGGCCTCCATCAAAGGCGGGGTCGAGTCTTACCGTCAGACCCAAATCCTGAAGGAACCCTTTGAATCCCACTTGTATGTGACCCTTTCCATTGTGGCTCTGTTGATTCTTTTTTGCGCCATATGGTTCGGCTTTTACCTGGCGAAATCTCTCACCGTGCCTATTGCTCATCTGGCGGAAGGCACCCGCAGGGTGGCCGGGGGTGACCTTGAGTTCACCCTTTTGAAAATTGCGGACGATGAAATGGGCAGTCTGGTGGACGCATTCAACAAGATGACCCGGGATCTGCGAATGAGCCGGGAACAATTAGAATACACCGCCCTGCGGCTGGCCGAGCAAAATTCGGAAATTGAAAACCGCCGCCTGTACATGGAGGTGGTGCTGCGCAATGTTTCGGCCGGAGTCATCTCCATGGACGATAAAGGCCGGTTCGCCACCATCAACAAATCTGCGGAAAAAATGCTGGGAATCACTGGAGAGAACATCCTGGGTCTTCGTTTTGAAGAAATGCTTTCCGGGGAATATATCCAGGTAGTGGAAGAAGCCCTGGAAAAACTGGCTCTGTCCGGGGAAAACTACTTGGAAATCCCGGTTAAACTCCTTGTCAATGAACGCTCCCGCAGTTTCCTGGTTCATGTGTCGGCCCTGAAAGACGACCAAAATCTCGACATGGGGATGGTAGTTGTCTTTGACGACCTCACGGAGTTGGAAAGGGCTCAAAGACTGGCTGCCTGGAGAGAGGTGGCCCGGCGTGTGGCCCATGAGGTCAAAAATCCCCTCACCCCGATCAAACTCTCGGCTCAAAGGCTGGCCAGAAAATTCCAGGACCAGGTGGACGATCCCGTGTTTGGCAAATGTACAGATACCATCATTGAGCAGGTGGACGTCATACGCAACCTGGTCAACGAATTTTCAGCCTATGCCCGGTTCCCCTCTCCGGTGCCAGTACCCTGCGACCTACCTGCCCTGGTGGCGGAAGCCATGGTGCCTTATTTGGAAAGCCCGGGGGAAATCACTTTCGAACTGGCTGCGGACAAAGAGATTCCCAGTCTTATGCTGGATCACAGGCAGATCAAACGCGCCCTTATCAATCTGGTGGACAACGCCATAGCCGCCATAGAAGGGCCGGGAACTGTCCATGTGTCCGTTTCCCACTCTCCCGGAACAAAAATCGTGCGCGTGGAAGTGACTGACACAGGCAAGGGCGTCACCGCCGAAGAAAAGGTTCGCTTGTTCGAACCGTATTTTTCCACTAAGAAGGCAGGCACAGGCTTGGGCCTGTCCATTGTGAACACCATAGTGACAGATCACGGCGGAAGCATAAGGGTCGCCAACAACCATCCGCGTGGCGCCCGTTTTATCGTGGATTTCCCCGTGGAATGAGTAAGGAGCGGAACAGACATGTTTCCAAGCATTTTGATCGTTGATGACGAACCCTCCATCCTGGATTCCCTGGGTGGCATTCTCACGGATGAAGGCTTTGAGGTTTTCACCGCCTTGAACGGATATGAGGCCATGAAACAACTGGCTCTTATTTCCCCAGACCTCATGCTCCTGGACATCTGGATGCCAGGCATGGACGGCATGGAAACCTTAAAGGAAATCCGCAAGGAGCATCCTTCCGTACCTGTGGTGATGATCACTGGCCACGGCACTATTGAAACCGCGGTCCAGGCCACCAAGTTGGGGGCTTATGATTTTATCGAAAAGCCCCTGTCCATCGAAAAAGTGGTGGTCACCATCAACAATGCCCTCAACTTCCGAAAACTCCAGGAAGAAAACCTCTATCTTCGCAAAAAAGCCCTGGAAAAGCATTCCATCACAGGTTTCAGCCCCGCGATCATGGAATTGAGAAACCAAATCAATATTGTGGCGCCCACCGATGCCCGGGTGCTTATTTCCGGAGAAAACGGAACCGGCAAGGAAATGGTGGCCCGCACCATCCACCATCTGTCACCCCGATCCGACCATCCCATGGTGACCGTCAACTGTGCGTCCATCCCCCAAAAATTCATGGAAAGCGAATTGTTTGGGCATGAAAAAGGGGCTTTCCCCGGTGCAAATCAACGCAAGCGAGGCCGTTTTGAACTGGCAAGCCAGGGCACCTTGCTTTTTGACGAAGTGGGCGACATGGATCTGGAAACCCAGTCCAAAATTCTCAGCGTCTTGGAAAAATTGCAATTTCAAAGAGTTGGAGGAGGACGAACCATCACTGTCGATGTGCGAATCATTGCCTCAACCAATAAGAACCTGGAAGAAGAAATAGCCAAAGGCAATTTCAGGGAAGACCTGTATTACCGACTCAATGTAGTACCCATAGCCATGCCGCCTCTGAAAGAAAGAACCCAGGATATTCCCAGTCTTTGTGAGGAATTTTTCAAGGAATTTGCCGCCGAAAACCAAAGCGAACCTAAAACCATTTCCCAAAATGCTCTGGAAGCCCTCATGCGCTATCCCTGGCCTGGCAATGTACGGGAATTAAGGAACCTGGTGGAAAGGCTGGTCATCACCACCAAGGCCACCCATGTGGACATCCGCCATATTCCCCCGGCATACAAGGATTCCGTCGCTGAACCACCCACGGAATGTGAAGAAAACGTCTTTGATGTTGAGTCCTATAAGGAGGCCAAAAAGGCTTTTGAAAAAACCTATGTTCTCAAGCAGATGGCCAAACACGGAGATGACCTGGAAGCTACGGCCCAGGCAATTGGCATGGACAAAGTATCCCTGAAAAAAATTCTCAAAAATGTCGGTTAATATGCGTATTATTGCAGGCACCCTCAAAGGAAGAAAACTTCAACCGATCAAGATCCCCGGGATCAGGCCCACTTCCGATAAAGTTCGGGAGGCGATATTCAGCATCCTGCACCAACGTGTGAACAATGCCAACGTGGCAGACTTATTTGCCGGAACGGGAGCCATGGGCATGGAGGCCATGTCCCGGGGGGCTTCTCAGTGCGTGTTTGTGGATGATAATCCCCTGGCGCTGGAACTCATCTCGGCCAACCTCAAAACCTTTGGTCTGGACGATAATACCCAGGCCATCCGATGGGACGCCGCCAAGAATCTCCTATGTCTGAAGCGGACCGGACTTTCTTTTGATCTGGTCTTTGCCGATCCCCCCTATGCCATGGATGCTGTCCAGAGCACTCTGGATAATCTTGCCCGGGCAAACATTCTCAATCCCGAAGCAACCGTGGTGTTTGAAACCGCCTATAACAAGAATATTTTGGAAAAGACCGACGCCTTTTCCCGGTCAGACCAACGGAAATACGGGAAAACCCTTGTATCATTTTTCCGCTTCATGTTATGAATTCAATTGAAATACGTTAGTTGATTCAATAGAAACATGGGGAACAGTGTTCATCAACACCCACCTTGAACCTTTTTCCTCAAATACTGATGGGTACATCATAAGACCCTAATGGGCGTAAGTTCGCCCTTTAGCGGAACCCACTGGGTTTATTTGATTATTTTCGTCCTTTCTACGGACGCATATGCGCAGCCTGAAATGTTTTCATAGACGTTTAGGGCATTGCGCGCACTTGAGAAACGCAAGATAAGGTCAGGAGTGTATGGAAAGAACCGCCATCTATGCCGGGTCTTTTGATCCGGTCACCAACGGACATTTGGACATTCTTAAACGGGGACTCAAACTGTTTGACCATATTATTGTGGCCATCCTGATTAATCCTAACAAACAGTCCTTTTTTTCCGTGGAAGAACGCATCGACATGCTGCAAGAGGTCACAAAGGATCTCCATAATACGGAAATTGACACATTCAGTGGCCTGCTGGTGGATTATGCAGAACAAAAAAAAGCCCATGCCATCCTCCGCGGCATGCGGGCCGTATCGGATTTTGAATATGAATTCCAGTTGGCGCTTATGAACCGCCGCCTTAACCGGGACGTTCAGACCGTCTTTTTAATGACCGGTCTGCGCTGGATTTTCACCAGCAGTTCCATCATTAAGGAAGCAGCCCGCTTTGGAGGTAATATTCACGGTATGGTGCCCGAACTGGTGGAAAAGCGGCTCGCACTCAAAATGGAAGAATTGGGTCTTTTTATCCCCAAAAAATAGTATAGCTCTATAAGGACGATACCATGGACCTATGGCAGCTCCACATATTCACCAAAGTAGTGGAGATGGGCTCCTTTTCCAAGGCTGCCCAGGCAGTGAATTTGTCCCAACCCACTGTTAGCAGCCATATCAAGGACCTGGAAGACCACCTGAATTGCAGGCTCATAGATCGGCTGGGCCGAAAAGCCTCCTCCACCAAGGGGGGAGAATTGCTCTACTCCTTTGCCACTCGCCTGCTGGCGTTGAGGGACGAGGCTGAAAGCGCCATGTCCTCTTTCCTGGGCAAGCCCACGGGCGTCTTGGCCATTGCAGGCAGCAATATTCCCGGTTGCTATGTGCTCCCCCGGGTGATTGGGGCCTTTTCCAAGCATTATCCCGACGTATCCATTTCTCTCAAAATCGGGGATACCCGGTCCGTGGCCGAAGACGTGCTCTCCGGAACGGTGGAAATGGGCCTGGTTGGCGCTCTCTCTCCCAACAAGCAGCTTACCCAGGACATACTCATGGAGGACCATCTTACCCTTATTGTGCCTGCCAGCCACCCTCTTGCAAACCAGGAAGAGGTCAGCATTCAATCTCTGGGCAGAGAGCCCTTCATTATCAGGGAACAGGGGTCGGGCACCCGTAAATTTTTCGAAAAGGTCCTGGCCGATGCAGGCATGGGCTTGGAGAATCTGAACATAGCCGCTCAACTGGGAAGCACCGAAGCCGTACGCGAAGCCATCAAGGCAGGCTTGGGAGTTTCCATATTCAGCACCCGGGCGGTTATGGGCGATTTGCGTTGCGGAACCCTGAAATCCATTGAAATTTCGGACTTGGATTTTCGGAGATTCTTTTACATAGTGCGGCACCGCCAGCGCACTGCTTCTCCCCTGTGCCAGTATTTTTGCGACTTCCTGACAGCCAATGTCACCCAATTAATCAGCGACATTACATAATATTTTCAGCAAAGGGTTTGCCATGAGCCTCTCCTTTTCCCCCAGCGCCCTGGTTGTCTTAAAAAAACGTTACCTTAAAAAAGACAAAAACGGCAGGGTTATTGAGTCCCCGGAAAAAATGTTCCAACGGGTTGCCGGGACCGTAGCCCGGGCAGACAAAGAATTCGACGCCTCAGCCGATGTGGAAAGATCCGAGAACGCATTCTACGATATCATGACCAAGGGGTGGTTTATCCCCAATTCCCCTACCCTCATGAATGCGGGAAGACGCCTGGGCCAGTTGTCCGCGTGCTTTGTGTTGCCCGTGGAAGACTCCATCGAAAGCATTTTCGACTCCCTCAAGCACACGGCCATGATCCATAAAAGCGGCGGAGGCACAGGATTCTCGTTCTCGAGGATCAGGCCTGCCAACGACAAGGTTTTATCCACAGCCGGGGTGTCTTCCGGTCCAATTTCCTTTATGGCGGTTTTTGACGCCGCCACAGAAACCGTCAAGCAGGGCGGCACCCGACGCGGCGCAAACATGGCTATCCTCAGGGTGGACCATCCGGATATTGAAGCATTTATCACCTGCAAGGACAACCCTGCTTTTTTACAGAATTTCAATATTTCCGTGGGCCTTACCAGGGAATTCATGGATGCCCTGGAAAAAGGGGGCGATTATGAGTTGCAAAACCCCCGCACCCGACGCCCGGTAAAAACCCTGAATGCCGCCACAGTTTTTAACATGATCGTCAACTCGGCCTGGCAAAGCGGAGAGCCAGGCATCATTTTCCTGGACCGCATCAATGCGGCCAATCCCACGCCCGAACTGGGAGAAATGGAAGCCACCAACCCGTGCGGGGAGCAGCCCCTGCTGCCTTATGAATCCTGCAACCTGGGTTCCATCAACCTGGGGAAAATGGTGGAACGCAACCAACTGGACAAGGAAAGGCTGTGCCAGACCGTTCGAACGGCTGTGCATTTCCTGGATAACGTGGTGGAAATCAACCGCTACCCCCTGCCTGAAATCAAAAATCAAACCCTCGCCACCCGCAAGGTGGGCCTGGGAATCATGGGATTCGCCGATCTGCTCATCAAGTTGGGCATCCCCTATGACTCCCAGGAAGCCGTGGAAACCGCCGAAATAGTCATGTCCCTGGTTTCCAGGGAATCCAAAAATGCCTCGGCGGAACTTGGGGAAAAACGCGGTAATTTTCCGGCCTACAAAAACAGCATCTATGACAAACCCGAAACCCCATACATGCGCAACGCCACTACAACCACCCTGGCCCCTACGGGCACCATTAGCATCATTGCCAACGCGTCTTCCGGCATTGAGCCCATATTCGCCGTGGCATTCACCCGCAAGGTCTTGGACGGCGAAAGGCTGCACGAGTTCCATCCTTTGTTTGAAGAAATGGCCAAGGACCAGGGTTTTTATTCTGAGGATCTGGCTAAAAATATTGCCCTGGAAGGATCCATTCAGGAGATGACTACTATTCCCAAGGAGGTTCGCCGACTTTTTAAAACCTCCCATGATATTTCTCCTGACTGGCATGTGAACATTCAGGCCGCCTTTCAAAAATACACGGACAACGCCGTGTCCAAAACCGTAAACTTCCCCCATTCCGCCACCCGTGAGGACGTGGATAAGGTTTTCAGGCTGGCCCGGGAAACCGGATGCAAGGGCGTTACCATCTACAGGGACGGCTCCCGGGACCACCAAGTACTGTCCGTGGCCTCCAAATCTGACAGCCTTGCCTTATCCACTGGGGAACTGGCCCCCCGAGCCCGGCCCATACGCACCCATGGGGTTACCGAACGGGTTCAGACCGGTTGCGGCAGGCTGTATGTTACTGTCAATTCCGACGAACAAGGCATGGCCGAGGTTTTCGCCCAAATGGGCAAAACAGGCGGCTGTGCTTCGTCCCAGACAGAGGCCGCGGGCAGGCTCATATCCCTGGCCCTCCGGTCCGGGGTCAAGCCCGACGCCATCATCAAACAAATCAAGGGAATCCGCTGTCCTTCTCCGGCATGGCAAAACGGCAAGATGGTTCTTTCTTGCCCGGACGCCATCGGCCAGGTGCTCCAACACTGCACGGGAGCAGGAGACGAAAAGGAACTGGCCGTGGGCCAGTGCCCTGATTGCGGCGAGTCCTTGGCCCATGAATCCGGCTGCCTGGTTTGTCACTCCTGCGGATTCTCCAAATGCTCGTAAAAAGTAGTTTTCACAAATCCACTTCGTCCTTTCTTGGTTGCAAACCGTCAGGGGGACTTTCAAAGGCCGGCTTCGTCCAATAACCAGCCCTTTCCCTCCAGGGCAGGTTAGGCGCGGGAGGGGGGCTAATGCAGTTGGAGAGTGAATGGATACGCACAGGAAAAATGAATTGCCCCCCACCCCCCCCTCATCAGGGAGTAGCGCAATAAATCCACCTTTGGCCTTGGCCCTGGCCCTGTTTTTCATGGCTTTCGGCTATTCCCTCCTATCGGTATGCCTTTTCAGGATTCTATCCTTTGTTTTAAACAGCACCTCCTTTTTCATGCTCTACGTGTGCGTGGGCATGCCTCTGGGCGCCTTGTTCGCCAAGGCAAAATTCAGGAACCCCCATATCGGCGTGCGCCGCGGCATCCAGGCATTGTTATTCCTGACCTTTTTCTTTCCGCTCATTGGCTGGATAATCGCCCAGGGCCCCTGCCCTATTCTCGAGGACATAAATTATCAGATTCGTACTGAAAACCTCTGGAAACAACTGGCCTACATGACCCTGTTCACCAGCCCTTTGTTCATCCTATGGGGTTCGGCGGAATATTCCGGGTACGAAGCTGCTCTGGCAATCCCGAAAATCCGCAAATACTTTTACTTGCTCTTTGTGTGGGGCCTTGCCTGTGCATTGGCTGTGGGAGCCTGGACCATCCCCCATTGGGGATGGCTGCGAACCCTTGTTCTGGCAGGTTCTTCCGGAATGGCTGCGTTAGCGTTCCTGTATCCTAATGCCGCCTTTTCCAAAACAGGAATCGCCGCCATAGTGTGCGTCATCCTGGCCTGGGTCGTAACCGATTATCTGGAAGCGCCCTATATGCTGCGTGTCCTGCCCGGCGGCCTGCACCGGGTGGGCGGGGCATTGGAAGGCATGCATCCCCTCACCGGCCAGCCTTTATCGCCAAGCGTGAAAACCCGCCTGCTCCATCAATCCTGGGGCAAGTATTGCCATGTGGAAATGGTGGAATTCAGGGATCAAAACGATCTCCAAATTTTGGGTTCCTACGACGGCGCATTTCTCTGGGAATGCAGGCCTGACGCAAAATACGAAGCCAGACTGGACGATTTTGCTTTTCGCACAGTGAAGGCAGGAAGTGATATCTGCATCATAGGCTCCGGGGGAGGCAAGCAGGTAGCCGTTGCCCTGGAAACCGACCCCAATACAGTAACAGCGGTAGACATCATCCCGGAGCTTTTTCCCCTTTTAAAGGGAGATTTGTCCTGGGTCAATGGCCATGTTTTTAAGGATAAACGGGTGGAATGTGTGGCTGGAGACGGCAGGCATTATCTTGAAAACTCGAACAGAACCTTTGACCTTATCCTCCTTCCCCATACGGAATCCATTGCGGCCACCAGAAAATCAGCCTTGGAGCCGGGCCGTTTTGTCCACACAGTGGAAGCCTTCATGTCCATGAAAAACCAGCTTAAACCCCAAGGAGTGCTGGCTGTCATCAAAATGGTGGACCGGGATAACAAACTTTTTTTCACCTATGCAA
This sequence comes from Desulfatibacillum sp., assembly GCA_016342355.1. Taxonomy (GTDB): domain Bacteria; phylum Desulfobacterota; class Desulfobacteria; order Desulfobacterales; family Desulfatibacillaceae; genus Desulfatibacillum. Next base: position 44,020 of record JAEINP010000033.1, read on the forward strand.
ACAGTTTGCAAAAAGCAGGCTTAAAGGTCCAGGGCTGGACCACATGCGGATATAGCAACGCCTTTGGGATCCATGAATTCATCCTTTTGGCCACACGGCCGGAGTATACATTGACCGCCACCCCGGAACTCACGCGCATGCCGCCCGGCCATCCCCGGGCCTATCCGAGATATTACCAAACCTTCCCGGAAATGGCCCCTCTTCATGACGAGTCACCCTGGACCATGGGCCTTACCGGCCTATTTTTTGAACCCAATGCCTTAAGGAAAAGCCTGGTCGCTATCTTTGTGCTGGCTTTGGTCGGAGCTGCACTGCTGCTGTTCTTCACTTTACGTTCTCCATCCAACCAAATGGGCCCGGCTAGGTCCATCCTGGTGGTGCTTGCAGGCATAGCCATTGGATTGAACGCTGTCTACCTCGAAAACGCCCTGATCTTTTGGCTGATACCACACATGTTCAACCCGTTGTCAGCCTTTTTTGTGGGTGCGGCATTTTTTCTATTATTGTGGGGATTGTCCAGCTTTGGGCTATCTGGCTGGAAATGGATAGGAGCCTTGGGTTTGGCCGGGTCAATGGGCATGGTGGCCATGGCATGCCAATGGCAGGGAACAGCCGCTGTTTTCTTCCTTGTGGTCATGATTTTAGGCAGCGGCCTGTTTTTCCCCTTAATGAGTATCCGATACAGGCAATTACTTCTGGTAATTTTTGCTGCAGACGCCCTGGGCGGACTTGTGGGAGGACTATTAGGGATTTGGATTCCCATGCTTATGGGCTTTAGAGATTACTTCAACTTCCTGCCCTGGATCTGTCTGGCGACCATCCTGCTGGCCGGGGCCTGCGCTATGAGGCAACCCGGCCAGCAGTGATCAAACCATTAAATCAGGCGCTTTTCTGCCATTTCTTTTTGCCGTTTCCATTGTTATTGGCCAGTTTGGCGGGCTGACATGCCGTGTCGTACCCTCTGGGTCCCAGGAGTTTGCGAAGATCCCGGGCAAGGTCCCGTCCTGCCGCCACATTTGTGGAGTCTGGAATTTCGATAATCGCCTCAAACTTTTCTGGTGAGACCAGGTGAAGAAATGCCTTGGACGATCCCGGATGTTTTTGGCAAACAGACCTGACCTTTTCCAAAACTCCAGTTTCCAAGCCTGTCATATCCGCCCGTATATGGACACTGGCGGTCCATTCCGAATCCGCATCCTCAATGGGAACAATTTTGTCTGCCAGAATTTTCGCACCCTTTTCCTCTTTTTGCAGGGAGCCTTCCAAGAGAATCGGGGTATCCGCAACCAGCAAATGGGAGGAGGCCTTAAAGCATTCCGGAAAGATTACCACTTCCACTGACCCTTTCATATCTTCCAGGGTCAAAAAGGCCATGGGATCGCCCTTTTTGGTTATCAGGTTCTTGGTGGAACGAACAATCCCCCCTACCCTGACAGCGGATTTGTCCGCCCTTTCAGAAAGGGTCAGGGAATCTGCATTGGTAAATTTATTCAATATATCTTCGTACTCGCCTAAGGGATGCCCGGTTAGAAAAAATCCCAACGCCTCCTTTTCATAACCCAACTTCAGTTGGTCGTCCCAGTCTTCCAAATCAGGCAGGGTGGGCGTAAAGGAAGGCATATCCATGGCCCCAAAAAGGCCGATTTGGGGGTCTTTCTTTTCCTTGGCAATCCTCTGACCGTGATCCAGGGCGCTCTCCAGAACTGCCATCAACTGGGAACGTTTGGCTCCGGTATTATCAAAAGCCCCGCATTTGACCAGGCTTTCCAACACCCGTTTATTCACTCTGCGCAAGTCCACCCGCTCGCATAGATCGAACAGGGTTTCATAGGGCCCGTTGGCATTCCGTTCTTCCACAATGGCTTCCACGGCTCCCTGTCCCACGCCCTTGACAGCGGCCATACCGTACACAATTTTTCCGTCCAAAACCGTAAAGGTGACTCCGCTGGTGTTCACATCCGGGGGAACCACGTCTATGTCATGATCCCGGCATTCGGACATAAACTTGAGCACATTATCCGTGTTGTCCATTTCGCTGGTCATTAGCGAGGCCATGAACTCCACCTGGAAATGCGTTTTCAAATATCCGGTCTGGAAGGAAATCAGGGCATAGGCGGCACTATGGGACTTGTTAAATCCGTACTCACCGAATTTTTCCATCAGGTCGAACAGGGCTTCGGCCTTTTTCAGATCAAGGTTATTTTCCTTGCACCCCTCCATGAAACGAATACGCTGCTGGGCCATTTTTTCGGCAATTTTCTTACCCATTGCCTTGCGGAGATCATCAGCCTCAGACATACTGTAATTAGCCAGGACAGATGCAATCTGCATGACCTGTTCCTGGTACACGATGACGCCATAGGTGTCCTTAAGAATGGGCTCCAGTTGGGGAATCGCATAAGTGACCGGAATCTGGCCATGCTTTCTTTTTACAAAATCGTCCACCATGCCCGAATTCAAGGGGCCGGGCCGGTATAGGGCCACTACAGCCACCACGTCTTCAAAACACTCCGGCTTGAGGCGGGCCAGAAGATCTTTCATGCCGCTGCTTTCAAGCTGGAATACGCCCGTAGTATCCCCTCGGGAAAGCAGGTCGTAGGTGGGCTTGTCCATCATGTCCAGGTGTGCGAGGTCCGGGGGAGTCCTGCCCTGTCCTTTGATGAGCTTGATGGCGTTGTCGATGACCGTGAGGTTGCGCAGGCCCAAAAAGTCGAACTTGACCAGCCCGATTTTCTCCACCCGCTTCATGTCGAATTGAGTCACCACTTCCCCTTTTTTACCTTCGTACAAGGGGAGGTATTCCACCAGGGGCTTGTCCGCAATAACCACCCCGGCGGCATGTGTGGAAGCGTGGCGGGAAAGGCCTTCCAGGACCTTCGCCACTTCCATAAGCTCAACTATTTCAGGCCGGTCCTTCATTATCTCAAGAAGTTTGGGTTCCTGCTCCAAGGCCTTTTTCAAGGTCATCTTGGGAGCTTCTGGAATGAGCTTGGCTATGACGTCCACCTCGCTCAGGGGAATGGCCATGGCCCGGCCCACGTCCCGGACAACGCCCCGTGCGTTCATGCTTCCGAACGTAGTGATCTGGCTTACATAATCGCCGCCGCCGTATTTTTCCACCACATAATTAAACACCCGCTCCCGGCCCAGGATGCAAAAATCCACGTCGATATCAGGCATGCTCTTGCGGCCGGGATTCAAAAACCGCTCGAAAATCAGCTTATGCTCCAAGGGATCCAGGTCGGTGATTTCCAGGGAGTAAGCCACCAGGCTTCCGGCTGCCGACCCGCGTCCAGGCCCAACGGGAATATCGTTTTTCTTGGACCATTGGATAAAATCGGCAACGATTAAAAAGTACCCTGGAAACCCCATGTCCAGGATGACACCCAATTCATATTTAAGACGTTCCAGATACTCGTTTTCATCCACGCCCGGATTAATCGCCTTGATGACGGCCATACGCTTGTGAAATCCTTCCCAGGTCATTTCATTTAAAACTTCCGCCTCGGATTTTCCGTCCTTGATGGGAAACCTGGGAAAATGGTAGGTGCTCAGGTCAAATTCCACATGGCACATGTCCGCAATTTTTCGCGTATTTTCCACAGCACCGGGAAAACCCTTGAAAAACTCAATCATTTCATCAGGTGATTTCAAGTAAAGCTGGTCGGTACGGAACTTGAACCGATTGGCGTCGTGGATGGTTTTATTGGTCTGAATGCATAAAAGGACTTCGTGGGCTTTGGCGTCCTTCGCCTTGAGATAATGGCAGTCATTGGTGCCCACCAGGGGAATGTCCAGCTTTTCGGCCAGTTCCGCCAGTTTATGGTTCATGGCTTCCTGTTCCTGCAAGCCGTTGTTCTGGATTTCCAGATAAAACCGGTCCGGCCCAAAAAGATCCTTATAAAAAAGGGCGGCTTCTTCGGCCAATTGCATCTGGCCGTCGCTGATGTACATGGGAATCTCGCCATGAAGGCAGGCGGACAGACAAATGAGTCCTTTGGAATATTTTTGAAGAATTTCCTTATCAATACGCGGCTTATAATAAAACCCTTTGCGCTGGGCGTCCGTAACTAAGCGGCACAGGTTGGTATAGCCTTCCATGTTCTCGGCCAAGAGTACAAGGTGGCGGTTGTCCTTGTCCATGGGAGTTTTATCCGCCATGGTTTTACGGGCCACATAGCACTCGCAGCCAATGATAGGCTTGATATCCTTGGATTTTGCCTTTTCATAGAATTCCAGGGCCCCGTACATGGCGCCGTGGTCCGTAATGGCGCAGGCGTTCATGCCGAATTCCGCCACCTGTTTGATGAGGGCATCCAGGCGGATAGCGCCATCCAAAAGACTGTACTGGGTATGCACGTGCAAATGGACAAAGTCAGACATGGCTCTCTCTTGAAGCCGGACACGGCAGGAGATCGCCGTGCCCGGCATATATGTTACAAAAGGATTGATGACAAACCGCGCTCACCTGAAAGAAGAGCGGAGGGAACTAGGAATGGTCCTGCCGGTAGTTGGGCGCCTCTTTGGTAATGATCACGTCATGTACATGGCTTTCCCTGAGACCGGATGCTGTAATTTTGGTGAATCGGGCCTTTTCACGCAGTTCCTCGATGGTCCTGCATCCCGCATAACCCATTCCCGACTTGAGGCCGCCCACCAACTGGTAGATGTTTGCACCCAGGGAACCCCGGTAAGGCACCCTACCCACAATGCCTTCAGGAACCATTTTTTCTTCTTCCACGGTATGTTCCTGGTGGTAACGGTCCTTGCTTCCCTGCTTCATGGCTTCCAGGGAACCCATGCCCCTGTATACCTTATAACTCCGGCCCTGGAATATGATGGTTTCCCCCGGGCTTTCCTCAGTTCCGGCAAAAAGCCCCCCTATCATCACAGTGTGCGCTCCAGCGCCAATGGCCTTGGTCACATCCCCGGAATACTTGATGCCGCCATCTGCAATCAGGGGCACCTTGTATTTGTTACATACGGAACGGCAGTTCATGATTGCCGTCACCTGGGGAACGCCTACGCCTGCTACAATGCGGGTAGTGCAAATGGAGCCTGGCCCCACACCCACCTTGACGGCGTCCACACCAGCTTCGATCAAATCCTCGGCACCCTTGCCCGTGACCACATTCCCTGCAACCAGTTCCAAATCCTTGATGTTGGACTTGAGCTCCTTGATGGCATTGATGATGCTGATGGTATGCCCGTGGGAGGCGTCAATGAGAATAATATCGGCTCCGGCGTTCCACAGGGCATGGGCTCTTTCCATCATATCCGGACCTATACCCACAGCAGCCCCGGCCCGTAAACGCCCAATGTGGTCTTTACAGGCATTGGGATATTTTTTAATCTTTTCAATATCCTTGATGGTTATGAGGCCCATCAGCTTACCGGCGGAGTCCACCACCAGCAATTTCTCAATACGATGCTTGTGGAGCATGGCCTTGGATTCCTCCAGGGTAATGCCCTCACGCACGGTCACCAGGTTGGACTTGGTCATGACCGACGAGACCTTTTTATCCAGGTCTGTTTCAAAACGCAGGTCCCGATTGGTTACAATACCCACCAACTGGTCGCCTTTGGTTACAGGTACTCCGGAAATCCGGTACTGGGACATGAGAGCCAGTACCTCACTCACCTTCTGGTCAGGATGAATGATCACCGGGTCTACAATCATGCCGCTTTCAGATTTCTTGACCTTATCCACTTCCAGGACCTGATCGTCGATGGACATGTTCCTATGGATAAAACCAATGCCGCCTTCCCTGGCAAGGGTTATGCAAGTTTGGGCCTCGGTCACCGTGTCCATGGCAGCACTACAAATAGGAATGTTCATGCTCACATTACGGGTGAGGCGGGTTTTTACGTCTACGTCCTTGGGTATCACCTCGGAGTAGGACGGGATGATAAGGACGTCCTCAAAGGAATAGGAGTCTTCAGGTGGTATTTTTGTCATCAAATTCCTCCATGCCGGTTAAAAAGGGTTGGGGGCTAGTTGCGCCCCTCTATCGGGGTTGGGCACTGATACCAGATGCGGCAAGCAAATTCAATGCCTGATTTGGGCCTGGAATTGGCAAAAGTATAATCCATTGTTAAAATTTAATATATTAAAAAAACCATTAAAGGCCGAATTGCCTGTTGACAAAGCTGTCACATACCTCTAGATTTCCAGCTTATCGAAAAAACCATTTGCCAATTAATAGAGGTCGCCATGCTTTTACCTATCAATCCAGTGAACCCGGAATTCAGAAAAATCGCCCAAGTGGTGGAGGTCCTGAAAAAGGGCGGCATCATTGCTTATCCCACCGATACCGTCTATGGCATTGGTTGCGATATCATGAATAAAAAAGCCATCCAAAAAGTCTACCGCCTGAAACAAATGGACCCCACACAGCCCTTGTCGTTTATATGCTCGGACCTCCAGAACATAAGCGATTACGCCAAAGTGTCCAACTACGCCTACAAAACCATGAAACGCCTACTTCCCGGTCCCTATACCTTTATCCTGGAAGCCTCCAAGATGGTGCCCAAAATCATGCTCACGAAAAGAAAGACTGCAGGCATCCGGGTACCTGAACATAATATCTGTATGGAAATCGTCAAGGAGTTGGGCAACCCCATAATCAGCACCAGCGCTGCCGACCTGGACGGCAACGAATTTGCCGACCCTTCCTTTATCCTCGACTATTACAAAAACCAGATTGACTTGGTTATTGACGGCGGCCCTGTTTCCGGCCAGCCATCTTCCGTGGTTTCCCTCATGGACGACGAACCGGAAATCCTCCGGATAGGCGCTGGCGACGTGAGCCTTTTCCAATAGAATATTCTTTTTCGGAAATCTGCAGCTCTTAAGTTAAAAAAAATAAAAAGGTTGCCAAGGAAAATTCCCTGGCAACCTTTATTGTCTTTCAGACAAGGAAAAGATGCGCCTTATTCCTTGTTGTCTCCTTCTTCTTCTTCTACTGCATCTTCTACTGCGGCTTCTGTTTCGGCTGCAGCTTCTGTTTCTTCGGCTGCTTCTTCGACAACATCGTCGCCATCGTCAGTCTTAGCCTGAATCTTGGCAGCTCTCTGAAAAGCTTCGCCCAGAGCGGAGCTGGCAGGCCTCATGTTGCTCATATAATCGTTCAGGTAGCCTTCCTGCTCGTCCTCTTCCAGTCGCTTGATGGACAAACCAATCCGTCTTTCCTTGGGATTGATATTGACCACAACGGTTTCCATCGTGTCGCCAACGTTGAACTGTCCCACAGGAGTCTTGACCTTCTCCTTGGCAACCTCGGAAACATGGACCAAGCCTTCGATGCCCTCTTCCAGTTCCACAAAAATGCCAAAGTCGGTGACGCTGGTAATCAGGCCGTTCACCTTGGTGCCCACCTGATAACGCTCGGAAATGGTTTCCCACGGATCCGGCTCAAGCTGCTTGATGCCCAGGGAGAATCTTTCGTTTTCCCGGTCAATGTGCAGCACGATGGCCCGAACCTCATCACCCTTTTTATAAACATCGCCAGGATGATTGATGCGTTTGGTCCAGGAAATATCGGAGATGTGAACCAGTCCGTCGATTCCCTCGTCGATCCCGATAAACATACCAAAGTCGGTGATGTTTTTAATCCGGCCTTCGATGGTGGTGCCGATGGGGTATTTCTCGCCAATGACATCCCAAGGATTGGGAGCGACTTGCTTCATACCCAGAGAAACCCTGCGATTGTTGGGCTTGATGTCCAACACCACAGCGTCCAGATCATCGCCTACGGAAACCACCTTGGAAGGATGGCGGATTTTCCGGGTCCAGGACATTTCGGACACATGAATCAGGCCTTCGATGCCTTCTTCCAGTTCCACAAATGCGCCGTAATCGGTCAGGCTCACAACTTTGCCGCTGACGCGGGTACCTACAGGATAGCGCTCGGAGGCGGTTGTCCAGGGATCGTCCTTGAGCTGCTTCATGCCCAGGGAAACTCTCTCCCTTTCCAGGTCCAGGTCCAAAACCTTAACCGTGATGGTCTGGCCCACGGAGAACAACTCGGAGGGATGCTTTACGCGGCCCCAGGAGATATCCGTGATGTGCAACAGACCGTCGATGCCGCCAAGATCCACGAATACGCCGTATTCCGTGATATTCTTGACAACCCCTTCCACAACCTTGCCTTCGTGGATGGCGGTCAGGGTGGTGGAGCGTTGGTTCTCCCTTTCCTTTTCCAGAATAACCCGGCGGGAAAGCACGATATTGCTCCGCTTCCTGTTATATTTCAGGACTTTGAAAGTAAACACCTTACCCACCATGGAATCCAGGTCCCGTACAGGCCTCAAATCCACCTGAGACCCAGGCAGGAAGGCAGGCACTCCGATATCCACGGAAAAGCCGCCCTTGACCCGATGGGTGATGGTTCCTTCCACAATGCCTTCTTCTTCGTAAGCGACCTTGATCTCTTCCCAAACCTTGATCTTGGAGGCCTTTTCCTTGGAAACCATGACGCCTTCGTCTTCGCTGTCCAGGCGTTCCACCATGACTTCCACTTCATCACCGATTTCGGCGGCTACTGTGCCATCCGGTTCCGTGAACTCACGAATCGGTATCAATCCCTCGGATTTGTATCCGATGTCCACCAGCACAAAATCTTTATCCACCTGGATAATTCTGCCAGTAACGACCTCGCCTTCCTCAAAACGCTTGAAGCTCTCCTCATACAGCGCCATGAAGTTTTCTTCGTCTTCCATCATCTCTTCATCGTCGTCCATATCGTCGTCCATGGAGTCGGCATCATCCATGGATTCATCCATGGATTCAGTTTCAAGATTCTGGTCTTCAGAAGCGGCCTGTGCCTCTTGTTCAGTGGCTGCGGTCTCTTGCTCGGTGATTGTGGTTTCCTGCTCTTCTGTTGATTGGTTTTGTTGTTCGTCCATTAAAGATACTACCCCCTGTTACAGTAAATTCGCCCTGTTCCGCAACCGGACGCGGAAAGTGGCGTTGAAGTGGGATGCATATCAGATGAGAAGACAAAAAACAACGTAATTTTTAGGTTTTACCACTCTTAACCTTCTCCTAACTGAGTACAAAACCCCGTCTTTTCAAAAGACATTTATATAACAGCCTTATTTTATGATACTATTTCCCTTACACGCCCCAGGATAACACCCACAACCTCTCCAATATTTAATTGCGTGCTATCCACTAAAATTGCGTCTACAGCAGGTTTCAGAGGGGCCACTGCCCTTGTGGAGTCGTTTCGGTCTCTCTTTTCCATATCCCTGGCCACTTCCTCCTCGGTGGGGGCCAAGCCCTTTTCCTGCAATTCCTGGTGCCTTCTGTGCGCACGCACAGAAGGATCGGCCACGAGAAAAAACTTCGCCTGAGCCTGGGGAAAGACCACGGTTCCCATGTCTCGGCCTTCAAAAACAGCTCCACCCTTGGCGCCCAAATCCCTTTGTATGCCCAAAAGCCATTCCCGGACCAGGGGTCTGGCCGATACGGCAGAGGCTGTCATGGAAATCTCGGGAGTGCGGAGTTGGCCAGTTATGTCCTCGCCGTTGACAATCACCTTGGTTTCTTCAACTCCCGGAACCAGGGAAAGGTCCAGATCTTTACAAATGGCGGCAAGGGCTTCATCATCGCCAGGGTCCACGTTCTGTTGACGGACCACCACGGCAAGGCCTCTATATAGGGCGCCTGTGTCCACATAAGTGTAACCCAGTTCCTTGGCAACCGCTCTGCTCACTGTAGTTTTTCCAGCTCCTGCCGGTCCGTCAATAGTGATTATGACTTTTTCCATGCCTTCTCCTTGGCAATGTTTTTTGACAGGACTAAAGCGCGGCCATGACTTCCTTGAAAGCCCGGACAAAACGCTCGTTTTCGTGAGGAAGGCCCACGGTCACCCGGATGTGGTTGTCAAAACCATAGGAGCCCAAGGGCCTGATGATTACTCCTTTATATAATAAGGCTTCATAGACTTCTCTGGCGTCCCTGCCCAGGTCTATCATGAAAAAATTGGCCTGGGTGGGGCAACAGGTCACGTCCATGTCCTGGAGCGCATGATACAGATAGTCCAAGCCGCTGTGGACGGTTTGAAGCGTCTTTGCCACAAATTCCGTGTCTTCCAGGGCTGCCGCAGCCCCCGCCTGGGCCGGGATATTTATATTGAAAGGCGGGCGAATACGGCCAAGCATCTGGGAAGCATGCTCAGGCATTACGCCAAAACCAATCCGCAGCCCGGCCAGTCCGTAAAGTTTGGAAAAAGTCCGCAAGGTGACCACGGTATGGTCCGCATTGAGATAATCCAGGCCGGTCACCGCCTGAGGGTCCCTGTTGAACTCGATATAGGCCTCGTCCATGACCACCACAATGGAGGGGTCCACCTTTTCCAGAAAAGGCTCGAATTCCTCCTGGGTGATGGTGGTTCCGCCCGGGTTCTGGGGGGAATTGAGAAAAATGATTTTTGTCCGGGGGGTGATGGCCCGGGCCATGGCCTCAAAATCGTGCCTGAAATCCCTGGTCAGGGGAATCTTCACCGCCTTGGCGCCCTGGGCAAGAGTGGAAATAGTGTACATCATAAAGGACGGCTCGGTCATGAGAGCCTCGTCCCCGGCATTGAGGTAGACCTTGGCCAGCATGTCAATGACCTCGTCGGACCCGTTGCCCAAAACAATCTGGCTGATTTTGCAACCCATTTTGGAAGCCAGGCCCGCCATTAATTCGGGGGCGGCTCCGTCCGGGTACCTGTGGAGGTTGGTTATGGCGTGCTCCACTGCCTGCATGGCTTTTGGGGAAGGCCCCAGAGGGTTTTCATTGGAAGCCAGCTTGATGGAATCGGTGATTCCATACTCCCGCTCCAGTTCTTCCAGGGGTTTTCCCGGAACATAGGGGGGGATGGAATAAAAATAGTCAGGGGCAGTGGGTTTCATGATCTCCTCCGGTACGCCGCTTGGTAAAAAATTTTCTATACACATCACGGCGCGAAAAAAAAGTAAAGGGAGGAGAGTCCATATCAGATGAAATCATGCCAGGCAAGAGCCAAGAAGCCTTTCCCCAGGGCCCTTAAAGTGAGGCTGTGATCCTCGTCAGCCCATGCCCAATGGCAGGGGCCGGGGTTCTGGCCCCTGCTTTTTGAATGAGTAATCGTGATTACATTTTTTCAGGAAATGGTAGCGGCAGCTTCTTTTAGCCTTATTTCTTCCAAATCCGCCGGGGTTACGAGGAAGGGCAGCATGGTTTTTTCCATTGAGAGCCTGCTTTCTTCAAACTGTTCGTCTGTTTCAATACCCTGGACAGATATGCAATTACCGTATCGCAAAATGACTCGGGAAAAGGGCTTGGGCGCCATAAACCGGTCCCAGGAGTGGAAATACCACGCATTTTCCGCCTCCACATGAAAGGGGACTATCACGGCGTCAGAATCAAGGGCCAGTCGGATGACGCCTGCCTTGATCTTCCCTGCTGGTCCCCGGGGGCCATCCAGGATGTGGGCGGCAAGCCCATTTTTCTTCAGGCTTTGGACCATGTCCGCCAAGGCTTCTTTTCCGTTATTGGAAGAAGATCCCCGCACAGGGTTCCAGCCGGTTCTTTGCGCCACCCCGGCTATCATTTCCCCGTCCTTGCTTTTGCTAATCATCAGGGCGGGATGCCATTTTCGATATTTCCGAAAATACCGGATAGCCGAAAAAAACTGTTGATGCCAGGTGCACAAGAGAACCCGTCCCCCGCCTTCCACAACGTCCATCCATTGTTTTTCGTTTTCCACCTTCAGGCGAATAGTGCCAAGGTAAAGACGGATGAACCAATACAGAACTCTTAGAACAGGCCTGGTCGTAAGCAGTGGTCTTAAATCGATGCGCATTTCCATTAGCTCTTATGTGGTGTTATAAACAGCCGGTTTCATGGCCGGGGCTTGGAATGGAGGAAAGCAATCAATGCGTCCCTTTCGCCAAACACAGGAACCAAGGCGCCCGGCGGAGATCGTCAGCGCACCTCTGTTCTTGCAACCCCGGCAACCGGTTGCCGGAGTGACCTGCCTGCAAATTTTCTTAATGAAAAGATAGGAAAATCAGGAGGGTAAAGATATGGTTTCCGAATTGCGGGTTCCAATTAACCGGCAATGGACTGAAGCAGGTTCCAGTTCTGCTCGTTGTTTTACACTACTAAGATTGAGACGATCCTGCAATAGAGAATGAACGCCCGGAAATTTGTTGAACTGACATACTGGTCTTGATTGCCTGCTAAGGCCGTGGTATTGTGCCCGAAATCTTCCGTAAGCAAATGTTTTAAAACTGCGCACCGGACTATTTTATTATTGGATCTTGCGGCAAGGGTTTTATAAGACATATTGCCTGGATTGAAAACTCCTTTTATAACAGGATGATGAGGACCTTACCCACCATGCTCGTCAATACAGGCCTGGACAATTTACTGGAATCCCCGCCGGACTGGATTACGGGCAAACGCCTGGGGCTCCTGTTCAATCCGGCCTCCGTGGACAAGGACCTCACTTCCGCCCACATTGCCATTGACCGGCGCTTTCCGGGCCAGCTTACCACCTTGTTTTCTCCCCAGCACGGGTATCATGCCGCCCGGCAGGACAACATGATCGAATCGGAGCATCTGAACGATCCGGACCTGGGCGTTCCCGCATACAGCCTGTATAGCGAAACCCGCATTCCTACGCCGGAGATGTTTAAGGATATTGACATCCTGCTCATTGACATCCAGGACGTGGGCACCCGGGTATACACCTTCATGTATAGCATGAGCTATTGTATGGAAGTAGCTAAAAAAACAAATAAAACAATATGCGTATTGGATAGACTAAACCCCATAGGAGGCCTCACGACCGAAGGCAACATCCTCCGGGAAAACTGCGCCTCCTTTGTGGGAAGATACCCCCTGCCTATGCGCCACGGCCTGACCATGGCCGAACTGGCCCGGCTATTTAACGAAGAATACGGCATCGGGTGCGACCTGAAAATCATTCCCATGACCGGCTGGAACCGCTCCATGTTTTACGAGGAAACCAACCTCACATGGATTCCCCCCTCCCCCAACCTGCCCATGGTGGAGTCCGCCGTGGTCTATCCGGGCCAGGTCATCTGGGAGGGAACCAACATCTCCGAAGGAAGGGGAACCACCCGGCCCTTTGAAATATTCGGAGCGCCCTACCTGGACACCCATGCTTTGCTGGAAGAACTCCATCCCCGGGAAGTGCCGGGAGCTGTCCTTCGGCCCGTGGCCTTCGAGCCCCTTTTCAACAAATGGGCGGGCCAGCTATGTCATGGCTTTCATATTCATGTGACAGACCGCAAGGCGTTCAAGCCCTACCTCACGGCCTTGCGTTTTCTTTCGGCATTTATCAAATTGTATCCCAATGATTTTGCATGGAAGCAACCGCCCTATGAATACGAATACCACCGCCTGCCCATGGACCTGATCCTGGGAGACCGGGAAATCCGGGAGGCCCTGGAAAACCAGACCTCCCCATTTGAATTGGAAAGCCACTGGCAGGACAACCTGGACGCCTTTGTAAAAACCGCGTCCAGGTTTCACATTTATCAATAAATCAAGGGAATTCCATGACGGAAACCAACGGCAAATGGGTGAGAATGGCCTTCAAAAACGGTAAGGTTTGGGCCGAAACCGATGGAAAAGGCAATTTCCTTATCAATAACGGCAAGGTTAAGATCAAGTATAAACTGGAACAGGATCAGGAATACACCTCCCGCGCCGAGAACCTGCATCCTGTGGAGTCCCTGGCAAACCGCCCGAAAACGGTTGGAAAAGCAGTCACCAAAAAACCCATCCCCAAACACATTGCCGAAGAAAAACCCGACCTGCCCGAAAACGCCGTCATAGCCTACACCGACGGGGCATCTTCCCATAATCCCGGCCCGGCAGGCATAGGTATTTTATTGAAATACAAGGGGCACGTTAAGGAAATCGGCAAATACATTGGCGAGGCCACCAACAACGTGGCCGAATTGACAGCCATCCAGGTGGCTTTAAAGAACATCAAGAAAAAGGAACTCCCGGTCCGCCTGTTTACGGACAGCAAATATTCGTTTGGGGTGCTTTTTCAGGGATGGAAGGCCAAAGCCAACGTGGAGCTGATTGCAAAAATCCAGACGGAAATCAGCAAGTTCAAGGACATCAAGTGCTACTGGGTCAAGGGTCACGCCGACAACCCCTATAACGAAATCGCCGACAAACTGGCCACCGAGGCCATCAAAAACAGACAATAATTCAGCTCTCGCAAAAGACAGTTGTCCAGTCTTATATTTAAAAATCAGGTATATAAAGGAAATGATCCTGTACGGCAGTCATTTTTTCAAATTAAACGGCCTTGTACACAATAAAAGGAGATTCTGGGTGGGAGCAATTGATTCTGCAAAAATAAAAAAAATGATATTGGCTGAGGGAATCGAACTTGTGGGAATCGCCGACGCCAAAGACCTGATCCTGGCCTATCCCCCTCGGCCAGCCACTAATCTCATGCCTTCGGCCCAAAGCGTCATTGTCATGGCTGTGGCACATTCCCTTGGCTCTGTCTATTCCCCGGATATCATGCTTTGGACGCGGAACAAGATGCAGACATCCCGTGTGCTGGACCAAATAGCTGAGAAAATTGGACGATTTCTGGAGAGCGAAGGATTTTTGTCCCTTCCCATTTCAGCAGACAAACCCGTGGAACTTTTCAAAAGCGACCCAAAAACAGGAGAAAAATTTCGCCAGACCCGTGCGGTTGGCTTTCTTTCCTTAAAGCACGCGGCTGTAAGTTGCGGGATGGGTCAAATAGGGCGGAATAACCTCTTACTCACTCCCCAGTTCGGCCCCCACCAGAGGTTGTGTGCAATTATTACCGAAGCGCCACTTGAACCGGATGCAAAGCAGGAATTGGATCTATGCAAAGATTGCGGCAAATGCGCTAAAGCCTGCCCTTCAGGAGCCTTGAAAAACGGCAAATACGAAGCAGACCCTTGCATGGCGTACTGGTCATACGGTTTTAAACGTCTGCCTCCTGCAAAACTGACTGAATGGCCCAGCTATATCAAAATGATACGGGGCCATTTCACACGGCGTGATATGCTCATGGAAAGCGGCCAGACATTCATCACCGATGTGGATAACTGCATTGAATGTATGCGCGTTTGTCCTGTGGGAAAAAGTTGGAAGAACATCCGGCCCAAGAACCTTGCGCCGCAAAAATCAGGGGGTACGGAATAATCAGGACGATAGTGCCCTTTTTGCATCGGGATGACGGACTTGTGGGAGGCGGATATTAGATTGAAAAGAGAGAAGGCATTTGAGTGGTGGTGGTGCATCCTCCAGGGCCACCCGCGCAAAACAATCGCTTTGGTTTTAACCGCCATGCATTTTTTACTTTTCAGCCAATGTTCCAAAACACCCGGCAAAGAACTTGAGGTTTATCCCAACCCCCAACCCGCAGGATGTGACCCAAAAAAACAGAGTCATTATCTTGTGAGACATTGCCATCAAAAAC
>JAEINP010000034.1 GCA_016342355.1 Desulfatibacillum sp.
TAAATAGTTTATTAAATCAATAACTTATAATATTCATATAAGCATTTTTACGACAATTTCGTTCACGGATTCAGGTTCTATCGCTGTCAGCAAATTCGGCCTTAGTCCCTTGATATTTGGGCTTTGAAAATCACCACACGTGAAAATATGGAATTAAATATCGCTCCCCGTAATAGTCTACGAGAAACGAACAATTCAAATAGGGGGAAACTTGGGTCATCCTATAGTACCTCCTGTCAATAGGTAAAGCTGATTTTCAAAAACCACATGATTTCAAGCTGATACAGACCATATCCATTTTCAGCGCGCACCGATCCTGCGGTATGCCGTGATCCATGCACTGGTCCTGGGTTGGCTAGTTTCCCACCATGCCGCTCCCCTGGCCTCATCGTTAAAGTATCCAGTGTCCCATGCCAGGAAGAATATTCCGGCGCCGCCCGCATCGCAGCGGAGAGCAGCCCGCCACCTGTTTGATTTACACAATCGGATGAATTACTTGACCCATGGGGACTATTGCGGATATATTACACAGGTGTGAAACGAAACCATTATAATGAACCCACCAATATCTTCATGAAGGAGTAACCAACCAAATGGACCTGAACGACAAGTATCTGCAGGTAGTGGACGCCATTAACAAGGCGGGCGGCACGCCTCCCCCCACCACCCCCACCCTGATCGAACTGATCAAGGAGGTGATCAGGGAAGACGAAACCGATTTTATTATGGCCTTTGGTGAACAAAAATCCCAGACCATGGAGCAGCTCAAGGCATCCACGGGTCTGAGCGAAGACGAGATCAACGCAAAAGTGGAGGCTCTGGCCAAAAGAGGCGTGATCTTTAACCAGCCCAACAGCAAGGGCATGATGGTTTTTCGGCTTTTGCCCTTATTCAACGTGGGCATTTTTGAATACATGTTCATGAAAAAGCTGGAAGTCACTCCCCAGACCAAGCATATAGCCGACCTTTTTACCAAGATGTTTGATGAACAACGCGAACTGGTGAAAGCCAACTACGAAGACGTGGTGAAGATGGTCAAACTTTTTCCGGCGGTTGACCGGACCATCCCCTACACCACCAACCAGAGCAGCGGCAAAAGCATCTCCATCGAGATCAATCAGAGCCTGGGGGAGATGAAAGAAACAAAAATGCCGTTTCAGGACGTCAAGGATATTATCGAAAAATTTGACGACATTGCGGTGGGACATTGCTTCTGCCGCCATCACAAGGACATGACCGGCGATCCTTGCAAACAGACCGATTCCCGCGAGAATTGTTTTACCTTTGGAAAATCGGCGCGACACACCGCCAATCAGGATTTTGCGCGCATGGTCAGCAAAGAGGAAGCCTTGGCCATCCTGACCAAAGCCGAAGAAGACGGCCTGGTTCATAAAGCCTATCATCCCGGCTTCGATTCCAGCCGCGACGAGACCAGCGTCTGTTCCTGCTGCTCCTGCTGCTGCGGCAACGCCCATGGCGTCACCATTGCGGGCACCGCCAATGAAGCGTGGTTTATGGCCGTGGTGGACAAGGAACTGTGTGTGGGATGCGGCGACTGCATAGAAAAATGCAGCTCCCGCGCCCTGAGCATGGGGGATGACGACTCTCCGGTGCTGGATAAGGATCTTTGCATCGGCTGTGGAGTCTGCGCCCACTTCTGCCCGGAAAACGCCATTGGGCTGGTCCAGTCCAGGCGGATGGTTTATACCACCCCTCCGCGCCCGGCGTGATTCCGAAACTGTATTAGCCATGACAATCCCGGGCTGATAATCCTTAGTCAGCCCGGTTTTGCCATGTTGCAAAATGATATCGAAAAATGCTGCAGCCCTAACCGTGGCGCCTTCACTTTTGGATTGCCAAATTTCGCCCCGGAGACTAATAGATCCCTGGTAATCCAACATCTGCAACCTGCCCACCTCTCAATGACGCGCCACACAAACAGGAGTTTACACCCATGTCCGTCGGATTCCTTGGAGTTGCAGCCTGTGCACCTATCCTGCTTGCCCTTGTTTTAATGGTGTGGCTGCACTGGCCCGCCACCCGCGCCATGCCCATGGCATGGGCCGCATGCGCCCTGATAGCACTGGTTGTGTGGAAAATGCCCTTGGGGTTTATCCTGGCAGCCACGTTAGGCGGTTTTGGAAACACACTCAACATCCTGATTATTATACTCGGGGCCATTGTGCTGCTGTTCTCTCTCAGGGAAAGCGGGGGCATGGAGACCATCAAGCAGGGCATCGGAAACCTGAGTGACGACAAACGCGTCCAGATCATACTTATCGCATTTTTATTCAGTGCGTTTTTGGAAGGCGCCGCAGGTTTTGGAACCCCGGCCGCCATTGCGGCTCCGCTGATGATCAACCTGGGATTTCCCGCCCTGGCCGCCGTGATGGCCTGCCTGATACTGAACTCGTTTTCCGTTACCTTTGGAGTGATCGGGGCAGTGGTCTGGTTTGGCCTGAAAAACCTGACGCCTCTGATTGACGGAGCCATATCCCAGGGAGTGGCTCCGGCTTCCATACCCAATGCCTGGGGATTTTTTGAGTTGGTGGGGCGCTGGGGTGCGGTTCTCAACATCGCGCCCATATTTGTATTGCCGCTGTTTGTGCTGTGCTTTGTCACCCGATATTTTGGGGTCAATCGTTCCTGGCGAGAAGGCCTGGGGGCATGGAAGATTTCACTGTTTGCCTCCACCTGCTTTGCTTTGGCCTATTTGTTTTTCGCCTTTGTCCTGGGGATTGAATTTCCCTCCCTGATGGGCGGGTTGATTGCCCTGGCTATGGTGGTCTTTGCCATTCGCAAACAATGGTTTATCCCACCCGAAACCTGGAGCTTCGGACCCAAGGAGCAATGGGAGGCGCATTGGATCGGGTCGATCGAGGTGCAAAGCGAAAACCACGTCCATGCCACCATGAGCCAGGCGCGGGCCTGGATGCCTTACGTCCTAATTGGATTGCTTTTGCTGCTCACCCGATTATCCAGCCTGCCCTTTAAGTCCTGGGTGATGGGGGTGGACATTAGCGTTTCGGCCATATTGGGGTACGAGTCGGTCCAGTTCAGCATCAAACCTTTGTATCTGCCGGGGATCATGCCCTTCATGCTGGTGGCCCTGTTGATCGTTCCGTTGCATGGCATGTCCTGGAAAAAGGCGGGAGTTGCATGGGCCGACGCCTTCCGGAGAATCAAAGGGCCAGCCATCGCCCTGTTGTTTGCCGTGGCTCTGGTGGAGATTTTCAAGCAATCCGCGCACAATGCCATGGGTTATCCGTCCATGCCCTTATCCATGGCCAAGGCCACTGCGGATCTTGTTGGAGGGGCATGGCCTTTTTTCGCCTCCTTTATAGGCGCATTGGGCGCTTTCATTACCGGCAGCAACACGGTTTCCAATCTGCTTTTCAGCGAGTTTCAATATGGCTTGGCGGAACAACTGCATCTTTCCAGGCAGATCATCGTCGCCCTGCAATTGGTGGGCGGGTCCATGGGAAACATGGTTTGCATCCATAACATTGTGGCTGCTTCGGCGGTTGTGGGATTGAGCGGGATGGAAGGGGCCATCATCAAACGGAACGTGGTTCCCATGCTGATCTACGGTCTGAGCGTGGGGTGCCTGGGTATGCTTTTCTGCTATGTGCTGTTTCCGGCGATTTTCTGAAGGATATCCCGCCGTGTGGATTGGCCTGCCATATGGAAAGAATGCTCGTGGCAATTTTCACATGCTTTTGCCCAGCACTCTTCCTGATTGACAGAAAATCCCAGCGAAGAGCCTGTTTTGCGGACTGTTGCCGGGGAATAGGGGCATAAGGAAAATTTGTCACGAACCTTGCCACATGATATCCTGTTTCTTGTTTCAAGCATAGTTGGAGATAAAAATCAGGGGAATCATCGTATGGCATGGCACAATGGAAGGGTCCGGATTCGTCAGGCCAGCGCCTTGAATCTACCCTTCCCGGCTGGGTCCTGGAAGGGATAAAAAAATAGCTTGAGCCTGTTTTGCTCCATGGCTTCCCATGAAAGGATGATAAAATGAAAAATTTTAATTTTCCAGTGGGTTATCACAGGCTGCACAAAACCAAGATCATTGATTTTCAATTGAATCGCTGGTTTTCCTGGGGGTACACCAGCCTGGACGACATGAAGGCCGCAGCTCACAAAATCAAAAAACTGGGGGATTGGAAAGGCGCCCTCCTACACCAGGCGGAGATTGCGCAAAAACAGGGCCGATTAATGAACGCAACGTTCAATTACCGCGCTGCCGATTTTTTTGTGCATCCAAAAGATCCCGACAAAAAGCGAATCTACGATCAATTCATTGATATGTTTTATAATCAACTGTTCAGGGATGAATCCCTGGAACGGGTTTGGGTTCCATACGAAAACGCGGCAATCCCGGCCCTGTCCATTCCGGCTACCGGCGGAAACTCCCTGGGAACCCTGGTAATCCATGGCGGCTTTGATTCCTATATGGAAGAGTTTTATTCCTGCGCCGTGTTTTTCTCCAACTTGGGTTACGACGTGGTTCTGTTTGAAGGTCCGGGCCAGGGTGCGGCATTAAAGGAGCAAGGATTGTTTTTGGATTATCAATGGGAAAAGCCCGTCAAGGCGGTGCTTGACCATTTTGGTCTGGATCATGTGGCCCTGATCGGTTTTTCCATGGGGGGCTGGTTTTGTTTTCGGGCCGCAGCCCATGAGCCCAGGATCAAGCAGGTTATCGCCTCCAGCATTGCTTATGATTACATGCAAATTCCTCCTAAAATCGTGGTGCAGATGGCGCTCTGGTTCATGAAACATCCCCGGTTGACCGAAATCACAAGCCAATGGAAAATGAAATTCATGCCTCAGGAAAAATGGGCTATCGAGAATTTTATGTACATTACGGGCACGGATTCTGTGGTGGCCATTTTCAAGGAGATGCAAAAACTCAATGCGGAAAACCTCAAGTCCGAGCTGGTCACGCAGGATGTTCTCATTCTGACCGGACAGGAGGACCATTTTATCCCTGTAAAAATGCATCACATGCAGGTGGCCGCCCTGAAAAACGCCCGATCCGTGGAGGGGCGCATTTTCACAAGAGAGGAGCAGGCCCACAATCACTGCATGGTGGGCAACACAGGCCTCATGCTGGATGTCATGGCCGATTGGCTGAAAACCACCCGCCATTAAATGCGCCATGGCTATCCTCAAAGCTATATGGAAAATTTGTCACGAACCTTGCCACATGGTATCCTGCCCTTATGTTCAAATCATAGCTGGAGAATGTACAACAGGGGGAAAGCCTGTAGGCGCAGGGTGACTCCCTGTTCCTGATGGACTTTGGCATTTGTAATGAAATTGACCCCGTAGTGAGGCAAAAGGAGAAATACCATGGCCCAATTCACCTTACAAGGCAATCCGTTTCAGACGACCGGGGAGCTTCCCGCCGTTGGGACAGCGGCTCCGGGTTTCACCCTGGCGAAAACCGACCTTTCAGACATTTCCCTGGATGCATACAAGGGGAAGAAAATTATTTTGAATATTTTTCCCAGCGTGGATACTGGCGTGTGCGCCACCAGCGTGAGGAAGTTCAACGCCCAAGCCAGCTCCCTGGAAAATACTGTGGTCCTGTGCGTGTCCATGGATCTTCCCTTTGCCCTGGGCCGTTTTTGCGGGGCTGAGGGACTGGATGACGTGGTGCCAGTGTCGGATTTCCGGACCGGGGATTTTGGCAGGGCTTACGGCATCAGGATCGCCACTGGTCCCCTGACCGGGCTGCTTGCCCGCTCGGTGGTGGTTGTCAGTCCTGAAGGAAAGGTGACATACACCCAACTGGTGCCGGAAACAGGAGAGGAGCCGGATTACGAGGCTGCCCTGGCCGCCTTGAAATAGGCATGCGCCTTTGCTGGATTTCATCCATTCCCTGCCCGGATTTTCGGCGCAGGGAATTTGGTTTTCGGGCAGCGCGCCAGGACCGGCCCGGCCATTTTTTTTAACAAAAATTTCAAATCCTTCCTTGACCTCCATAAAAAAGATGCATAATGTTTTCGGAACTACATCCTGCAAGGATACCAAAAGGAGAATAGCATGCAAAACGTGGAAAATGGCAAGTTCGTCCTGGTGCACTACACTGGAACCCTCGAAAGCGGAGAAGTTTTTGACTCCAGCAAGGGCAGAGTGCCCCTGGAAGTGCTCATGGGCGGAGGCCAGTTGATCGCCGGATTTGAGAAGGCCCTGGTAGGCATGGAACTCAACGAGTCCAAGACCTTCACCCTTCAGCCGGAAGAAGCATATGGACCCAAGACCGAGGAACTCCATAAGGCCTTTGAGCGTTCCCAGATTCCGCCCAACCTGGACCCCAAGGTGGGAGACACCGTGGCCATGCAAGGCCCCGGCGGACAGCCTGTTCCGGCTAAGGTTATTGAAGCGGATGACGAAAAGGTGGTTATCGACCTGAACCATCCCCTGGCTGGCGAATCCCTGACCTTCGAAATCCAGGTGGTGGGAATAAACGACCAAGCGACCCAGTCACAAGGTGGTTGCGGCGGCTGCGGCGGCGGCGAAGGCGGCGGATGCGGTGACGGCGGATGCGGCGAGCCCGGATCCTGCTGCTCCTCATAGCCTGAGATAGTTCATTACGGGGAGACCGGCGCCTCAGGGCATCGGCCTCCCCTTTTTTTTGACTGCCAAAGCCTATTCAATGGTCTTCTGGAATTTTAGAATGGCAAGGCCCAAAAAACTCCCGGCCAATGCCGCCTGGGCCAGCAGGGGCCATAAAAGAGCCTCCACCCCCACTCCCTTGAGAACAATTCCGTGAAGGCATTGCAGATACCACCGCATGGGATTCAGAACCGTGGCCATGCGCACGCCTTCCGGCATGTTGTGGATGGGAAAAATAAACCCGCTCAAAAGAACGGCCGGTACGATGATCAAAAAGGCCGTCAATAGGGCCTGTTGCTGGGTTCGGGCCGTCACACTCACCAATAACGCCAACCCCAGGTTTCCCAGGATGTACACTCCGCTACTCATGTAAAGCAGCACAATGGAACCGTGAATGCGGATTCCGAACACCAGAAAGGCAATGACGAACATGAGGGTCATGGTCACGTAGCCGGTGATCAAAAAAGGCAGGGTCTTGCCGATGATGAATTCGCTCTTGCGGATGGGCGTGACCATCACCTGCTCAATGGTGCCGATTTCCTTTTCCCGTACAATGGCCATGCTGGTGAGCACCAGACCCACCAGAATAAGCATGACCGCAATGAGCCCCGGCACGTAATAATACTTGCTTTCCAGGTTGGGGTTGTACCAGGCCCGGCCTTGCAACTGCACCGCCTCCGGCATTTTCACCCCTGCCGCCTCCCTGAATTGCTGGTTGAAACGGGCTGCCACCTGCCCCGCGTAGTTCATGATGATGGACGTGTCGTTGCTGTATATGCCGTCCGCAAGAACCTGGACAGCGGCCTCCTTCCCCGATTTTAAATCCTCGGCAAACCCATGGGGGATGGAAATGGCGGCAAGCACTTCGCCACGATCCAGCATGGAGGCCAATTGGCTGTCATTGCGAAGGGTCATGGCTACATCAAAATACCCGCTATCGGCAAACCCCGAAACCAGGGACCGGCTTTCCACGGTATTGTCCCTGTCCACAATGGCGACCTTAATGTCCTTCACATCCGTGGTCAGGGCCAGGGAAAGGATAGTCAACTGGACCAACGGCATCACCAGGATGACCATCCTCATCCTCTTATCCCGGAACATCTGGAGGAATTCCTTGATGAGCATTTGTTTGATGCGTTCTTTCATGGTGCAGCCTCATATATTACCGGGAATACAAATTGTTTCCATTGCATGCATGGGGGCTGAAACCCCTGAATTGCGACCTATGCAATGAAAAAGGAACGCACTCCCCAAAATAAAAATCAGTCCAGCATGAGCCGGAGTTTCTTGTGAGCCAATATCATCATGACCACGGCGTAGATTGTAAGCAGCAATCCGTTGATCCACAAAATTTCCAGGCCCACGCCCTTGAGATAGATGCCCCTGAGCATGGCGATAAAATACCGGGCCGGAATCAGGTAGGTGATCCCCTGGATGGGAATTGGCATGTTGTGGATGCCAAACACAAACCCGGAAAGAAGCAGGGTGGGCATATACCCGGATATGATGGCGATCTGGTTGGCCAGGACCTGGCTTTTTAGGGCGATGCTCAACAGCAGGCCGAAAAACAGGGCGCCAAGCAAAAAGATTGAGGAGGCCAGGAAAAGCAGGCCCGGGTTTCCTCGCATGGGAACGTGGAAGATCCATCGACCCATGGCCACGGCAATGGCCACGTCGGTCAGCCCCACCACAAAATAGGGGGCGATCTTGCCCAGGATCAGTTCGGGAACCCGCAAAGGCGTGCTGATAAGCTGCTCCATGGTGCCTGTTTCCCATTCCCTGGCGATCGTCACGCTGGTCAGCATGGCGGCGATGACCACCATAACCAGGGCGATGATTCCGGGAATGATCACATTCCGGCTTCGCAAGTCCGCGTTGTACCAGGCTCGGGGCGCTAAAACCGCCTGACCGGGAAGGGCGCCTTTGTTTTTTCCCGCCATTCTAACCGCCCGGATTTTGCTATTGTAGATCCGGCTCAGGTTGGTCACATAGCCCATGGCCAGGCTGGCGTTGTTGGTATTGGCCCCATCCACAATCACCTGGACGTCCGCGGTTTTTCCCCCAAGCACCCGGTCCCCGAAATCCCAGGGGATGACCAGGGCTACCAGGGCCTGGCCGGTATCCAGGTGTTTTTGCAGGTCCCTGTAGTTGTCCACCCCATATTTGACGGAAAAATAGGGCGATCCCTGGAAGCTGCTCAGGTAATCACGGCTTTGGGGCGTGTTGGACTGGTCCCAGATCACCGTGGGCACGTTGCTCAGGTCCATGGTCAGAGCCCATCCAAAAATGGCGATGAGAAACACGGGGATGGCGATGGCCAAAAAAAGGCTGCGCCAGTCCCTCATAAGATGGATGGATTCCTTGCGGGCCACGGCCCTCATTCTTTGGAATTTAAAGCCTTTCATGCTGCTTTGCCCCGTGCTTCCTTGCGGTCTTCCGTTTCGATAAGAGAAACAAAAACGTCTTCCATGCTAGGGAGGATCTTGTCCACGCTGAATGCTCCCATATCCCGTTTGGTCAGCAGTTTTTCAATGGCCTGTTTGATTGTGGCCGGGTCATCCACCTTCACATGCAGGCCTGCGCCGAACAAGGCCGCATCCCGCACCCCGTCCAAAGCGGCGATGGAGTCGATTACAGCCTGGGGGCGGCGGCACCGGACATCCAGGACGGACACGTCCAGCATTTGGGTTTTCAATCTATGAGGCGTATCCATGGCAATGATCCGGCCCTTGTATATGAGGGCCAGACGGTGGCAGTATTCCGCTTCTTCCATGTAATGGGTGGTCACGAAAACCGTCACTCCCCGGCCTGCCATATCGTAAATAAGGTCCCAGAACTTCCGGCGGCTCAGGGGGTCCACTCCGCTGGTGGGTTCGTCCAGGAACACGATGGGCGGCTTGTGCAGCACAGCGCAGGCAAGAGCCAGACGCTGTTTCCACCCGCCTGCCAAAAGACTGGTGAGATGCTTTTCCCTGCCTTCCAGGCCTGACATGGCGACAGCCCAGGTTTTTCTTTCTTCCCGGTCCTTGCCTTTCAGACCGTAAATGCCTCCGTAAAAATTAATATTTTCCTCCACCGTCAGGTCTTCGTACAATGAGAATTTCTGGCTCATGTACCCGATGTTCATCTTAATCTGTTCGGTCTGGGTGTTGATGTCGCGGCCCACGACCATCCCTTTGCCCGAGGTGGGCGCCAGCAGACCGCAAAGCATGCGGATGGTGGTGCTTTTTCCCGCCCCGTTGGGGCCCAGGAAACCGAAGATCTGGCCCTTGGGCACGGTAAAACTGATGTTGTCCACGGCCACGAAATCCCCGAACCTCCGGGAGAGATTCTCCACCTCCACGGAATTTTCCTTGCCGTTGTTTTCATCCGGGGCTTTATGAGGCAGGGCAGGGGCGGGGGCTTTGTCCCGGGCCTCCTGCACAAGGGTTCTGATGAAAATGTCCTCCAAGCTGGGAGTGATTGGCCGGGAGCTTTTAATGGTAATCCCTTGGGGCCCCAGTATGTCCGCCACCTTTTTGCCTGCGCCTTCAAGATCCGTGCTGATTATGTGTATTGTGTCGCCAAACAGGTTCACATCCCTGGGGTCTGGCATGGCGTCCCTGATGATCTGATTGGCCCGCCATGGGTCCGAGGTCCGCACGGACAGGATTTTTCCTTCCAGGGGACGACAGATTTCATCGGGGCGTCCTTCAGCAATGAGGCGTCCCTGGTTAAGGAGCCCAACCCGGGAACAACGTTCCGCCTCGTCCAGGTAGGCGGTGGTGACAAGAATCGCCACATTTTGGGCAAGGAGCCGGTACAGTATTTTCCAGAAATCCCGCCGACTCACCGGGTCCACGCCGTTGGTGGGTTCGTCCAGCAGCAAGACTTTGGGTGTGTGGATGAGGGCGCACACAAGCTGGAGTTTTTGCTTCATGCCGCCGGAAAGGTTTCCGGCCAGCCTCTTTTTAAAAGGCCGCATGTTGCTGAAATCCAGTAATTCATCCATATGGCTTTGGCGGTTTTTTTGGGGCACGCCGTACAGGTCTGCGTAAAAGTCTATGTTTTCCTTCACCGAAAGGTCCGGGTAAAGCCCGAATTTCTGGCTCATGTACGCCAAGTGATCCCGCACCTCGAATTCCTGTCCCGGAAGCCCGTAACCGGCCACGCTGGCCTCGCCTTCAGTAATGGGCAGGATGCCCGCCAGCATGCGCAGGGTGGTGGATTTCCCGGCTCCGTCGGGACCCACCAGTCCGTATATTTCCCCGGCCTTCACTTCCAGGGAAAGACCATCCACGGCAGTCAGGTCGCCAAAGCGCCTTATGAGGGAGCGGGCCTGTATGACCGGGGCGTCCTGACTCATGGGGCTATCCTGATGACGGCGTCAGCAGGCATGCCGGGCTTGAGTTCTCCGTTCGGGTTGTCCAGTTCGATTTTTACCCGATACATGAGGTTTAACCGCTCCTCAAAAGTCTGGACAGACTTGGGCGTAAACTCGGATTCGCTGCTGATGAAACTCAATCTGCCCGGATAAATTTTGCCCGGATATGCGTCCGTGGAAACCTCCACCTCTATGCCCAGACGCAGGCGGCCAAGATCCTTTTCGCTCACAAAGGCCCGCAGCCACAAAGGGTCCATTTGCGCCAGGGTGACCACAGGCGTTCCCGGGTTCATGTAAGCCCCGGGTTCTGCGGCCTTGGTGAGTATCACTCCGTCAAAGGGGGCTTTGAGCAAAGCATCCTGAATCCTTTTTTCCGCAATCTTCACTGCCTCCCGGGCTGATTCCATTCTGGCCCTGGCCTGGGCGATATTTTCCTTGCGCGGGCCTGCCTCCACCAGATCATAATCTGCCTGAGCCTGCTCCAAAGCTGCCCGGCCCTGGCGGATCAATTCCTTGCGGGGACCCTCCTTTACAAGAAGAAGACGCTCCTTCGCTCCCTGGACCCTTGCCTTGGCTTCCTCAAAACTGCGTTGGCTGATGTCCATCTGGGTCTGGTAAGTCTCCATGGCCTGACCGCTGATCCCTCCGGATTCAAAAATGGTATTGTAGCGATTGTAATCCGCCTGGGCCAGAGCGTACTTGCTTTCGGCCGCAAGTGCTCCAGCCTTTGCCTGCTCCAGGGCAGCCTGTGACTCCCGGATTTCCTGGTCCCGGCTGCCGTTAAGCAACTCCTGAAGCGCGGATTCCTTTTGGGACATCCTGGCTTTGGCCTGGGCCAGTTCCTCCGGCCTGCTTCCGGCCTTCAGTTCATCCAGCACGGATTGGGTGTAATTCAATTCCGCCTTGGCCTGTCGCACCTGCAACTGGAAATTGCTGTCGTCCAGTTTCGCCAGCAAATCACCCCGGGAAACCGTTTCGCCCTCGTCAACCAGCCGTTCAGACAGGATGCCCGCCAACTCAAAACCCAGGTCCACCTGAGTCACCTCGATATTGCCAGACATCTTAATCAGGCCCGGGTCATCCCCTTCCCGGAAAAACAAGGCCCACACCAAGCCTCCCACCAACGCAAGCACAAGAATCACAATCCGCAAAATTTTTTTCATGTCATCCAATCCCTTTCCCACCTGAACAGGCCTTTGCCGCGACCGTATTTTCCAAATTCCTGCGAATGCCCGCCATGCCGCCCAGCGAAAACCTGGTCACATGCCTGGCCAGCTCCTCCACGATTCCCGGCTCGTTTAAATCCAGGAAATTCAATCGGGTGAAGATGGGCCGGGCCATGCCATAATAAAAACATTGCCCCACAAGGCTAAGCAGACAATGGGAAATGTCCCTTTCGCTGGCCCGGGGACCCAGTATCTGGCGGATAATCTCAAACAAAACCCCGGCCGTGGGGCGGACAAACTCATCCACAAGGGAATCCATGACCGGGGAGGGGGCGGCCAATTCCCTGGCCAGGAGTTGGGACTTTTTGGGGATTCCTTCCCCAGCCTGCTGCTCCAGCAAACGGTTCAGCAACCCCTCCACAAAAAAGGCCAACCGGTCCTCCGGCGAGGTACCTTTCGGAAAATCGCGGGTCACGGGAAACTGGTCAAAAATTGTGCTGAACAGACTATGGCACAACTCCCTGTACAATCCGACCTTGCCCCCAAAATGGTAATTGACCGAGGCGATGTTCGTGCCTGCCAAGTCGCAGATTTCCCGGACCGTGGCCCCGGAAAAACCCTCTCTGGCGAAAATTTCTCCGGCGGCGTCCAGAATCTTTCCCCGTGTGGATGTTTTTTTGGCTTCCATGGTTTCCTTCCAGCTTTGGTTAAATCATTTTCAAACAAAAATTTAAAACATTTGTTTGAAACTGTCAAGGGCGTCAAGAAGGTTTATTGGGGAGACCTATACGGGGATTCATGGTGATATTGCATATCAGCAATTCCCTATCCGGAAATTACTGATTTTTTCTTTATACCCGCAAAATACCGTGTCTACCATGCTTTTGGGGTGGAACAAATCAATCCCTCCCTGCCGAACCGTCAATGGGAGTTCACCGAAAGAATGGGAGAGAAAATGGGGATTGGCACAACCAACCTGATGTCAGCCCTTGTGGAAGAATCCCAACGACTCCTTGGGGAGAATAAGTTCACCTATTGGGCGGATGTTACCCACTGGAACAGGTATGGTATGGCTGTTGCTGAAAGAATCATCGCAATAAAAAGGCCTTAAAAATTTGAGAATGGGCGAGTTCAAACATTCCCCCTGCCAGTCCTGATTTTTGTAATGCCTTAGCGCTTTTCCATTTACCGCGTTAAATTACCTGCTATGAGTTTGCATTTCCTCCCC
Source organism: Desulfatibacillum sp. (assembly GCA_016342355.1). GTDB lineage: Bacteria > Desulfobacterota > Desulfobacteria > Desulfobacterales > Desulfatibacillaceae > Desulfatibacillum. Next base: position 13,388 of record JAEINP010000034.1, read on the forward strand.
TGATTTGCTATCCGTAGCATTGATCAACATTTCCCTGCAAATCCACCAAATTTTGTTGCGCTCTGTTTCTGTTTCGGAAATGGAAAGCCGGTCCATCAGATAGGATTGACTGCCGTCTTTTCTATCAAAAATGGGGGGTTGCATGAAAACTAGGATAGGCGCCAGGAGCAATCTCAAGCCGATCACTCTGGCGTCCATGGGAATTGGCTGGAGCAACGAGTGGAAAAACCGGAAAAAGCTTTACGATTGCAGCCTCTTGGGCATACAATGGCCGCACCTTCTCATTCACCTATTCCCTTTGGTATGCAGCCAGACCTGATAACGGAAGATTTTCATGAACAGTATTGCTGAAAAAAAAGGTTCCGCGGGTTTAGGCCCAAAGCTGGCCCTATGTTTTGCCGCAGTAGCAATCGTGGTTTCCGGCATTTTAACCTTGGCCTTATATTATAATGTCCGCAATCAATTACAAGACACCATAGAACAACGCCTTTTGGATACCGTTTCCATAGCGGCTCTTCAACTGGACGGGGACCTTCACTCTTCCATCCGGTCTCCTGAAAGCACAAACAAAATTTCCTACAAGAAACTCCGGGGGATTCTCCAGTCTATCCGGGCCAGGGGTACGGATGTACGGAACATTTACACCCTGCGGAAAAACCCTCAGGGCGCCCTGGTTTATGTGGTGGACGCAGGAGGGAAAGGCCAGGATACTGTCCTGCCTGACACCCCCTATACAAAGCCCCAGTCTCTTTTGGTGGAAAGGGGAGGCGATTTGGGCGAACCCATGGTGGCAGGGGGGTTTTTTACAGATGAAACCGGCACATGGCTTAAGGGTTATGCCCCATTTTACGATTCCCAGGGAAAAATTGCGGGCATCCTGGCCATGGATATTGCGGCCAGCAGCGTTCTTGCCCGCCAACGCAGTTTCTTAAGGGTAGCTCTGGGTGTTTTCGGCCTGTCCGTTGTTTTGTCAGGGGTGTTGGGCCTGCTCCTGGGCCGCCGTCTGGCTGCACCCATCGCCCAATTGACCCGGGCGGTGAGGGCCATCAGCCAGGGGGACCTTTCCCACAGGGCCAGGGAATCAGCCCGGGACGAAACCGGGGAACTGGCCAGGGCCTTCAATGCCATGACCGAAAAACTTTCCCGGGCCGAGGATAAAATCCAGATTGAAGTCCAGGAAAAAAAAGAAGCCCAATATGCACGGGATTTAAGCGAAGAAAACTACCAAAGGCTTTACGCCACCGCCCATGTGGGCCTGTTCAAGACCCGTTTTGACAGCGATGCAATCATCACATGCAACAACCATTTCTCCCGCATGCTGGGTTATGAATCCAGCCTCGACGCTTCAGGCATTGTTCTGGGGCCTGATCGCTATGTGAACCCGGAGGATTATAAAAAACTCAGGCAGATGCTTGAAGAGATGGAAGATGTGGAGCATTTTGAAACCCTGTTCAAACGGGTGGACGGAAGTACATTCTGGATGCGTTTTTCCGTCCGCCTGACCGATGAAAGCGAGGCCGTGGAAGGCATGGCCATTGACTTCACCACGGAAAAAACCGCCATTGAACAGATCAAAAGCGCTGAAAAAAAATTCCGAGGGATATTTGAAAACGCCCAGGAAGGCTTGTTCCAATGCACGGCCCAAGGAGCTTTTGTATCCGTCAATCCAGCTATGGCCAGGATTTTGGGCTATGAATCCCCCCGGGACCTCATGGCCTCTGTAAAACCCGGCGCCAAAGATCTTTTTGCCAGCATGGATGAATACGCCACGTTCCGGGCCGAACTGAACGCCAAGGGCAAGGTGGCTGGCATGGAGGTCCGCTTGAATATGAAGGACAGTTCCGTGAGTTGGGGATCCCTTTCCGCCAGCCTGATTTCCGGCGGAGAAAACGGCAATACCATGCTGGAAGGCAGCCTGGAAGATATTGAGGAAAGAAAACAGCACGAGGCCATGCGTCTGGCCAAAAACCAGGCAGAAGCCGCCAATCAGGAAAAAAATCGCTTTCTGGCCGCCTTGAGCCACGAAATGCGCACCCCCATGACCGCCATCATAGGCATGACCGAGTTATTAAACGAAACCGGCCTTACCCAGCAGCAAGCCCAGTATATCAAGCTCATGAAGTCCGCCAACGATCAATTGTTGAACCTCGTTAGCGACGTCATGGACATCTCCCGCGTGGAAGCCGGACGCCTGGAACTGGAAACCATCCCCTTCAACCTCCTGGAACTGGTTGAAAAAGCCTGCGAAACCATGGCGGAAAAGGCCCATGAGAAAAATCTGGAATTGGCCTGCAGCATTTCTCCCAAAACCCCCATCCATCTGATTGGGGACCCCTACCGCCTAAAGCAGGTTCTGAACAACATTATGCAGAACGCCATCAAATTCACGGAAAAAGGCGAAGTGGTGGTCACTGTGCGGGATGCCGGTCAGGGCGCCAGGAATGGCGGACACAGCATCATTGAGTTCTGCGTGTCAGACACGGGTATAGGGATTCCCCCCAAACGGCTGGCCTCGCTCTTTGACCATTTTGTCAAAGACAACAATACCGATTACCATCATTACGGAGGAACGGGCGTAGGCCTTTCCATATCGCGCAAGCTGGTGGAAATGATGCATGGCGAGTTCACGGTCTCCAGCAAACTGGACCAGGGAAGCACCTTTTGTTTTACCGCCAGCTTCGGAGTGCAGGAAAAGGGTACAGGTCTGTTTACCAGGGTGTCGCCCCTCAAAGGCCTTTCAGTTATCGTAGCGGACCACGACCCGGAAAACCGCATTGCATTGCGGGAAATCCTCAATATGTGGGGCGCCCGTGTCACGGGTGCGGAGGACGGTCCCGCAGCCATTGAACTGCTTAAGGAAACCTGGATGCAGCCTGAACAGGCCGATCTGATCATCGTGGATCAGGATCTTCCCGGCATGGACGGGGTGGAAACCGCAGGACAGGTGAAAATGGAACACCTTTGCCCGGCCTGCATCCTTATGCTCCAGGAAAATCCCAACCCGGAGGATCTTGCCAGGGCCGGAAAAGTGGGCATCACCCATTTTGTCCAAAAACCCATCGAGCGCGCCACCCTGCTGGAAGTGATCCACAACGCCACCAAACAAGGGGTAATGGCCGACGCGGGGGGCCAGGCCCTGCCGCCTTTGGACATCCTGCTGGCCGAGGATTCGGAAACCAACCGTTTTGTCATCCGCGCTTATCTCAAGGACACTCCCTGGCATGTGGACATGGCTGAAAACGGCGAAAGGGCCGTGGCCAAATTTCAATCCAAGCATTATGACTTGGTACTCATGGATATCCAAATGCCCATCATGGACGGATATACGGCTATCCGGGAAATCCGGGCCTGGGAAAAAGAAAACCGTAATGTGCGGACTTCCATCATCGCCACCACAATCTTCGCGGGCCAGGATGACGAGAAGCAATGCATGGAAGCCGGCGCCAACGCCTACCTTGCCAAACCGGTGAAGAAAAAGGCTTTGCTGGCCGCCATCCTGAGCCAGATCATTGGCAGAGGCCAAGCTGTCCCCGAAGACCTTAATCTTTTCCAGGAGGTTTTCTTTCCAGGGGGAGACGAGCCCATCCTGGCTTGGGTGGACCCGGAACTGGCGGACATGGCCTCCCATTACCTGCGCACTCTTCCTGTCACCCTCCAGGACCTGCTGGATGCGGCCGCAGCCGGGGAGTTCGCCCGGGCAGCCCAGATCGGCATGGATATCCGTAATCAAAGCAAAACCCTGGGCCTGGAAGAGGCCCAGAAAATCGGTTCCATGGTCAATGACGCCGCCATCCTGAACGATGTGAACACCATCAAGGAATGCATGGAAAAAATGCGCATCTACCTGGAACGGGTGCAGATTGTGTAAAGGCTGGGATGAGTTTGGGCGGGGATGAGTTCAAAATAATAGCCCCGCCCTGTGGTTGGCCAATACCCAGAGGTTGGCCCGTCGCCCGAACATGGGGTGGCTATCTGGGCAGTGCTTCTCCCCTGGTCGTGAAGGCCGGAACTGTCAGGCGATGTAAATCCCTGCTTTTTTCTCCTAAATCCACCACTTTCTTAGCAACATGCCCACCTTCCACCTTCAAAGCAGTCCCATAATGCCATTTTATTTCTCTGTCGGGGTTGTCGGTTTAGGCGAAGCCTCCTTGGGGGGTTTTTCTTTCCGGGTCTGTTTTTTGGCAGGCTCCGTGGTTGGGGCCGCAGGCGCTTTTTCCTGAGCCGCAGATTCCTCCAGGGGGGGAGCATTTTCCGAGACAGGAGTTTTATCCGGAACGGAAGATTTCTCCTGGTTAAGAGTCTTTTCCACGGCGACTGTTTTTTCCGAGGGAGCCTGTTCCTCCTGGAATTTGAAGGAAGGAACGGTCTTGAAATGAAGGTCACGTTGGGGAAAGGGAATGTTGATGCTTCGTTCCCTGAAAAGCCGGTCGATTTCCATGCGCAACTCCGATTCCGTGAGCAAAAAGTAGTCCACATGGGACCAAAAGCGGAGCCTGAACATGAGAGCGCTGTCCCCGAAATCGGTAAACAAAACATCGGGCCTGGGTCTTTTATAGACTTTGGGATGTTTGTCGGCCACTTCCTGGAGGGTTTCCCGCACCAGGGCAACATTGGAGCCGTAGGCAACCCCCACGTAAATATTACGCCGTAGCTTGGGGTCCTTGAAACTCCAATTGGTGACCTGGTTGCTGATCAATTCGGAATTGGGGATGATGAGGGAGGCGTTGTCGTATGTCTGGACCACGGTGGAACGCACATTGATTTTCCTTACCTCGCCCCATGTCCCGTTGATTTCCAAAATATCCCCCACCTGGATGGGGCGCTCGAACAAAAGAATCAGGCCGGACATGAAATTATTGAATATGGCCTGGAGCCCAAACCCCAACCCAATGCCCAAGGCCCCAAAAACCACAGCCAGGGAAGTGCCGCTCACCCCTAAAAGGGACAAGGCAAAAAGGATTCCAAAGGCCCAAATCAAATAGACAGCCAGGGTTGTGAGGGATTCCTGGAATCCAGGTTCCAGGCCGCTTTCCGCCAAAAAACGATGGCGGAACACATTGCCGAAAACCCGGGCAAAGGCATGGGTGCACCACAGGACAAGGCTGCCGTACACCAGGCCCAAAAGGCTCAGACGCAGGCTGCCTATGGCCGCTTCATAGCTGAGGATATCAAAAATGACTGCGAAAGCCTTACTGTCCACGCCCCAGGCCACAAAAAACAAGGAACAGGCAGCCAGAAACCAGCCCAGGAACCCCATTCTCATAGTGAGCCAGCGTCCAGGCCGGGATTCTTTGCTTTGATCCTCCTGCAGGGATTTCTCGTATTCCTTGATGTGGGCCCGCCATTCATGCAACACGCCAAAAGCCGTGCCAGCTCCCAATAAAACCCATATGGTCAGGCCCCAGGAAGCCAGCCAGTACTGGGCAAAATATCCATAAGACCGGAAATCCGCCACCAGGGCCACCAGACCGATGGTCAGGCCCGCAAGTGATAGCACCTTTGCCACAATATTATGACCTTCGGTTCGAAGGGGCCAATGCCAGCACAGGCTGGCCCAAACCAATATCACCAGGGATATCAACATCCTGCATATCAATGTCAGGCTGCCTTCCGTGCCCAGGCCCCACCAAAACACAGCCCATGCCATGATGAAATACTTGAGAATGTGGGCTAACTTGGAAAACCAGGCAAAGGGGATGGATATGGCAAGCAGTTCAGGAGCCATCCGTGCCAGGGTGATGGCTGTTCCGGAAACAAGCCATGCCATGAGAACAGCATTGAGGGCTCTCAGAAAAGTGACCGAGGGCCAGGATGCATTGAATTTTTCATACCCGTACAGGAACAGGACAAGAAGCACCAGGCTAATGCACTGCTTGACCAACCCCATGGCAGTCCAGCTCCATTTCTGGGTTTCCCTGTTGATTAGACTTTCCTGGCTGCGCACAAGGGTAAGTACCTTGCGGGAGAAGACATCGACAACTCCCAAGAGAAAGAAAAATAGAAATACGGTGAGCCAGGAATATTGTGTTCCGGCAAGGGCTGTTTCGTTCCAATATTGGAGACTCAAGGGAAGGGAGGCTTTTTGCCCCAGTTTGCCAAATTCTGTGACCAGCGATTGGGGTTTGAGTGAGATCCAAAAGCCGGGAGTTTTCTCGAAAACATCCGTATTCTTTTTAAGGGCCACTCTTTCGTCCAGCCTTCGGGAAAAGGACGCAAAGGCCTTGTTGATTTCCTCCAGGGCCGCTATGCGGGTTTGATAAATACTTTCGGCCTCCCCCAGCACGGCTCGCAGGGCAGCGAGCTTTTCCAGGAGAACATCCACTTTTCCCAAAGGAGGGGCCTGGGTTCCGGCGGCCGGCTTCTCTTGGACCTGGGTAGATAGGGTTTGACGCTGTTCCCCCCACCTTTGCAGGTGATCCTCAACCTGTTTTCTCGCTGCAGAGTACTTGCTGAGTTCTGTGCCCAGATCCTTCAACCGCGAGGCGATGCTGGAAGACGCCTGCCTTTTGCCAACAATCAGCTTTTGCAGTTCGTTGATGGGGGCTTCTCCCAACAAAAGCACCTGCTCATAGGCTGCCAGTTGAAGGCGAAAGGAACTAAGCTCCGACTGAAAGGAGGACTCCAGGCCCTTGATAGACTTTAAACGTTCTTCGTAGGTTTTTGTATTCTCCTGGACTTCGGCCTGGCTTTTTCCGATGGTTTCAAGCATTTCATTATAGATAGCCGGTTTTGCCGCAAGGGGCGCCACAGAAGAAGGCACAGGGGTGGTTGTGGGTGACACTGCAGGGGCAGTCTCGGAAGAGCCTGCAGAAGCGGCCCTTAGTTTCGGATCGGCAAAGGAGAGCCCGGACATAATTATCACCGCCGCGCATATCATGCACGGCAGTCTGAATATTTTTATTAAGCGGATGGATTTCATGCCCAACCCCGTTTGCAAAGGATTTCCAGGTTTACTGTTTATAACCATTTTTTACTTTTAAACCACCAGACCATGCCAATGCCCAGCCCCAGCACCATGACCCAAAAAGCGGGATAGGCGCCCTTCCATTCCAACTCGGGCATATACTTGAAATTCATGCCATAAATGCCAGCCAGAAAAGTCAGGGGGATGAAAATGGTTGCAATGACGGTCAGGACCCGCATGACATCGTTCAGCTTGTTGCTCATGCTGGAAAGGTGGATGTCCTGGATGCTTGTAAGCATTTCCCGGAAATTTTCCACGGTGTCGGCAATCTGGATAGCATGGTCCAGGACATCCCGGTAAAACACGGCAATATCCCCACTGATAAGCCCGGAATCAACACGCTGCATTTTGCCCATCATTTCCCGTAGCGGCCATACGGCCTTCCGCAGGCGAAACACCTCCCCTTTCAGGGAGTGAATCCCCTGGAGGGTTTCCGCAAAAGGATCTTCCAGCACGCTTTCCTGAAGCTCCACCAGCCTTTCATTGATGGATTCCATCACATGATAATTGCTGTCCACCACTGTGTCCATCAAGGCATAGTACAAATATCCGGCGCCCAGCTTACGAATACGGCCCTTGCCCCGGAGAAGGCGTTCCTTCACAGCGTCAAACAGGGTGCTTTCGTATTCCTGGAATGAAATCACATATTCCGGTCCCAGAATCAGGCTGATTTGCTCGTCGTGGGGATGCTGGGCGCGCATGACCACAAACAGGTAGTCCACATAATCCTCCACCTTGGGTCTTTGGAGGGTATGGGCCACGTCCTCCAGCACCAGGGGGTGGAGGTTGCAGGTTTTTCCCAGTTCTTCGATGATGGACAGGTCATGGACCCCAGCTACCTGAACCCAGGTGACTGTTCCGTCTTCCTTCGGCAACAGGGGGGTGACATCCCCAAGGTCTCCGGTTATTACCTCTGCATTTTCCGCATTGTACCGGATTACAGTGGCAGTGGCTTTTTCAGCCTTTTCCTCCCCCACATAAATCAGGGTTCCGGGGGGAAGCCCGGCTTTGTGCGATGAACGGTTCTTCTGCATGGCGTTCCGCCTTCCAGGACGTATAACCTGTCTCAAAATTCCGGAAACAGGTGAAATCATTTTATTTCATCATAAATGAAATGGGCTCTGTTTGATATATAGTCAAGAAAAGCAACCGCGGGCAAGGTAAAAATCAGGAAAAGATATGGGATAGGGAAGCCCCTGCCGCAAAGGAAAGGGCTCCCCAACAGAAAAGATGGGTCCAAGCCTATGTTAGATCAGAATTTGGTGGGCCAATTGGCCAGCTTGTGTTCGCCAATGCCGCCGGTTCTGGAATCCAGGCAGACATCCAGGGCCTTGTGAATGTATTCCCTGGTCTGGGTGGGATCGATAATATCATGGATGCTGTGCATGCCCGCTGCTCCATAAGGAGAGGAGTCATCCACCATGGTTTGCACCATCTCGTCCCATTTCGCCTTATCCTGCTCGGTTTTGGGCGCTTTACCTCCGAACACCACATTGGCCGCGATCTCCGGGTCCACAAAACTCATTTCTGCGGTGGGCCAGGCCACCAGAAAATCGGCCCCGCACCCGGAGCCGCACATGTTCCAAAAAGCCATGCCGTAGGTTTTACGCACAATGACGGCGATCTTGGGCACGGTCACCAGGGCCAGGGCGTTCATGTAATTCATGACCCGTGCCGCCACCCGGCCGCGTTCGGCCTTGGCGCCAACCAGAAATCCCGGAATGTCGTGCATGAAAACCAAGGGTATGTTGAAGGAGTCGCACAGGCATAAAAAGCTGATGACCTTGTCGATTCCGTCGCAATCCATGGCCCCGGCCTGAAAAGAAGGCTGGTTGGCCACCATGCCCACCACCCGGCCCTTGACGCGGCCCAGAGTTGTGATCACGGTTTTACCGAAATCCGCCTTGATGGGGAACAAGCTGTCCTTGTCCACAATGCATTTGAGAATCTTGTGCATGTCGTAGGTGCGATTGCGCTTTTCGGGCAACAAATCCAGGATGGTGTCCATTTCATCCCCGGAACCCTCGGGCGTTGGCGCCATGGGCGGAAGTTCATTGTTGTGGGAGGGCATATAGGACAAAAACTTGCTGATAATGTTAAAACAGTCCTCTTCGTTCTCCGCCACTGCGTCAGCCATGCCCGTTATCCGGGAGTGTACCTGCCATCCCCCCAGTTCCTCGTCCGTCACCTTCTCACCCAAGGCGATTTCCAATACTCTGGGGCCGGAAACGCCCATGCCGCTTCCCTTGACCTGCACTACAAAATCCGCAAGACAAGCCATCCATGTGGGCATGCCGTAACACTCGCCCATGACGCCTGTCACCATGGGAGACTGGCGCACCCGGCTCATGGCCCACAAAAAGGTTTCCATCCCCCCGCCGCCTACGGACGCAAGCCCCCTGGCGCCCATGATGTCGGGCATGCGGGCTCCGCCTGATTCACCCAAATAAATGAGAGGATGGCCGCGCCTGGCGGACATGATCTTTAATTCGGTTTCCTTTTTCCCCGCCACACGGCTGGTGGTCGCCGCCAGCACCGTAAAATCATTGGCCAGAACGATCACCCGGCGTCCACCTATCTTGCCATATCCGGCGATCTTGCTGTCCGCGGGAGTCTTGTCTTCCATGCCCGGCATGTCCGAATGGTTGAACATGCCCACTTCCAAAAAGGAATCCTTGTCCAAAAGATTAGCAATACGCTCCCGGGCGCTTAAGCGGCCCTTGGCATGCTGCTTGGCGACCTTGTCCGGCCCTCCCATGGCCAGGGCCTGTTTACGTTTTTGAACCAGTTTTTCCATTTCCTTTTCAAAAGCCATGGGGTGTTCCTCCTGGAAAATATTCGGGTTATATGGAGATATTTCAATGTAAAATTTCCGAACGATCGCTCGGTTTGCTAAACATACCAGATCAAATCCGGGATGTAAATGCTTCCAGGCGTGTTCTTGAAAATATCTGATCGATGCAAGGCAGCGCCACTGGACCGCTGGATGGTTGCTCCTGGAAAGTGGAGATAAACTCCACAGTCAGGATCTCTCACCGCAGTTTCAATTCACAAAGGGTAGTGTATTCAATCAGGTTGAGATTGGTTTCGACTGAGTGACGAAAAGTTGGTTGAAAATCAGCAAACGGATTTGGGTTTATTGGCGGACTGGACCAGGCTTTTGATGCTTAGTCCCTGGACCAGAATGGAGAAGACCACCACGGCATAGGTCATGGTGAGGATGAGCTCCCGGTTGCATTCCTTGGGCAGGGAAAGGGCCAGGGCTACGGATATGCCGCCCCGGAGGCCTCCCCAGGTCATGATGGAGATGGCTTTGGGGGCGAATGGCCGCCAATTGCGCAGGATCATCACCGGTCCGCCCACGCTCATGAGCCGGGCCAGGAGCACCACGGGAATGGCCAGAATCCCGGCCAGCATAAATTGTCCCTTGAAGGACAATATAAAAACCTCCAGGCCGATGAGCACGAACAACAGGGCGTTAAGGATTTCATCCACCAGTTCCCAGAAGGTGTCCAGGTTCTGCACGGTAAGGGGCGACATGGCAAGGCGTCTGCCGTGATTGCCGATGAGCAGGCCCGACACAACCATGGCGATGGGACCTGAAATATGCAGAGCGTGAGCCAGGGCATAGCCTCCCAAGACCAGGGCCAGAGTAATGAGGACCTCCACCTGGTAGTTGTTGATGGAGGAAAGGAGCTTAAAAGCCACATATCCGGCCACTAAGCCAAAAAGAATTCCTCCCAACACCTCAATGCCGAACAGGGCCGCCACATGTGCTGCCGAAACATGGCCCGGGCCCGTGGCGATTTCCAACAGCACCAGAAAGACCACGACGCCGATGCCGTCATTGAACAGGGATTCCCCGGCGATTTTGGTTTCCAGGGTTTTGGGGGCGCCGGCCTTTTTCAGGATGGCCAAAACCGCGATGGGATCAGTAGGAGATATGAGGGCGCCGAACAAAAGGCAATCCACAAAACGAAGCTCCATGCCCAAAAAAGGTGCGCCAGCGTATACGGCTCCGCCCACCAGAAAGGTGGAGGCCAGGACGCCCAAGGTGGCGAAAACAGTGATTTCCAGTTTCTGGGCAGCCAGGTCGTCCAGGTTCACATGGAGGGCTCCGGCGAAAAGAAGAAGCCCCAGCATGCCGTCCAGGAGAACAGTGGAAAAATTGATTCCGCTTACCAGTTGGTCCGCGTAGTGCGCCACGGGCAGACCAAAGGCTTCCAGGAGGATCAGGATCAGGGACGTCATGAGGGAAAGGAACATGAGCCCGATGGTCATGGGGATTTTTAAAAAACGGTGGTTGATATAGGCAAAGGCCGCTGCCATGCAAATGAGGATGGCGATGGTGTTCAAGGTGTTCATGGCAGTCTCTCCGGGGGCTTTCTTGGCCGGGATTGGGTGATATCGCCCAGCATTAAGGATCTAAAAAAGGACTCAAACTAAATTTGACTGACAAAATAGCATCAGCAGGGCCTGTAGGCAAGGCCCGCAGGTAGGATGCAAAAAGAAAACCCGGGAAAGGCTGCCAAAGCAGTCTTTCCCGGGCGTCCAACTGGGGTCTTCAAGGAGGAGGTCAGGGCCAACAGGCCTGACGACCCTTTGCCTTAAAGGGCATGGAACTTCCATTGGCGCACCAATATGGAGCAATACCCTTTACCCTTAACCCAATGTAGTTCCATGGGGCCATCCATATCATGGGTTTATTGAATTAGCAACGTTAAATATCAAAAAGTGGCTGAAACCTTGTTATAAAAGGAAATCTAAGCGACACCCTGGGCTTTTATCATCTGGCGTGTGATTTTGTGGAAATGGTGCCCCACAATGGAAAACTTGACTGCCTCGGAAAAAGTACTCCGGTTTTTCACAAACCGGGTGGTTATGAATTTCAGGTATTGATACCCATAAGGAGTAAAAGGCTGGCGGGCAAGGGAGCGCACCAGCATCATGATTTCGCTGAAATGGATCTTCCGCATGGAGAGCACTGGGTCTCCCACGTTGTCCAGAAGTTTGCTGCACCGCGCAAAATAGTTTTTCAAATTCTTGTCATAAATAGTGGACATGAGCCGGGTATAGGATTCCGCCAGGGTGGTCACGTCCATTTTGGTCTTGAAATTAGCCGTCAGGCTGTGGGTGTTGTTGCCGTCACTGACCCTCAAAAGTCGCCCTTCCCGCTCCAGGCGGCTGTGGAGTTCGGTGCCGGGCAGGGCCGTAAGGATGCCCACCATGGCCTGGGGGATGCCGGTTTGCTGGATAAAGGCCACCTGACGTTCCACAATATCTTCGGTGTCGGAATCAAATCCCAGAATAAACCCGGCCATGACCTCGATGCCGTATTCCTGGATTTTTTTTACAGCCTGGGCCATATCACATTTTAAATTCTGGGTTTTTCCGGTTTCCTTCAGCCCTTCGGCCGAGGGAGTTTCTATGCCGATGAAGACCTCGTTGAATCCGGCGTCGGACATGCCCTGGAGCAGGGCGTCATCATCCGCCAGGTTGATGCTGGCCTCCGTAAAGAATCGGAACGGGTAGTTCCGGTCCTTTTGCCATTGGGTGACCGCGGGAAGGAGTTCGGTTTTTACCCGGCGTTTGTTTCCGATGAAATTGTCATCCACAATAAAGAGGGGGCCTTGCCATCCCAGGTCAGTGAGGGCCTGGAGTTCCCGAACCATATTCGGTGCTGATTTAAGGCGAGGCTTGTTACCGTAAACCTTCCAGATGTCGCAGAATTCACAATTGAAGGGGCATCCTCGGGAGTACTGGACGCTCATGGAGGCGTAATGCTTCATTTTCAAAAGATCAAACCGGGGCACCGGAGTCTGGTCCAGGGAGGGCTTTTCCGGCGGTAAATAGACCTTTTTTGCCTCGCCCGCCTGGAAATCCTCCAGGAATCCTGCAAAGGTGTTTTCCACCTCGCCCAGGACAAAATGATCCACCCCGGAAATCCCCTCGTGCCCGGTGGTTGCGTATGGCCCGCCTGCAATGACGGGTTTGCCTGCGGCATGGCACATTGCCACCACTTCGTCAAAGGAATCCTTTTGGATGATCATGGCCGAAACAAAAACAGCGTCCGCCCATTCCAGATCCTTTTTTCTGAGCTTTTCAATGTTCAAATCAATCAACCTGAGATTGATGGATTTGGGAAAAAGGGCGGCCAGGGTGATCAGGCCCAGGGGCGGCATGGAACTTTTTTTGCGGATGAACTGCAAAGCGTGCTTGAAACTCCAATATGTATTGTCCGGTACCTTGGGGTAAACCAATAAGGCGTTGGTAAGTTTGTTCATGGCGAAAACTCCCGTTGTTCTCAAAAAGGAATAAAATGTTTCCCGTGCTTGGAAACAAGATAAGCGACAATTTTTCTCGTGTACAGCCCTTGGCTATCCTTTTACATTTGTTTTACATGGAAGGCGTATCTCACAAGATGATGATGCGTAATAGTTCATTATTTAATGTTTTTTTTATGCTTTTAATAATTTTGATCCGTTGAAGTTCTGAACCATCTTCAAGAAGGTGAAAAGGTTAAATATAAGTATGTATCATTACTACACAATATATAGATAACAGGACAATTATACAGGATATTTTTCATGAATGCTGATTTCATTGCTTGACAGAACAGCCTGCGGGACCTTAAACTGTTCCCAGTGATCAACAATCAGCATTCCAACCTTTTTGCCTCTGTTCTATCTATTCTCAAACACCAATTTGGAGAAGCACCGGTGAAAATCAGCGAGCTGGCAAAGGTGGCGGAAGTCCCTAAGGAAACCATCCATTTCTACATCCGGGAAGGCTTGTTGCCCAAGCCCCGCAAACGGGCCCGCAATATGGCGGATTATGATGACTCCTACATCGAACGCCTCAAGTACATTAAGGAACTGCAGGATAAACATTTTCTCCCGCTTTCGGAGATTAAGAAAATTGTCAAACGGTGGAGCAAGGGAACCCCGCTCCAGGGCGCTGTCTTGCAATTGCAAAGTGAATATTTCAGCGCAGTGGAACGGCTCCTTCCCGGTGAAATTAAAGGGGAGATGGTATTCAGCCAGACCACGGGATTGAACCTGAAATGGCTGGCCAGGATGGAGGCTTGGGGGGTAATCACGCCGGAGTTGGTAGACGGGGAAAAAACATATTCCCAGGATGATGTCTCTCTGGGCAAGGTCATTTGCGACATGGACCGGGTGGGCATGGGACCCAAGGAGGGCTTTGACCCTGAAGCTCTGCGCCACTACAAGGATGAATTCCGAGGCTTGGCCGCCAAGGGCCACAAGTATTTTTTTGATGCCCTGTGGGAAAAGGTGGACGAGGATGAATTCCTGCAAAGAGCAGGGCAGGCAGGGGAGATCATGAGCATCTTTTACTATCATCTGTATCGTAAACTGGGTCGGCAGACGTTTTTGGAAGAGTTGGCCAGGCGCAAGCAAAACCAGGAAAAACTCACGGAATAGAGCTACTTGAAAACAGACAGGGAAGGAGGTGCCGCAGGGTTCGGGAGGATCAGTTCCAGTTTTTCATAACCACTCTATATTATGGGATATGCAAGGAGGTAACAATGCGAAAAGTACTGAAGTCCGTTTCCTTTTTCATCTTTTTGTGTCTGACCGCCTCACTGTTTCTTATCGGCCCGGCTTTGGCCGGTGGTGAGTTCAAACTTGAAGATATGTCGGATATGTCCGATTTTGATCCCAATAATTTCCAAAACCCCACAGGCGACACATTCAAGATTGGCGTGCTGCAGATTTTCAGCGGTCCGGGAGCCGGCAACGGGGAACTTTTCTGGATTACAACCTGCTGGGTGGCCCATGACATCAACAAACGCGGCGGCATTATGATCGACGGCAAAAAAAAGCTCATTGAGGTCATTAAGGGCGATACCATGGGCAAGCCCGCCACCACCAAAAAGGCTGCTGAAAAACTAGTCCTCGAAGACAAGGTGGACGTGCTGTGGGGCACTTCGGGCAGCCATCTGGCCCTGGTCATCCAGGGCGTGGCCGATCGCTACAAGAAAATCTTCCACCAGTCCCTGTCCATGTCCGACTCCCTTATGGACGAAAAGAACTTCAACAAATACACCTTTCAGACCATGTGGAGCACCAATCAGGTGGGTGAAACCACCGCCTATTTTTATTCCCAGCGCAAAAAGGAAAAAAAGTTCTACATTATCTGCCAGGATTACCTTTTCGGACATTCCCTGGCCGAATCCTTTAAAAAGGGGCTGACCAAGTACTACCCTGAAGCCGAAGTGGTGGGCGAAGACTACCATCCGCTTTTCGCCAAGGATTTTGCACCCTACCTGACCAAGGCCAAGGCCTCGGGCGCCGAAGTCATTTTTACCGGCGACTGGCTGCCCGATGGCGGCAACTTGGTCAAACAAGCCCGCCAGTTGGGGGTTAACGTGCCCTTCGCCAATATTTTTATTGATGAACCCAACGCATTATCCGCCATCGGACCTGAAGGCACCAAAGGCCTTGTCAACCTCAATCAGTACATGGGCGACGCCAATAACGAAAAAGGTATGGCCTTTGGCAACAAATGGAAGGAATTGTGGGAAACCAAATGGGAAGCCCCCTACAACACCCTCCTGTACAAGTGGCCGGGCGGAACCATTGGATACGCCGTGGAAACCACCTACTGGATGCTGGACGTATTTAACAGGGCCGGTTCTTCCGATCCCGAAAAGGTCATCAAGGTGTGGGAAGGCGACGTGTATAAAGGCATAGGAGGCAACAGGCTCGAAATGCGCGCCTGCGACCATGTGGTGATCCGTGACACCTACGCCACCGAATATGTCTACCCCAACCCCTGGTTCACCGAATTGTCTTCCGGCACAGAGGTGTTTACCATCCCGGCTGAAAAGTCCATGCCGGTTGATGGCGCACGGTGCAAATAGCTGATCCTGTATTAATGAAAAAAACATGGAATCTGTACCCATTCCCCCCACTCCCGGCAAGGGCCGGGAGTGGAAGGGGATTTTTCGCCATACGATTTGAATCAGCACCTTTTTGGAGGACAAATCCCATGAGCCCGGTAACGGCAATGTATGTGGCTCAGGCCATACACGGACTGACATACGGCATGCTCCTGTTTCTTGTGGCGTCCGGCTTGACTTTGATCTTCGGCATGATGGGCATTCTCAATCTGGCCCACGCCTCGTTCTTCATGCTATCCGCCTATTTTTGTTATCAGGTGGTGGCCTGGACCGACAGCTTCTGGATAGCCCTGATTCTCGCGCCCATAGGCACCGGGTTAGTCGGCATCATCGTGGAGCGGTTTTTGCTGCGCAAGGTCCAAAAACTGGGCCTTGGCCACATAGGCGACCTGCTGCTCACCTTGGGCATCGCCCTGGTCATTTCCGAAGCGGTCAAGACCATTTGGGGCACGGAAAGCCATCAGGTCCTTATTCCCCCCTCCCTGCAAGGGCTGGTGACTGTGGCGGGCCTGGAATACCCCATCTATCGCTTATTCATTATTGGGCTATCCCTCGTTATATTAGGCGCTTTAGCCTTTATACTGTTCAAAACCCGTCTGGGTATGATCATCCGGGCCGCCGTGTCTGACCGGGACATGGTCAGCGCCCTGGGTATCAATATGCCCCGGGTGTTCATGTTTGTTTTCGGGGTGGGCACCCTCATGGCCGGGGTGGCCGGAGTGGCTGCGGCGCCCATGCTCACAGTCTTTCCGGGACTGGCGGACCAGATCGGCCTGGATGCTTTCGTGGTGGTGGTTGTGGGAGGATTTGGCAGCCTTTTAGGCGCCGTGGTTGTCTCCCTGTTCCTGGGCGAGCTGAATTCCTTCGGCATCCAGTTCATTCCCCGATTAGCCCCTGTTCTGGTTTTCCTGTTTATGGCCCTGGTGCTGTCCTTCAAACCCATGGGATTCTTTGGAGAGAGAGATGAATAAGTTCGTACGCAACCTGATCATGTGGGTCGTGTTTCTGGCCGTGGCCGGGGCTGCTCCCCATGTGCTGGGCATCGTGAAAACCAATGTGCTGGTGGAGCTTGCCACCTTCGCCCTGTTCGCCGTCAGCCTCAATCTGCTTTTGTCCTTCACCGGGGTTCTCAGCTTCGGGCATGCCCTGTTTTACGGCGTGGGCGCCTACACCACGGCCCTGCTTTTATACCACGTCGAAGGCTTTCCCCTGATTCCCGCCCTGCTTCTGAGCGGTTTGGCCGCCGGTTTGGCCGGACTGATTCTCAGCCCTCTCCTGGTGCGCGTGACGGGAACCGCTTTTGCCATGCTCACCCTGGCTTTTGGCCAGCTCATGTACATCCTGTGCCTCAAGTTCCGTGAGGTCACCGGAGGGGAAGACGGCGTGGCGGGTTACGACATCCCTCCCCTCAATATCCCCGGGGTGGCATCCCTGGATATGCTCGATTCAACCGTCTTTTATTATTTCACAGTGGTGGTTTGCGTGATCGGAATCATGATCATGTGGTTTTTCACCAAAACGCCCCTGGGACAAGTGGTGGTGGGTATTCGGGATAACTCCCTAAGGGTGGATTACCTGGGCTACAGAGTCCGTCACACCAAGGCCATCATATTCGCCTTATCCGGATTTTTCGCAGGGATTGCCGGGTCCTTGTTCGCCCTGTTCCAGGGGGTAGTCTCCACGGACGGCGTTCTCCATGTCATGGTTTCCTTTTATCCCATCATGGCCATCCTCATTGGCGGCATCGGCACATTTTTCGGCCCCATTTTGGGTTCGGGAATTCTTATTGTCCTGGAAGACATGATCATGCGTTATACAGAGCGGGCGGAACTGGTGACCGGCCTGCTATTCATCATCGTGGTGCTGTATGTGCCCGGAGGATTTGTTTGGTTGTGGATGGGCCTTGTGGCGCGTTTTAAAGCCCGCAAGCTCCGCATGTCCAAGGAGGTGGAAGCATGAGTACGAGTATCTTGGAAACCAAGGATTTGTTTTACGACTATTCCGGGCTGCAAGTGCTCACCGGGGTCAATCTGCAAGTGGAAAAAGGCGAGCGTCACGCCATCATCGGCCCCAACGGCGCGGGAAAGACCACCCTGTTCAATGTCATTACCGGGCTTTACGCTCCCTGCCGCGGCAAGGTGATATTCAAGGGCCAGAACGTGTCCGGGTTCAAACCCCACAAACTCTCCCGCCTCGGTATGGGCCGGTCTTTTCAGATCACCAGCACATTCCATAATCTGACGGCCTTCGAGAATATCCGCATGGGCGTCCTTTCCCGGATGGGCATCCGCTTCAATATGTTCCAGCGTGTGGATAAACTAAAAGATGTCACCAGGGAAACCGATGTGGTCCTGAGGCGGATAAACCTGCACCGGGAAAGCGCGGTTCCGGCCAATGCGTTGTCCTACGGCAAGCACCGGGCGCTGGAAGTCTCCCTGGCCATGTCCACCAACCCGGACTTGGTCATGCTGGACGAACCCACCGCCGGGATGAGCCGGGATGAAACCCACAGCGCGGTGGACCTGATCCGAAGACTCACCGAAGGCAAGACCATGGTCATTGTGGAACACGACATGGACGTGGTTTTTTCTCTGGCCGACCGCATTACCGTGCTTCATCACGGAAAGGTGCTGGCCGTTGGCGCGCCCAACGAGATTAAAAATATGCAGGAAGTCAAGGATGCCTACCTGGGGCATGGGGGGGTGTAGCGTGTTTCTGGAAATAAATGATCTGAATACTTATTACGGGCCAAGCCATGTGCTCCAGGGAATCAGCCTTACCGTGGCCAAGGGCGAGATCGTCGCCCTTTTGGGCCGTAACGGCATGGGAAAATCCACCACGTTGAAAACCATCATGGGCCTGGCAAAACCCAAGTCCGGCCAAGTGGTTTTTCAAGGGAACAGCATTTTCGGCAATCCCCCCCACAAGGTTTCCATGGCTGGCATTGGATATGTGCCCGAAGAACGACGGATTTTTCCCAATTTGAGCGTGGAGGACAATTTGCTTATCGGAGTTAAAGGCGGCGTGATTGACCAAAGCAACCCCGATGCCTGGACCCTGGAAAAAATGTACGAGGTTTTTCCCTCTCTTAAAAAACGCAGAACCAACAAGGGGGCCAATCTCTCGGGCGGGGAACAGCAGATGCTGGCCATAGGCCGGGCTCTCATGGGCAACCCATCCCTGCTTCTGGTGGACGAACCCACCGAAGGGCTGGCCCCCATCATTGTGGAGGCGGTGCGGGACATTCTGGCTGAAATCAACAAAATGGGCGTTTCCATCCTTTTGGTGGAGCACAATCTGAATGTCGCCATGAGCCTGGCTCACCGGGTGTACCTCATGGGGAAGGCCCACATCGGTTTTGTGGGAACCGTGAAGGAACTGGACAACAACCCGGACGCCAGGGCGCAATACCTGGAAGTATAGCCGGGAGCGGGGCGCGGCGGCCCCCAAAAGCCGGACAAAGGCCAAACCATGAGTCAGAATCAATACCCAAGCCTATCCCGCATTCCTGGGTAGCCCTGGCAGCGCAGTTTGCCGCCAGGGTTGCGAAGCAACAATAGGTGCGGCCTAGTCAATTTTTTTATGCGGTCGAAGAAATGTATTGAATTCCGTTTTTGCACAAAACCGATTATTGAGGACACCATGAGCGAAGCCAACCCAAAACTGGACATCAAAGCCTTGGCCGTTGGGCCGTACCAAGCCAATTGCTACCTGGTCACTTGTCTGGAAACCAATGAGGCTGTTATTATCGACCCGGGAGCCGAGGAAGCCCGCATCGCCGCCCTGGTAAGATTGGTAGGATGCAAGGTCCGTCTCATCTTAAACACCCACGGCCACCACGACCACGTAATGGGCGCCCGGGGCCTTGCCGACATGCTGGAAGCGCCCATTGCCATGCATGAGCAAGACGCCACGTTTTTCAAGGGGCTGCATAGGAGCAGGACCCTTTCCTCTTCCTCCCTGGCATATCCGGAAGCAGACATCCTGCTCCTGGACGGCCAGGAGCTTGAAGTGGGCGCCATGCAATTTATCGTGCTCCACACGCCGGGGCACACGCCCGGTTCTGTGTGCTTCCTGTGCCAAAACCATCTGTTTACCGGGGACACCCTGTTCGTGGAAGGCGTGGGCCGAACAGACACGGGCGGCATGACCCTCCAGGATCTTCTCAATTCCATTGAAAATAAGATATTGCCATTGCCCGGGGACACCATCATCCACCCCGGCCACGATTACGGCTCCACCCCCACCTCCACCATCGCCCAGGAGAGGGAGAACAATCCCTATATCCGGGATTTTATCCTGGACAAATAGGGGCGTTCTCTTTTCTGTTCAAGGCATGCTACGGTGATGGGCCTTGACAAGGTTCATTTGTGTTGCTACATTCGAAACATGTCGAATAGCCAAACAGACAGTGAGCTTAAAGAGATTGAAAAGGCGGCCCGCATGTTCAAGGCCCTTTCCAATCCCCACCGCCTGCGCATTTACAGGGCCTTGGCCTCCTGCGGAGGCGACGCTGTCATCAGCGAACCCCAGGATGAATTCCAGAACTGCCAAAGGGAGTTCGCCGAGGAACTGGGCTTGGCGCCCTCTACCGTGTCGCACCATTTCAAGGAACTACGGCACGCCGGGCTGATCCACATGAAGCGGGAAGGCAAGAACGTAGTGGTATGGGTGGACGAAAAGATAGCCAGGGTCATGCTGGCTTTTTTTTCTTCCTGATTTTTTTTCCTCTTTTAATTCGAATAGTTTCGAATCTTAAACTTCAAGGAGCATCAAATGAAAGTCGTCACCGTCCTGGGTAGCCCCCGAAAAAAAGGAAACAGCAATACAATCGCCATGGCCTTCAATGAAACTGCCCAAAGCCTGGGTGCCGAGGTTCAAACCTTTTTCCTGAACAAAATGGATTATAAAGGGTGTCAGGGATGCGGCGCCTGCAAGGGAAAGGTCGAACGCTGCGTGGTCCGGGACGACCTGACCCAGGTCCTGGACGCCATGTACGAGGCGGATATCGTAGTCGTGTCTTCGCCCGTCTATTTTTATGATGTGTCCGGCCAGTTGAAAAACTTTGTGGACAGGACCTTTTCCTTTTTTCACCCGGATTTCATGGAGCGCCCCGACCCTTCCAGGCTTCCTTCCGGTAAAAAAGGCCTGCTTATCCTGGCCCAGGGAGATACTCCGGAAGTCCACAAAGACATCCCCAAAAAATACGACACGTTCATGGCCTTCTGGGGACTTGCCCCGCGGCAGATTATCCGGGCCACGGATGTGAGCTTTGAAAGCACGGACGCAGACCGGCAGGTTTATGTGGATCAGGCCCGGTCCATCGCCCGGGACTGGCTCTCCTAAACGGATGACCCTGTTTCAGGAACCGGCCGCGTCCTGTATTTCCATCGGCGCGGCCGGAGTCCTTCCGTGGCCTGCCTATATTATTCAATAATGTCTCGCGGCTATCCAACCGGTCGGGTCGCCCACAGGCGGGAGTCTTCCAGGGCCTCGCTGCGATAATGCACCACGTCCTTGTATTCCTGAGAGGTGACCATCTCGAAAAACGCCTTGATGGAAGGATACTCCACCAAAAGCACTCCGTCCCAGTCCCCGTCTCCGATTACCGGCATCAGGTATTTTCCGAAATAGAGCACACGGCCCCCGATTTTTGTCACAAGTTTAAGGGTGGCTTCGGAGTATTTGGCGTAGGATTCCTGGCCCCCGTCTTTGTTGAGCTTGAGCAGGTTCACCATGACAATCGGCCCTTCGTGATCCAACTGGGAGAGTTCCTTGAATTGCTTGCCGGTGGGTTCGATGAATGTCATGTGTCTCCTCCTATGATCAGAAATTAGAGTTGCCCGTTCGCTGTCCAAGTGATGCTTGCATATTGTACCAAGGTTTGAGTAATTGCAAGTCCGGGTTATACGATCGTGAGGAAAATGCCCTATTGAAATTCTCCTTGGAGACAAACTCCGGTATTGAATTTATCAATATTTAATATTTTAAAAATAAATAGATTCTTGACATTGGGAGAGTCTCCCTTTATCCTGCCTTCGAGATGATTTTGTATATTAACCTCAGGTGAACACAGCCCATGCCATATATCCTCCAACCCATATCCCATAAGACAAATTCCACGCTCCCCGGCTTTACATGAAGCCGGGACTTTGCGCCGCCCGTGTTTGGCGTACGCGCCTTATAGTCCTGGTTTAATGTGCGGTTTTCAGCGCCTTTGCAGGCCGGTGTCATCGGTTCCTGGTTCCCATAGGATCAGCGGACCGTGAAGCCCCTATGCTTTCAGGTATGCAGGGAGAGGAATCAGGCTTATGGACGAGGGTGACAAACCCATCACCACCGCTGAATTGCAGGAACTGCGCCATGGCATGTTGGCCGCCACGGACAGGGCCATTACGCGGAATACGGCGTTGTATTGCCAGATACGCCGGATGCTTTGCAGTATTACCCACGGCGACGTGGAAATCGGCGACTATTACATCCTGGCGACCCGGCTGGCCCGGCTATTGGAAACCATGGGGCCGGGAACCTTGTTTTCGGAGTATTACCCGGAAAACATCCATCCGGAAAAAAGAGGGAAGGCCCAGTTTTTCAGAGCGGAATGCCAGGATTTGTTGTTCCAGTTGGATGCTTTGCAGGAGTGGCGCAAAAAGGCTCGGCCATTGAAGCTCATTCACGGGGGTAAGGCGAATCAAGAGGAGACAGCGCCTTTTATCCGTCGGCATAATGCTTGATTTTTAAAGATTTGACAAAACTTGGGCCAGTGCGCCCTTATAAAAGATTTGAGCAAAAGGAGACAAAACCATGTCTAAAGATGTTGTGGGATCTGTGATGGTGGTCGGGGGAGGCATAGCAGGCATTCAGGCGTCCCTGGATCTGGCCCAATCCGGGTACAAGGTGTATATGGTGGAAAAATCCGCCTCCATTGGCGGTGTTATGGCCATGCTGGACAAGACCTTTCCCACAAATGACTGTTCCATGTGCATCATGAGCCCCAAGCTGGTGGAGGTGGGCAGGCATCCCAACATTGAGTTGATCACCCTGGCGGAGATTCAGGGAATCGAAGGGGAAAAGGGAGATTTTACGGTCACTCTGCGTCAGGCCCCCCGGTATGTGGATATGGACAAGTGCATCGCCTGCGGCCAGTGCGCGGCCAAATGCCCCAAAAAGGTTACGGACGAGTACAACCAGGGACTGGTCAAACGCAAGGCCATCTATGTGCCTTATCCCCAGGCAGTGCCTTTGAAATTCGCCATTGACCCCACCCATTGCCTCAAAATCACCAAGGACAAATGCGGCAATTGCGAAAAGGTCTGCCCGGCAGGAGCTATCCTGTACGATGACAAGGAAAAGATCCTGGACATCCACGTGGGCTCCGTGATCCTGGCGCCCGGATTTTCAGCCTTTGATCCCAAGGGGATCGACGCTTACGCCTGCCATAACAGCAAAAACATCATGACCTCTCTGGAGTTCGAACGCATCCTGTCCGCCTCCGGTCCCACGGGCGGCCATCTGGTGCGTCCTTCGGACAACAAGGAGCCGGTGAAGATCGCCTGGCTCCAATGCGTGGGCTCCCGCGACATCAACCGGTGCGGCAATTCCTATTGCTCCTCCGTATGCTGCATGTACGCCATCAAACAGGCCATCATAGCCAAGGAGCACGCCCCCTACGATCTGGACTGCTCCATCTTTTACATGGACATGCGGACCCATGGCAAAGGCTTTGAAGATTGCTACAACGAAGCCCGGGAAAAACACGGCGTGGACTTTAAAAGAGCCCGGATTCATACCATCCTGCCTGATTCCGAGACCGAGGATCTTTCCCTCAGATATGTGGATGAAGACGGCAAGGTCCTGAGCGAAGAGTACGACATGGTGATACTTTCCGTAGGCCTGGAAATTCCGGAGCAACTCCGGGAACTGGCCGGAAAATTGGGCGTGGAGCTTACACCCGGCGGGTTTGGGCGGGTGGACTCTTTTTCACCCGTGGCGTCCAACCGGGATGGTATATACCTGTGCGGGGCCTTCGCCGGACCCAAGGACATTCCCCAGTCCGTGGTGGAAGCGGGAAGCGCGGCCCTCATGGCGGGCTCGGCCCTCACCGCCAGCCGCGATACGCTGACCGTCAAGACGGAAATTCCGCCCGAGATCAATATAAATGGCGAGCCACCCCGTATCGGCGTGTTTGTGTGCAAGTGCGGCATTAATATTTCGGGTGTGGTGGACGTACCGGCTGTCCGGGAATATGCGGCCACCCTGCCTTATGTGGAATTCTCCGACGATAACCTGTACTCCTGCTCTCAGGATACTCAGGACAACATGACCAAAATCATCAAGGAGAAAAATCTCAACCGCATTGTGGTTGCGGCATGTTCTCCAAAAACCCATGAACCACTGTTTCAGCAAACCCTTACAGCGGCCGGGCTGAATAAATACCTGTTCGAATTCGTGAATATCCGCAACCAGGATTCCTGGGTCCACAAGGACAATCCTCAAAAAGCCACGGAAAAGGCCAAGGACCTCATGCGTATGGCCGTGGGCAAGGTGGCCCTGTTGGCGCCCCTGGAAGAATCCGAACTCCGGATCAACCAAAACGCCATGGTGGTGGGCGGCGGTATTTCAGGAATAGCGGCGGCCCAGGCCCTTTCGGCGCAGGGTTACCAGACCAGCATTGTGGAGCGGGATTCCAGCCTGGGCGGCCAGGCCCGGAGTCTGTACAAGACCGCCAAGCACGAGGATATCCGGGCCAGGCTGGAGCAGATGATTCAGGAGGTGGAGAACGACCCCAACATCACCTGCTACCTGAATGCGAAACTGGAAGATGTGACCGGCTTTGTGGGGAGTTTTAAATCCAAAATCCTCATGGACCAAGGCGAGGAAAATCTGGAACACGGTGTGACCGTCATCGCCACGGGCGCCCACGAACTCCAACCCACGGAATACCTCTACGGACAGGATTCCCGAGTGCTTACAGGGCAGGCGTTGGACCGGAAAATGCTGGACAACGATCCCTTGCTCAAGAAGGCGGAGACCGCCGTGTTCATCCAATGCGTGGGCTCCCGCGAGCCGGGCAGGCCCTATTGCTCCCGCCTGTGCTGCACCCATTCCGTGCTCAGCGCCCTGCATCTCAAGGAAATTAACCCGGACATGCAGGTTTATGTCCTGTACCGGGATATCCGCACCTTTGGGGAAAGGGAAAACCTGTACAAGGAAGCCCGGGAAAAGGGCGTGATTTTCATCCGCTACGGGGTGGACAGCAAACCCAAAGTCAGCGCGGACGCGTCAAGCCTGACCGTGGAGGTCAGGGATCCCATTGCAGGCCTTCCCCTGGCCATCAAGGCGGACATCCTTACCCTGGCAGCCGCCGTGGTTCCCTACAAGGACGAAAGGCTGGCCCAGCAATTTAAGGTGCCATTGAACGAGGACGGCTTTTTTGTGGAAGCCCACGTCAAGCTGGCGCCTTCATCATTCGCCACGGACGGCGTGTTCCTGTGCGGCCTGGCCCATTATCCCAAGCCCATTGACGAAGCTATCGCCCAGGCTCAGGCTGCGGCGTCCGCCGCCATCACCCTGCTTTCACGCAAGACCATCAATACCAGCGCCACTGTGGCAAGGGTGGACCCAAGGAATTGCTCCTCCTGCGGCGTTTGCGTGAGCACATGCCCCTACAGCGCCCCCTCCATGGTGCTGGAAGGCCCCAACGCGGGCAAGGCGGAAATCAACCCTGTATTGTGCAAGGGCTGCGGCCAATGCGTGGCCTCATGCCGCTCCGGCGCTTTGCATCTCCAGGGCTTTGACAACGACCAGATCATGGCCCAGATCCGGGAGATGTACGCGGTATAAAGCAAATATTCCAAGGCGTAGGCCAAGCAGGCTTGCCGCCGTAGCAGAGCGCATTCTTACAGGCCTTTCCCTTCCTTTGGTTGGGGGAGGCCTGTTCATTCTATTCCTGTACTATATTGATCCATTCCCCAGCCTATGATTTCAATTCGGTCTTGACACCAGAGCGCCATTATGGAAAAATGTAGTCATTTGTATACACTCGTCGCCGGAAGGCCGTCCTGCTTTCTGACACTCATCACCGTTTTTCATTAGGGGGATTCATTCATGAAAAAAAAGCTGTTTCTGTTCATCATCCTTTTGCTTGTGGGGCTTGGCGCCGTGGGACTTTTTGTAAAACACCGCAACCAGCCAAGCATGGAAAAAAAGACCATTGCCAACGTGCAGGCAGCCGCCAGCCTCAAGGAACACACCAAACATTTTGAACGCAAGGTGTACAAGATTGCGGACAACGTCTATTCGGCGGTGGGCTTTGGGTTGGCCAATTCCATCATGATCGAAGGGGACGACGGCCTGATCATTGTGGATACCATGGAAAGTTTGCAGGAGGCCAGGGAGGTTCTTGCGGAGTTCAGGAAGATTTCGAACAAGCCCATAAAGGCGATCATCTACACCCATAATCATACGGATCACATATTCGGCGCCCAGGCATTTGCCGAAGGGGGCCAGCCTGCCGTGTACGCCCATGAGAGCCTGGAATACTACGTGAACCGGCTGGTCAACAAGATGAAACCCATCATCGGCGCCCGCAGCATGCGCATGTTCGGCAATTTTCTGGACCCCGAGGGCCTGGAAAACGATGGCATAGGCCCCTTTTTGGGGATAGGCCCGGACCGGGAGCTTGGTTTTGTCAAGCCCACCGTTACCTTCCGGGACACCATGGAAATTGAGATTTCCGGCGTAAAAATGGAATTGATCCATGCGCCCGGAGAGACCAATGACGCAATCTATGTGTGGATGGCCGGGCCGCAGATTTTGCTCACTGGCGACAACCTGTACCGCTCCTTTCCCAATTTGTACACCATCCGGGGCACCCCGTACCGGAGCATCAAGTCCTGGTACCAGAGCGTGGACATGATTCGGGATATCAAACCCGAATTCCTGGTTCCAAGCCACGGCCAGCCCATATCCGGTAAGGACAATATTTACGCCATCGCCACAGATTACCGGGACGCAATCCAATATGTCCATGACCAGGGAATCCGTTGCATCAACATGGGCATGACACCGGACGAGATGGTGGAGTATGTCAAACTGCCTCCCCACTTGGCCGTTTCTCCCTATTTGCAGGAGTATTACGGCAAGATGTCCTGGGCCCTGCGGTCTCTGTTTGACGGCAACCTGGGTTGGTTTGACGGCGATTCCGCCACACTCCAGCCCTTGTCCCGTTTGGAAAACGCCCAACTAATGGCCGACCTGGCAGGCGGCCCCGCCAAGCTCCTGGATCACGCCCAGGCTCGCTTTGACAAGGGAGAATTCCAGGCCGCCCTGCAACTGACCGGCCATGTCCTGAGTCTGGAACCGGAAAATCAAAACGCGAAAACCCTGCGCACTCAAGCTCTCATCAAGCTGGGAGAGCGGGAGGAAAACGCCAACGCCCGCCACTATTACCTCACCGAGGCTTTGGAAATCCGGGACGGCTTTGTAGCCAGCACTGGCAATATCAAATCCACGCCGGAAATGGTCCATGGCTATCCCATCGAGGGATTCTTCGAACTCATGGCCGTGGGCCTGGACCCTGTGAAGAGCGCCGACCTGGACCAGAAAGTGGGCATCCGGTTTACGGACACCGGCAAGGAATTCACCATCCATGTACGCCGGGGCGTGGCGGAAATTCAGCCTAGTTTGCTGGATAACCTGGATATCATGGTGAAGGCCGACTCGCGGGATTGGAAGGAAATGCTGGCGGGCATGAAGAATCCGGTCGCCACCATGGCGGGTTTTGACTACGAGACTGGCGGGACCATCGCGTTCGCCAAGTTCATGAAAATGTTCAAGACGCCTGCTCCCAAGCTGGCTTTTGAACAAGCCTCCTAATCGCCAATCCATCAATCAGGGAACGCTGAAAAAGCGTTCCCTGATTTCCTAATCCAATTTTGAAATGTTTGTAATTTTAGATAGTTCTGTATGTATTCCCACGCGAACAGGTTGTGTCACAATTTATTCTCTGGCCAAGGAGATCACGCTTTTTCTCCCTCCACCTTGACAGAAAAGAACCGGGGTGGGCGTGATATTTTTCCATGTTTCCAGAAACTTACCCCTCATCCTATCCTTCCCCCGCAAGGGGGGAAGGAACGAAGATTGAAGGGCTTTGGCCTTCGAAAAAACGTCAATTTACCGGGTGAATTTCCTTTTTTTGTTGGAAGACAGCCTGGGAGTATGGGAACTGGAAGATAATTGGCGGGTTCGAAGCCCGGAAGCCTGTAGCAGGGTTGCTAATCCCAAACCGGTTTTTTTTGACCGGACCGTTAAAAAAGCGGTGGAAAAATCCCCTTGCCCTTTGCATTTTACTGGTTGATGGGAATAATCTGGCCGATGGAAGGGATGAGAAAACGGGAGGAATCCCGGCCTTGTTGGGCGATACGCCGCTGAAGGTCCAGAGCGGGATAACCCGGAGGCTCGTCTCCCAGGCGGAAGGTTCCCCACTGGGTTGGGATGAAATACCGGGCCTGGAGATCGTCAAAGGCCTGGAGAGCTTCCCGGGCGTCCATATGCTGGTAGTGCATGAACCACCGGGGATGGTAAGCGGTGGTGGGGAGAAGGGCGTAGTCAATGTTCGGGAAGGCCTTGCCGAACGTCTTGTATCCGGGAAAATACCCGCTATCCCCGCCCATGTAGATGGTCAGGCCGTCCTTTATAAGCATGAAGCTGGCCCACAGGGAGCCGTTCCGGGCCATGCCGGCGCGCAAAGACCAGTGTTGGGCGGGAAGGCATACCAGCCTGAATCCTTCCGGGGTGGTTTTTTCGTCCCACCAATCCATTTCCTGCACATTGGTCTTGCCCATGGCCTCCACTGTTTTTTTCAGGCCCAGGGGGACATACACCGGGGTGTCTTGGGGCAGGCCCTTGACACTCGGAGCGTCCAGGTGATCGTAATGGTTGTGTGAAATGATGACCCGGGGATTGGGCGCCGCATTGATGAAATCCTCCAGGGTGATTCCCGGCGGAGTTTCCCGGGCGGGCAGGAGCGCCCGGCGGCTGAATATGGGATCGGTAAGCCAGCATACGTTGTCTATGCGGATGAGAAAGGTGTTGTGGCCGATCCACATGATGAAATCGCCCCGGGTGTTTTGGATACGTTCCATGGGGTCGGGGACGACTTTTGGCAGATAGGATTCCTCTTCGGGCGTATATTTTGCCTTTGGGGAAAGTTTCCAGCCCAAAACGTCCCGGAACCGTTTTTCCCTGTAGCGGTCCCACGGGGCGAAAAAGCGGCCGTTTTCCTCATGGGGCGCGTAGAGGGCTTGGGAATCAAAGGAGGCGTTGAGGCTTGCCCAGGTTTTTTCATCAAAGGCTCCGGCTTGTTTGAGCGCCGCATTACGCAGGGCGATTGCGCCGATTACGGCCAGGACAAGCAGGCAAAGAATCGCGAACAGGATGATCTTTTTCATAGCCTCGGGCAATAAAATGATTTGGATTGGGGGCTACTTCTTTTTGGCCAGCCAGATAATGTGGCGGGCGCCTTTGTTGCCAGCCCTGGCATGGACCTTATTTATCGTCACCGCAAATCCGGCGGAGCTGAGCTTTTTGGTGAACGAGGAATCCTTGGTGGCGGACCACACAGCCAGCGCCCCGCCCGGCTTCAGGGCTTTATGGGCGGCCGCCAAGCCGCCAGTTTGATACAGACGGTCGTTTTCCTTATGGGTGAGGCCGTCCGGGCCGTTATCCACATCCAAAAGGATGGCGTCAAAGGCCTGGCTGCTTTCCGCAATGATTTGGGCCACGTCGCCCTGGATGATTGTCACGCGTTGGTCGTCCAGGGGGTTTCCTGCCAAATGTCCCAGGAATTTTTGATTCCACCGGATGACGGCGGGCACCAGTTCGGCCACCATGACGGTCGCCGAGGGGGCTAGGCGCTTCAGGGCCGTTGCCAGAGTATAACCCATGCCCAGGCCGCCGATGAGTATGCGGGAATCCGGGAGGCCTGCGATGGCCTTACAGGCCAGGTGGGCCAAATCCTCTTCGGAGCCGTGCCTGCGGCTGTTCATGAGTTCCCGGCCGTCCACCCGAATGGAAAATTCTTCTCCCCTGCGGTGAAGGCTGATGGCGCCGCCTTCTCCGGGCACCTGGGAGGTTTCTGTCATTGTCCAGGGAATCACCGGGTAAATTTCTCCTAAAGCGCCATGGGGAAAGACACGCCTCCAAAGCCATGGCAAAAGCGCCTTCAGACGATCTGTCATTATGCCCTTTCTTAGCACAACCATGGGAAAACGGGACGGCTACAAAAAAATAAAGCGGCCCCCGGGACGAGGAATTCAGTCTTATTGAGCGCCGCCGCAAACCTTTTTCACCCGTCCTACCTGTCCGTCAGTCAGGCGCACCTTGATTCCGTGGGGATGGGCCGGGGACTTGGTCAAAAGATCCTTCACCACGCCATGGGTGAGGTTTCCTGATCGTTGATCCTGTTTCAGGACAATATCCACTTCCAAGCCCGGTTTGATGTCCTTGCGCTGAGGGACGTCCATATTCATTTTCCCAAGTCACTATTTCACAGTTCCCATGTTCCGAGACTGTGTCACAATTAAAGAATTGACCATTCAATCTGCAAATGGGCGACTATTCGGAAGCCGAAACCCTTGAATCTTCGTCCCTTCCCCCCTTGCAGGGGAAGGGACGAAAAACAGTGATCTCCTTGGCCGAAGGATAGATCGCGACTCAGCCTCAACAGATTGCCAGGGCTACCCAAAAATAAAGGCATTGCTCCTGCCTGGTTGAAACCGCAACTCAATAAAAACAGAACGCAGGCGGCGTTCAAATCCTGCTGAATAAGCCAGTGTGCCGGATCTTGCGTGACCCAACCCTGCTTGCCATATTGTGGCATCTTCCAAGAGCCATTATACGCAAGGCTTTCCTTTAGGCAAAATAAAACCTTGCGTTCAGGATTTTTTCCTTCAGGCCGCCTGCCTCTCGGCTTTGTTGTTGGGTTTTCTTTCGTCCGCTTCCCTTATCTGCAAGGCCTTTCCATCCAGGGTGGCATTGGACAGGCTCCTGAGAATCCGGGGGGCCAGGCTTTGTTCCACTTCAAAAAAGGAGAACTCGCGGTTGAGGTCTATCTGGCCGATACTATGGGATTTGATGCCCGAATTATCGCAGATGAGGCGCACGATGGTTCCTTCGTTCACCTTGTCCAGGCGGCCCCGGTTGATAAAAAAGCGCTGGGTCTTTTTTCCCCTGAGGCGCGCTTTGGGCTTGCTCGTTTTAGAGTATTTATCCCTTTGCTGATAGGACGAAGGCCCGGATTTTCTTTCGTAGCCGCCCTTTTTTTCGTAATTGCCCTGATTCTTGGGCATGGAACTGGCGTTGATATCCCCGGCGTTGCGGTAGTAATCCAGCATGCGGGTGAATTCGGTGGAGACCATCCGTTTGATGATATCCTCCCTGTCCAGCCCGTCAAAAGCCTCAAAAATCGCAGGCATGTATTGGGCGATATCTTCTTCCCGGACCTCGATTTTGGCTATTTTTTCCGCCATGCACGTGATTTGCTTTTCGCAGATGTCCCGGCCCTGGGGCAGGGAATCAAAGCGGAACTTGATGTTGCCGCGCTTTTCCAGGGCATGGATGCGGTATTTGTCCCGGGGGGTGATGAGAGCCATGGACTGCCCCTGCTTGCCCGCACGGGCGGTCCTGCCGCTCCGATGGGTGTAGGATTCCTGGTCATCGGGCAGGGTGTAATGGATCACATGGGTGATGTCGTCCACATCCAGGCCCCGTGCTGCCACGTCCGTAGCCACCAAAACCTGGACCGCCTTGCGCCGGAATTTTCCCATGACCTGATCCCGCTGGGGCTGGGACAAGTCCCCGTGCAGGGCCTCGGCGTTATAACCATCGGCAACCAGGGCTTCGGCTATGTTCTGGGTGTCCCTGCGGGTGCGGCAAAAAACCAGGCCGAACATGTCCGGGCAGAAATCCAGGATGCGTTTCAGGGCTGGGTAGCGATTTTTTTCCTGAATCGTGTAGCAGGAGTGGGAAATATCGCGGGAAGACTGGTTGCGGCCTCCCACGGTGACCTCTACCGGATCACGCAGATAGGTTCGGGCAATAGCGGCCACGCCCCGGGGCATGGTGGCGGAAAACAGCCAGGTTTGCCGGGACGGGGGCAACGCGGCCAGGATGGTGTCGATATCCTGCTGGAAGCCCATATTGAGCATTTCGTCGGCCTCGTCCAAAATAGCATGGGTCACCTGGGAGGGTTTCACCACCTTGCGGTTCATGAGGTCCAACAGGCGGCCCGGGGTGGCGACGATGATCTGGACGCCGTTCTTCACGGTCCGGATCTGCTTGGCGATATCCGCGCCGCCATAAACCGCGACCACCCGGATTTCTTCCATGTATTTGGCGAAATTTTTCAAGTCCCCGGTGATCTGGAGGCAAAGCTCCCGGGTGGGGCACAAGATAATGGCCTGAGGCCTGGAGACCTGGAGGTCCATGGCCTGAATGAGGGGCAGGCCGTACGCGCCGGTCTTTCCCGTGCCGGTCTGGGCCAGTCCTACAAAATCTCTCTCTCCGGAGAGCAGGTAGGGTATGGCTTTTTCCTGGATGGGCATGGGGGAGTCAAATCCCAGGCTTTCAACGGCCCTGGCCAGTTCGTCCCGTAATCCCAGTGTTCTAAAATCCATGTGGATAAATCTCTTCTTTCAAAAAACAACCGGAAGCGGTCTCTCCGGACAGTTCAAGGGGTCCTGGCTATTTCCATGGGTGAACAAACCGGCATCAGCCGGGCTTTTTGAACCGGGGAACTCCCGGTTTGATACAGCCCGTTGATCTTTCCAATCACCCACAGCCAGGATTGTACGAACTATTCGGCGCACTGGCTTCCGGCTGGTCTTTATTAAATTGACGGTGTGTGTGGCATCGCCCGGTTTAATACGAAAAGATTCCACAAACACAAAAAAACCGCCCGGGGTAATCCGGGCGGTATCGTACTCAAGCATTCCCGAAGGCCCCCATACACCGGAGCCAATGACCGGTCTTTTCCAGTCAACGGATATTATACGCACTAATTGGGGTCTGTGCAAGAATTATTTTTGGAGGTGTTGGGAACAAACCACCTGTTTGAAAAAAACCGCCCTAAAGCGCTTCCAGGCCCAGGGCGCCCATGTCCACCAGGGGGACGACAAAATAGAATCCCTGGGAGGGCTTGCCGGTTTCCCGGAACAGGCTTTGGATGAAAGCCGTGGCCTGATCCAGAAGTTCTCTGTCTTCCAGGGCTGTGAAGATGGTTTTGTTGTGGGCGGCGCCGCCGGTAGTCATGGTGCGAAATCCAGCGAAGATGGGGATATTGTTACTGATAAGCTGCAAAAGATCCGTGGTTTCGGCCACCGTGGCTTCGGTGATGCCCATGTCTATCCACCCGGTGATGAGGTCGTCCAGGACCTGTTCGTTATTTATGACGGCGATAAGCAAATACATGGTGTTCCCGTGTTGAGTCCGTGTTGATGCCGGCTATTAATGAAAAGCCATGGAGTCTTCGATTTTCCTGATCCGGGAATACAAGGCCTCGGGCGAGGACGCCGAGCGCACGGCTTGCAGGAAGTCCTTTGTTTTAATCAACCTGGAGATTCCGGCAAGAAGCCTGAGGTGGATGCTCGTTTGGTTGCGAGGCACAACCATGGCGATAATCACATCCACGAGCCGGGTGTCCAGGGCGTTAAAATCCAGGGGGGTGACCGGTCTCACGAGAACAATGGCGGGACGGGTGACATCCGCACAGGCGGCGTGGGGTATGCCTACCCCGCCTCCGATGCCTGTGCTCATGACATGTTCCCTCTCCTTCATGCACGCATGAACCGATTCCTTGTCCGGCGCAACGCCGCAACGGGCAAAGGCATCGGCCACAAAATCCAGGACCGCCTCTTTATCCCGGATAGGAGCGTCCAAAAAAACCTGCTTTGCTGACATGTGATCGCTGACTTTCATGACTTGCCAAACCCCGAATCTGTTATATATTGGAATTATGGTACATACAATAAGCCGAAGTGCAAAGAAAAATCAACAATTTATCCCAATTCGCCCTACCCCTGGCTCCTCGCCATAATTGGCCCATGGCCCAATTGACACCACTTCCAATATGTGGGATACTTTCCTAGTTAAAACCCTGCTTAACCTGGACGCAAGGGGAAAAATCCGGGAAAAAGCGGGCCGACAGGGAGGCAACTTTTATATGAAAGTGCTGATATGACGGTAAAAATGAGTAAGTCATCCAAAGACGGACCTAAGCCGGATAAAAAGGTGAAGGCGGCCCCTCCGGCCAAGGTCGCCAAAGAGTCCAAGGAAAGGGCTCTGGTTTCCTATGACCCGTTACAGAGGTATTTGTCGGAAATAAGCAGATATCCCCTTTTGACAAGGGATGAAGAAAGAGAACTTGGCATCCGAGTCCAGGAATTTGACGACCCGGACGCCGCCTACCGGCTTGTGACAGCCAACCTGCGTCTGGTGGTGAAAATCGCCCTGGAATTCCAAAGGGTGTGGATGCAGAATCTCCTGGACCTTATCCAGGAGGGCAATATTGGGCTTATGCAGGCAGCCAGGAAATTTGACCCTTATAAAAACGTCAAGTTTTCCTATTATTCGTCCTTTTGGATCAAAGCCTACATCCTCAAGTTCATCATGGATAACTGGCGGCTGGTGAAGATCGGCACCACCCAGGCCCAGCGCAAACTTTTTTTCAAATTGAAAAAAGAAAAGCAAAGGCTGCTGGAAGAAGGATTCGACCCCAAGCCCAAACTCCTTTCGGAAAAACTGGGCGTCTCGGAGCGGGACATCATCGACATGGACCAGCGCCTGAACAACTGGGACTTGTCTTTGGACGCCCCGGTCAAGGATGATTCCGACAGCGAAAGAATCGAGTTTTTGTCCACCCCGAGTGAATCCGCCGAAGATCAGGTGGCGCGCAAGGAAATGGAAACCATCCTGCGGGAAAAAATTGAGATATTCCGCAAAACCCTGAAAACCCGGGAACTGGAAATCTTTGATGAACGGGTGTTTTCCGACTCTCCCGTGACCCTCCAGCAAATTGGAGACCGCCACAGCATTTCCAGGGAGCGGGTCCGTCAGGTGGAAAGCGGCGTAGTCAAAAAACTCAAGGTCTTCCTGGAAAAGGAAATTCCCGACTTTTCCAATTACCAGGGCGGCTTCGAACCGGATACCCAGGGAAATCCCTGACATTTCTTGGCCGGGCCCCTGGCCCGGCCTTTTGTCTTTTTGCTTTGGAGCCATAATGTTCGAGGTACGCGAAGGCACTGTCCATTCCAAACCGGCAAGGCATTCTTCCAAGGAATTGGTATTGAATGATGGACCCCGGTTTTGGGTTCGGTTAGGCATAGGAGCCTTACTGGCCCTTGCCCTGGCAACCCCTCCCGGGTGTGTCCGGCCCGGCGGAATTCCTGCGCCAAAACCCTCCGTGATCCGGGAAGAACCCTCAATTCAGGAAGAATACTCAACTCCCGCCCCTGCCCGCTCCGGCAGCAGCGCCTCGTATTACGACTACCTCATGGCCCAAAGAATGGTATGGGACAGGAACCTGGACGCCGCTGCCCTGTATTTGGGTCAAGCCATTGAACAGGACCCCCAATCCCTGTTTTTGCGCCAGGGCCTTATGGAAGTCTTGGCTGAAAAGGGCGATTATGAAGAGGCTCTGGAGCAGTCCAACCAGCTTCTGAAACAAAACCCGGACAATGTCCAGGCTCTCATGGCCCATGGGAGCATCCTGTTCCAACAAAACGAGTTTGCAAAGGCTGGGGAGGTGTATCAAAAGGTTCTGAAACTGGCACCCGAGGAAACCAGCGCGCATTTCCTTTTGGGGGAGACTTACCTAAAATCAAACCAGCCGGGTAAGGCGATCGCTGTTTATGAGGATTTCCTGAAAAGATTTCCCTCATCCCCCAGTGCGCTGAACATGTGGTACATTATGGGCAAAACTCATTTCAGCCAGGGAAATTTTGCCAAGGCCGCCAACGCCTTTGAACAAACCCTTGCGTTAAAGCCGGAACTGACCCAGGTGCGCCTGAATCTTGTGGAGGCCTACGAGGAGCTTGGGAACGACAAAAAAGTGGAATCCCTATACAGGAAAATGATGGAGGACACTCCGTCGGAAACCGTTCCCTACATAGGGCTGGGCCGGTATTATCTTAAAAAGCAGAAGCCCGAAAAAGCCCTGGAGGTTTTCGCCCGGGCAAGGGAAATCCATAAGCAGGATCCTTTGCTGGAAAGAAGTATCGCCCATGCTTATCTGGCTTTCGATTATTTTTCCGAGGCGGCGGCAATCTTTTCGGTCCTTAGTGAACTCAATCCCCGCGACGGGGAAATCCTGTACTTCCTGGGCTATGCCCTGGAGGGAGCAGGCAATGAGGACCAAGCCCTGGAGGCGTATCGGAAAATTCCACCCGAGTCCACCTATTATGCCCAGGCACTCATTTACGTTGCCTACATGACCAAAACCCCGGAGGACGCCTTGAACGCCTTGACCGCATTAAAGGCCGCCACCACCGGAGATCACCTGGAAACGGAATACGCCATCCATGCCGCCAACCTGCACCAACAGGCGGGCAACCAGGAACTGGCCGCAGAAATCCTTGCCAAACGGGTGGAGGATGACCCTGAGAACCTTGTCCTTCTCTTTAATCTGGGTATTATTTATGACAAACAAAACCGCAAAGAAGAATGCATAGATATGATGAAGCGGGTCGTGGAACTAAAGCCAGACCACGCCGATGCCCTGAATTTTTTGGGCTATACCTATGCGGACCTGGGCATCCATCTTGAGGAAGCCAGAGACTTGATCGCCAGAGCCCTGGAAATCTCCCCAAAAGATGGTTATATTATGGATAGTATGGGCTGGGTCCATTTCAAGCTGGGAGAGTATAAAAAGGCCCTTGGATTTTTAAAAAAGGCCGTGGAACTGGCCCCCGATGATCCGGTTATCCGGGAACACCTGGGGGATGCTTATATGAAGACAGGAAACCCCAAAGAGGCCCTCAAGGCCTATAAGATATCCCTGCCAGGAAAGATCAAGCGGGGCGACGACACCGCAGAACTGGAAGAAAAAATCAGGGCCTTGGAAAATTAATTTCGCCCAAGCCAAACTCAACTGCGCAGCCCTAATGGCGACGGCAGTCATTGACGATGTGAAACAAGAATAAGGAGGGTAAAACCATGGAACCCATGACCTATCAATCAGCGGAACAAGTTAAAACAAGAGTAAACGCCTTTATTTTAAGCGTGTATAACTGGATGTTCATCGGCTTGGGGCTTACCGGTGTTGTGGCCTATTCCACCTTTAGGATCCCCGCGCTTTCCAAGCTCATTTTTTCCACGCCCGGAGTGTTTTTTGCCCTCATGATCGGCGAACTGGCCATGGTTTTCATTCTTGTCGGCCGGATAACCAAAATGCAGGCAAGCACCGCCACGGCCATGTTTGTCGCCTATTCTGCCCTTAACGGGCTTACCATGTCGTTTATTTTTCTCGCCTACACGAAAACCGCCATTTTCGGGGCTTTTTTCGCCACGGCAGGCACCTTTGCGGCATGCAGCATTTATGGATGGGTAACCAAAAGGGATCTGACATCCATGGGCAGTTTCATGTTCATGGGCCTCATTGGGGTGATTATCGCTTCCGTCGTGAACATGTTCCTGGCCAGTTCCGCATTGTATTGGGCGATTACTTACATCACCATCTTTATTTTTGTGGGCCTCACCGCCTATGACACCCAAAAGATCAAGGAAATGGCCCTGACCCAGCCTGCGGACATCGGCGCTGGAGCGGTGCGCAAAGGCGCCATCATGGGCGCATTGAAACTGTACTTGGATTTTATCAACCTCTTCCTCATGATGCTTCGCCTTTTTGGCGGAGGCCGGGACTAACCAGGCCGGGTGAAAGCCGCTTTGCATGGCTAATACACACATCGACATATTGTTAAAGCGCGGGGTTGCCATGCCTCTCCCTGAAAGTGTTTTCGTGGGAGAGGAGGTCAACCCCGAACGCATTTCAGGGCAGGGCGTGGTGATCCATCCGGGTTGCCGCATCACTGGCGAATCCACCTGCATCCTGGCCGGCGCCATCATTGGCGAGGAAGCCCCTGCCACGGTGCAGGATTGCCAGGTAGGGCCGAATGTTCGCCTCAAGGGCGGCTTTTTCCAGGGGGCTGTTTTTCTGAAAGGGTCTTCCATGGGGTCCGGCGCCCATGTGCGGCCCGGCACAATTTTTGAAGAAGAGGCTAACGGCGCCCATACCGTGGGACTCAAACAGACTATTCTGTTTCCCTTTGTGACTTTGGGAAGCCTCATCAACTTTTGCGATTGCCTCATGGCCGGAGGTACGGACCGGAAAAATCACAGCGAGGTGGGGTCTTCGTATATCCACTTCAATTATACGCCCCAACAGGACAAGGCCACGCCGTCCATGATTGGAGACGTATGCCGGGGCGTCATGCTCAACCAGCGGCCCATTTTCCTGGGAGGCCAGGGCGGACTGGTGGGACCGTGCCGGATTGAGTATGGCAACGTAATCGCAGCAGGAACGGTTTGGCGCAAGGACGTCACCAAGCCCGGCAACCTGCTTATGGAGCGGGCTGCGCCCAAATCATCCATGCCCTTTGAACCCGGAGTGTATCGTGCGGTAAAACGGGTGGCCCGCAACAACTTGGCTTATATCGCCGATCTCCTGGCCCTGCGCATGTGGTACGGGCAGGTGCGTTCCCGGTTTTTTCACGGCGGGCTGGAGCAAGCCCTGTATGAAGGTTTGCTGAAAACCTGCGATCAAGCCATTGACGAACGGATCAAGCGCTTTGCCGCGTTTTGCGGCAAGTTGCCCGAGTCCGGTCGCATTTTGGAGGAACTCGCCCAAAGCCCTCCCCCGGAATCCCTGTTAGAACAAAAACGTCAGTTGGCCGAAAGGTCTGACGATATTTGCGCCTGTTTGGAGCAATGGCGGTCCCGCACCAAGGACTACAACGCAGGGGACGCTTTTTTGAAAATGACCGGAACCTCCGGAACCTCGTACCTGGAATGCATCAAAGGCCTTGGGCCGGAACAGGCTGCGTTGGGGACCGCCTGGCTTTCAGGGTTTACGGAAAATATTTTGGAAGAAACCCTTGCCATTGTTCCTTCCTGCCGATAAAAACAGAACTGTTCTTGCAGATGCAATGCAATCAACTCTGAAAAAATTGGAAATATAGTGAAAAACAAGGTGGAAAAACTGTTTGGAACGGACGGGGTGAGGGGAAAGGCCAACCAATATCCCATCACGCCTGAAATGGCCGTAAAAATTGGACGGGCGGTTGCCCAATATTTTGGCAAACACTCCACCTTGGGACAACAGGTTCGGATAGGCATTGGCCGGGACACCCGCATTTCGGGCGCCATGCTGGAATCCGCCGCAGCCGCGGGCATATGCTCGGCAGGGGCCGACGCACTCTTTGCCGGGATCATTCCCACTCCGGGCCTGGCCCACATCATCCGGGAATCAAGCCTGGACGCAGGCATTATGATTTCCGCCTCCCACAATCCCTTTGAAGACAATGGCCTGAAGGTTTTCGGCGGCAGGGGGTATAAGTTGTCTGATGAGGTGGAACAGGAAATCGAGGCCCTGGTATTCCAGGAGCCTGCTTCCGGCGGGCCGGTGGGCGAAACCCTAACGCTTTCCGACGCCGAAGACTCCTATGCGGCTTTTCTCCAGGCGCTCTTGCCCGGAAACGCCCCCTTAAAGGGCCTGCGTCTGGTCATGGATGCGTCCAACGGAGCCACCTATTCCGTGGCGCCCCGGGTGTTCGAAAACCTGGGTGCGGAGGTATTCCCCCTGTTTGTCAGTCCGGATGGGGTGAATATCAATGTGGATTGCGGGTCCCAGCATCCTGAAGTGCTCCAAAAAGAAGTTCTCCGGCACAAGGCGAACCTGGGCCTGGCCTTTGACGGAGACGGAGATCGCCTCATTGCCGTGGACGAGGCGGGCAATCGGATTTCAGGGGATCAGATCCTTATCATCTGCGCGGCATGGCTCAAGGAAACCGGTCGGCTTGCTAAAAACACCGTGGTGAGCACGGTTATGAGCAACCTGGGTTTTAAGCAGGCATTGAACCGCATGGACATCTTGCATATTGCCGCAAATGTAGGGGATCGGTATGTCTTGGAGGCTATGCAAAGATCCGGGTCTGTGATCGGCGGAGAGGATTCGGGACACATGATCTTCCTGGAACACCACACCACCGGCGACGGCGTGCTTTCGGGCATCCAGCTTATCGGGGCCATGCTCCATTTTCAAAAGCCCTTATCCGAACTGGGCCGAATGATGGAAGTCTTTCCCCAAGTGCTCATCAATATTCCCGTGACCGCCAAGCCGGATCTTTCCACTATTGCCCCCGTAGCCCTGGCCATCGATGCGGCGGAAAAGGAACTTGGCGACCTGGGCAGAATTCTGGTGCGATACTCGGGAACCCGTCCCGTGTGCCGGGTCATGGTGGAAGGTCCTACCCGGGAGATCACCGAAGACACGGCGCAAGCTATCGCCCGGGTTGTGGAGCAGGAACTGGGGGGATAGTCAACTGCCTATGCCCTCAGCTGCCGCTGTTTTACGTTCCAGAAGCACAACCCCATCGCCCCTATCCTGGACACGAATTGGCGCTGTTTTTTGAAAAAGATTATGGATATGGCAATGATAGGTCTCCAGTTGGAAACTACCATTTTAATTTTGTTTTTTACAGGTTTATACCGATAATCAGCAATATTGTTGTCACGGTATCCTTTGTGTTGGTAATGGATTTCACCATGCCCATGTGCAGGGCTTGGCACGAAGATTTGAGGCAATAGCGCCATTATCCACTGGCGGCCAGTGGATGGTTCTGTTTAAGAAGCAAAAATCCTCCCTCAGAACCCTGGAAAGGACGGGGCCCCAATCCGGCAACTTCTTCATAGTTTCCCATAATCCATGCAAATAGCTCCTTACCGTAATCCCTGCCAAAATAACGAAAACCGTATTCAATATTGTCATGGTGAACAAAGAGGATAAAATCTGGAGGAGCCTCTTTATATGAGCTCACAATATTATTTTCGCCAAAAATGATCATTTCAGGTGGAAGGACAGTGATGTATGGAGTCGAATTGGGTATACGGCCCAGATAGTTGAAAATTGCACATGCCGGCAAAACCGCCATTGTCTTTCCCGGCGGAACCTTTTTCTCCAAAATCTCCAGAACTTGCCCGTAGGAAACAGCTCTGACATCCCAATAGATGACATCGCTGCCTGTTCCCAAAACATGCACCTTGGGTTTGAGATAAAACCCTTCGGCATAGAGATATGTCCCTGCAGTGACAAGGATTATGCTCATGGCTCCCAAGAGAAAGGATAATCCTGATCCCCTGGCCATTTTGATGGAACGGGGCAGCCAAGAGGTTAACAGAGCAATCAAGACCATTGTGCCGGGCATTCCCAGACCAAAACCATACATGGTTATCCGTTGGCATAACCCCATTTTGGGAAGCAGGGAAAGTGCCAGAATTGTCAAGGCGATACGTCCTGCACATACGCCCATAGCCTCCAGGGTGTGGTGTTTTTGCTTCCACGCCCTCTCCAGTAGCCAAACCAGGCAGCAAAAAAGCAGCAGACCGTATGGCCGGGCTATTTGATCCCAGATAATTTTGCTATGCAGGGCACAAAAAAGGACAGGGGGGGTGACAGCCAGCAACAGGCCTATTATTCTTCCTATTCTCGAAGACCGTCCTAAAAGCATAGCCCCGGCAATCATAGGCAAAAAAATAAACAGGTACCCCAAGGTCATCCTCGCCATAATGGCGAGGTTCTTCATCGGTGCATCCAGACCCATGAGATTTTTATAAAAAGGCATCGTCATGACTTCATTATGGGTAAAACCCATTATCGGGGATAAAATGCCGCAAAGAGCCTGATCAGCAGGCATAGCCAGAGACAAAAGCAGAAATGCCGAAACGGGGGGGATGAGCACTCCCAAAACGTAAAGACCCACCAGCCTGCCCGCATTTCTTATCTCTGTTTTCATCGGCCATATAGCGAGAATAAGTCCGGCCAGGCTGGTGAAAAGGGCTGCCATGCACATTTCCATTTTGGTGAGGAATAACAAACCCGCGCATAGAGCCATTAAAAA
This sequence comes from Desulfatibacillum sp., assembly GCA_016342355.1. Classification (GTDB taxonomy): domain Bacteria; phylum Desulfobacterota; class Desulfobacteria; order Desulfobacterales; family Desulfatibacillaceae; genus Desulfatibacillum. The sequence goes on from JAEINP010000034.1 coordinate 55,446, forward strand.
AATGTAGACTCCTTGACGGGTTTGAAAAAATCGACAGAGAGCCGCAACCAAAGCAAAACACAAGAGAATGCCGTGGGTCATCTCATGAGAGTAAGGGGCAACATAGGTGTAGTTACCCAAGGGAAGGAATATGCCAAAGGCAAACAGGCAGATAAAAACGAGACTGGCCAGGGTGGCGGAAAGGCGGTCCGCGAGGTAGCTTAGGACGTTAAAAAGGAGAGCTGTTATGGCAATGATAACGCCGCAGTTTACTGCCGCCAGTATTCCGAAGCCCGGTCCGAAAATCCGAAACCACAAGGCATTGAAATAGGGGCTTAACGGGCCGTTAAAATGAGCGATATCCCGGTATAGGACCTTGCCGGCAGCCAGTTGCCAGGGAACATACAACTCCCTCCCCAAGTCAATATAAGGATCCGCCCAGCGGCCCCAGGTCCACCCGAACATGGTAACCATGGCCAAGCTAATGATAAGGAGTGGGCCCCACTTGCTGAGTATGGCCAGACCATTGGCCTCAGATGGGTTGGAGCCTGCCTCAAAACGCGATATTAATGGAGTAGATCTCATTGCTTCCATGTAAAAACCTCATATAAACGAGCGTGGGTCAGTTCCCCTGTTTAACAGCAACTCCCAGTTCCTTCTCAATCATCCGGCATGTGCTGATATCTGCTACATCAAGGCGTATGAATATAAAAAGATAAGGGGAACCCCAAATTTCGGTTTCCCCGGTCTTTGTCACATACTCTTTGAAAAAGGCAGAAACTCCTATTCTACAATATTTGTTTACTTCCGGGGTATCTGCAAAGGCCTCCATAAATACGGAATAGGCCACGCCGAGTTTGGGATTCTCTTCTTCAAAATTTCAATCTTTTTAATTTTGCATGCGGAGAATGGCTATCAATACAGGTTCCTGCCAATACCCACCCATATTTTCAGGAAAAACCCTACCCTGCCCCACCCGGTTTTTCAAGCAATTTCCTTGGTTCCGTCAGGCGCGGACTTACGGGCGCTGTTAAAAAACACTCCACTTTGTAAGAAATGCGGACACGGGCCTGCAAACAGTCTATAGGGTGTATTGTTGCCCCGCACGCATAGTCTCCTTGCCACAGGCCGCTGTCCTCCCTTTCAACTGCGGGTAAATGCGTTGGAACAAAATTTGCAAAATAGTCAGACGGTTTTTGGTTGAACTTTAACAACACGGAGCAAAACATGACCAAATACGGACCTTATCCTGTTATAACGGCAAAAGAGGCAGCGTGTTCCATCAGCAACGGACAGACAGTGGGTTTTTCCGGGTTCGGGGCGGCCGGGGGCGCCAAGGCCGTACCATACGCTCTGGCGGACAAAGCGGAAAGCGAACACCGCAAGGGCAGACCCTTTGCCATGCGCGTGCTGACAGGGGCCTCCAGCGGCTTGGCGATTGATGAAGTTTTGGCCCAGTCCGGGGCTATCTCATGGCGCGCCCCTTATCAGACAGGTAAAAGCCTGCGAAACCAGATCAATAACCAGGACGTGGAATATGTGGACATGCACCTTTCCCATGTGTCTCAGACCATGGTGTTCGGGTTTTTCGGCAAGCTGGACATGGCTGTTGTGGAGGCTTCGGAGGTCACTCCGGACGGCAGGGTTTTCCTGACCACTTCCATTGGGATTTCCCCCACCATGCTGGCCCGAGCCGAAAAGGTGATCATAGAAATCAACACGGTCCAGTCTCCCCGTTTGCGTGAGATGGCGGACATTGTCATGCTGCCTCCCCCGCCCCACAGGGATCCCATTCCCATCATTCACCCCATGAGCCGCATAGGCGTGCCCTACGCCACCGTGGATCCTAAAAAAGTAATAGGCGTGGTTTTGAACAGCCAGCCCGACACGGTATCGGAATTCTCACCGCCGAACTCCGTGAGCCGGCAGATCGCCAATCATCTGGTGAAATTTTTGGTTTCGGAAATGAAGGCGGGACGGATTCCCAAGGGCTTTTTGCCCATCCAGGCCGGAGTAGGCAACGTGGCCAACGGAGTCATGGGGGTTTTGGGCGCTCACCCGGACATCCCGGAGTTCACCATGTACACGGAGGTGTTCCAGGACTCCCAGGTGGAACTCATGAAGGCAGGCAGGATCATCGGGGCCAGCGCCACCAGTCTGAACATCACCGAAGAGGCTCTGGGCGTTATCGTGGATAACATGGACTATTTCGCCAAACGCCTGGTCCTGCGCCCCCAGGAGATTTCCAACCATCCGGGGCTCATACGCCGCCTGGGCGTGATCTCCATGAATACGGCCCTGGAAATGGATATCTACGGCAACGTGAATTCCTCCCATGTCTACGGCATGGACATCATGAACGGTATCGGAGGAAGCGGAGACTTCTCCAGGAACAGCTACCTTGCCGTGTTCATGACCCCTTCCATCGCCAAGGACGGCAGGATTTCCACGGTGGTGCCCATGTGCCCTCACATTGACAACGACGAACACTCCGTACAGGTGGTGGTGACCGAGCAGGGTCTGGCCGATCTTCGGGGTTTGGGTCCTTTGCACCGGGCCAGGAAAATCATCGAAAACTGCGCCCATCCTCTCTACAAGGATTACCTGTACCGGTATATTGAAAATTCCCGGTCCGGGCACATTCCCCATGATCTGACTAAATGCTTTGAACTGCATAGGAATTTGCTGGAAACAGGCTCCATGCTGCCCGGACTGAAATTGTAGGGAGGCGGTTTTGAGCATAAGTGTTAAATATTATGCGTCCGGGTGGAAATGTGCATGGAACTATTTGAAAGCACAAATATTATGGAGGGATTTTGTGAATAGGTTCACCCAACTCCATTACTTGAGGAAAGAACCTCGTAATGGTTCAGGAGTGCAAAGAAACAGTATTCATTCTTCGGACTGTCCATCGCAAAGTCCTGCTCTACCCCTTGTCCGTCATGCGGTTTTTTAAACCCGCAACGAAAAGTATGGTCTTGATGCCGCCACTTGAATCAAGGGGAAACAGGCCCCTCAAAAT
>JAEINP010000117.1 GCA_016342355.1 Desulfatibacillum sp.
CTCCGCCAAGACAGACTTGCAAGATTTTGCAAGTGGAAAAAATGAAGGATCTACAAAAACATGGCACTGACAAAAAATGATATCATCGAAGCCATAATGAAAGAGACGGGTATTTCCAAAAGAAAGAGCATTGAGACCGTGGAGGCCCTGCTGGAGGTCATCAAGGAGGATCTGGGAGGGGGCAATGATCTCTTGGTTTCCGGATTCGGGAAGTTCTGTGTGAAAGAGAAGGATGGACGAAGAGGGAGAAATCCAGCTACTGGGGAGAGTATACAGTTACGATCCAGGCGGGTGGTAGTCTTCAAGTGTTCTGGGAAGTTGAGGGAGAAGGTAGATGGATAGAGCCAAATTGGAAGCAACCATGACCATTTTCCTCTCAGCCCCATTGTTCTCAGCGGCCGAAGCCCAGTTTAATTTGAAACTTCGGGATGTCCTGGTGCAGGCTGGATTCGATGTATTCCTGCCCCAGGAAATCGTGTTTAGCGATGAAGCTGATATCTTCAGGCAGGACGTGGAAGCCGTCAGAAATTGCGACCTACTCCTGGCCATAGTGGACGGTACGGATGTGGATTCTGGAGTCGGCTGGGAAATTGGATTCGCTTATTCTCTGGGAAAGCCCATAGTTGCATTGAGAACAGACTTTCGGCGCAGGGCAGAAACCAGGCTCGGAGGGGTGAATCTCATGATTGTGCAAAGCGCCTCCAAGTACGTGGAGGTTGAAGGGGATGTGTTCGAGGCTGCGGTGGAGGCCGTCAAAAACCATGGATGTCCATAATGCAAATTGCAGGGCATAATACCTAATTCTGGTAGTGCGTCCGTGCTTTTTAGGGCGAACAGAGTGTCCAATTTCATTCTTTCAGGTCCCCGATATCCTCAAACAGATTGGCGATGGCTATTTCGGCTTTGTCCAGGCATTCGAAGGCGGATTTTTTCCAAACATCCAGAGGCGGCAATGGTTCTTCCCTGCAGGAACTGCCCATGAGATCGTATTCCAGGTATTTTGCTTCAGAATAGCAATAGGAAATGGGAGAGCGCAACTCCTCTGAAGCTGCTTCAATAAACGCCTTGCAGATACCCATAGAGCTGCTATCCCTTAGTTCGCATTTGTTATGCATCACCCACGCCTGCATGGCCCAATAAACCGCATGCTCCAGGCTTTTAGGAATCCAATTGATTGCCCCTCCCGTTTCCAGGAACCGCCTGGCATCGTACAGCTGGCTTTTAGAAGCGCGAATGCAATCGGAAACGGTCATATCTTGTCACAGCCCTCCCGAACCCACAATATCCATTAACTTGCCAAAGCTATCCACTACGTCATACTTGACGTGCTCCGGGTTAATTTTTCGATTGATTTCATCGAAAAATTTTCGGGCGCAATCTATGCGGGTTTTCTCGACCGCCCGCAGTTCCAGGGAGGACATGGCGCCCTTTGTTTCCGCCACAAAGTATACGTGCTTGACCGAACCCTCCTTGAAGGATATGGCCCAGTCCGGGTTATAATTGCCCACTGGCGTTGGAATGAAGAAGCCCCTGGGGAGCTTGGCGTACACCACAACCTCCTCGCAGGTGTCCAGTTCACGGACAAAACTGCGTTCCACGCCCGAATCCGTCACCACATAATCGTATATGTGCCGCTTGAGCTTTTCACTGGCCTTTGAAAAATCTTTTTTGCTCTGTCCGGTGGTGAAGATGTCCATGTCATGGGTTTCGTTGATCTCGTCGTAGCTCAGGCGCTCGATGATGATTGTGGCTTTTTGCTCGTTGATCAGACGGGACGCCTCGGAAATAAAATGCTCCGGGTTTTGCGCAAACTGCTTGAAAACCAGAGGCTGAATTTTGCCCAATATCTCAGAAATGGTTCTCCTGGTCAGTTGGGTGTTCTCCGCTATCTTGCCTATGAGGTCGTACGGAACTTGTGAATGAACGGAGGCTTCATGCTTTTCCACGGAAGTCTTTTCAAGTTTAAAGCCTTCCCCTTCCTTTAGCTGCGTGTCGGTTATCTGGTCCTCCTGGATACCGGACTGGATAGTGTATTGAAGGGGGGTGACCCTTAAGTCGCCATCCAAAGCCCGGATGCTGTTTTTAATGAGTTCCTCCGAGTCAAACTCCACCCGGTACACAGCTTTATGATTAATTCGGTTCCAGAGTTCCTTGAATTCTTTCTTTTTAAAATTGTCATTCAGGGGATTTTCCTTGGAAGCCCGGCCGTCTTCCGGAAGCGGTAATTGGGACTCGCTGAACACGCCATCGATCAGGGCGATAATCTGTTGCGCGTAGGGAGCCAGGTCCTCGGGCAGGACCGCAAGGCGGTTTTCGGCTTTCGCCTTGTGGTATTCTTCGGTGATCCGGTCCGCGTCGTCCGTGTAGTCGTTTTTGAGCAAATACCGATAAATTTGCTTTGCCATGACCGGGTCAATCTCCAAAGGCCCGGCTTCAGTTATGATATTCTTCCCTGTAAAATAGGCTTCATCGGCCTTTCGCGGCCTTTCAGACAGGGACTCGCTGATTTCCTTTTGGAGGTTGGCCACGAAGTCCGTATAGCTTTCGCTGGCTATCACGTTGAGAACGTTGATATCGTGGATGGTTGCGGGGTTGTCCATGCGATCCCCGTTTTGGTTAACAGACAACCGGAGGCCGCGCCCCACCTCCTGGCGGCGTGAAATGGTATTGTCGCTGTGCTTGAGCATGCACATGACAAAGACGTTGGGGTTGTCCCAGCCTTCGCGCAGGGCGGAATGGGAGAATATGAACCGGACCGGTTCATCCAGGGAAAGCAAACGCTCCTTGTCCTTTAAAATCAGGTCATAGGCGTCCACGTCGTCGGAAAGGCCTGCGTCTTCGCCGCGTTTTTTGACCTTGGGATCCACCAGCCTGTTTTTCTTGTCGATGGAAAAATAGCCGTTATGCGTGCGGGCCACCCGGATGCCGTCCAGGTAATCACGGTATTTCCTGTTTTCCAGGGGCAGTTCGCTCAGGTACTCCGCCTTCAGCCGGTTGTATTCCTCTTCGAAAATGCGGGCGTATTCGCCTTTATCCTCCGGCTGACCGTAATCGCGGTACTTGGCCACCTCGTCGATAAAAAACAGGGACAGGACCTTGATTCCCCTGGCGAAAAGCTGCTTTTCCCTTTCCAGGTGGGTTTTGATGGCCTCCCGGATTTGTATCTGGCGTATGGTGGCCTCGGTAATGTCTCCCGTGGCGTCGCCCGCATGCAGCACCTGGCCGTTGGTGAACTCCACCGTGTCGTTGCGGGCGTCTATCTGGGAAATTACAAAGCCCTGGTATTGATCCAGTCCGTTTGATTCAACAAACAGGTTTCGCCCTTTTTCCAGGCGTTTGGTGATCCGTTTGATTCCGCTTTTTTGCCGGACCTCCATTTCAATGCGGGCCACGGGCGCTTTTTTAGAGACTTCTATGGATTCCAGGTACAGATAGGCGGTGCTCCCCGCCAGGCCTTTGACGGCGACGCCGCGCACGGCGATTTTCTTCACCAGCTTCTGGTTATAGGCGTCCAGGGCGTCCAGGCGGTGGACCTTGTTGTGGGTCTCTTTGTGCGTTGCGGAATAACGCAGAATCATCAGGGGGTTAAACCTGGGCAAGGCGTTCATGGTGCTTGGCCCGGCCATTTTCTGGGGCTCGTCCAGAATCAGGATGGGATGATTGGCGCTGATCACATCCATGGGTCGGCGGGACTGGAAGTCGTCCAGTTCTTCATAAATCCTGCGGTTGTCCTTGCCGGAGGCGTTGAAGGCCTGGATGTTGATGACCATGACGTTAATGCCCGCGTCGGACGAAAAACTCTCTATCTGGTGGAGCTGCTTGGAATTGTATATGAAAAACCGGGCCTTTTTGCCGTAGCTTTCGGTGAAATGGTCGGCCGTGATTTGCAGGGACTTATTCACCCCTTCGCGGATGGCGATGCTGGGAACCATGATGATGAACTTGCTCCACCCATGGCGTTTGTTCAACTCGAATATGGTTTTGATGTAGCAATAGGTTTTGCCCGTGCCGGTTTCCATTTCCACGTCAAGATTGATCTTGCACCCTGCGCTGACCGCCAAGTTGTCGGACAAGGGAAGATTCTGGCGCCGCTGGACCGCCCGGATATTTTCCAGCAGTTGGGTTTCGGACAATTTCAGGTCCGCGTTTTTAAACCCGGCCGCCTCCAACAGGGCGGATTGGTAGTGGCCGCTTTTGTCTTTTTGCGTGCCCGGGTCCATGCGGTAGGTCAGGCCGGAGGTGTTGGGTTGCCCGGCAAAACAATCCACCACCGACTCCACGGCCATGGTCTGGAAGGGCTGGATTTTGAATTTCAGTTTCATTTTTTCTTTCCGCGTTTCGTTTTCGAGGGATCCGGCAACTGGGAACGGCTATTTTGGGATTCCAACTGCTTAACGACCTTGTCAAAATCGCTTTCAAATAGCCTGTCCTGCACAATGCGGTATTTTTCAAACTCTGATTCCGCATAATCCCTGGCAATTTTCACGGACGCCTTTCCCTTGCCCTTTAGGATACCGCTCTCATTGAATTCAAGGAACAAGTCCAGCCGCTTGGCCCAGTCTTCCATGGTCATGGGTATCTTTCGCTGCGCCCGTTCCTCGGCAAGATCCAGGTAGGCGTTGACTATCCGACCCAGGGATTGAAGCTCGGCCTTGGTCAGGTAGTTTTTTGCCGTTCCAACGTCAGACTTCAAAATTTTTCCGCCCGGACTGTTTGCCCAATTCGTAAGCCCCATTTTGTCCTTTTTACTGTCCGCACGCTCCAAAATAAGCTCCGCCGCTGTATGGCCATGGATTGCAAAGTGAAGTTTGTTCTGGACCTTGGCGAAAAAATCCCGGGTAGTGGGAGCGTCCTTGTTGTAGTCTATGCTGGTTGCGTAAATATCGGTGATTTTTTGGTAAAAACGCCGCTCGCTAAGCCTGATTTCCCGGATTTCTTCAAGCAGGCGTTCAAAATAGTCTTCGCCCAGGAACGAGCCGTTCTCCATGCGATCCCTGTCAAGCACATAGCCCTTGATGGCGAACTCCCGAAGCACTTGGGTGGCCCACTGCCGGAACTGGGTGGCCCGCACGGAGTTGACCCGGTAGCCCAC
>JAEINP010000035.1 GCA_016342355.1 Desulfatibacillum sp.
CCTTTGTCGAGTGAAGGAAGGACAAATTACCTGGATGCCGCCCTAATAAACAAAATTGTTTCGGGCGGCATTGAAGGCAGCACACAACGTTTAGTTTTTAGCCAAATCATCTATGATTTTCCACAACTGTTTATCGCCAGTCAAGTCAAGTTTTGGTTTGATCAAATCATTGTTGCATATTTCATTGCCGTGGTTGTCCTTTTTACACCTTATGCTCCTGACCCTGGCAGCAGCAACTTTGCATACTGTTTTTGCCTCGAGGCGCCTCTTTACCTCTGTCCAAGACACTTTGCAGTTCTTGTTTGTGCAGAGAGTCAGAGATTCAGCATCGAGAGAATCCTGGCTAATTATTTTCTCCACAGCCAGTAGGTCATCATTAGTGAAAATTTTCCCATAATCTTTTAGACCATTTTCAAAGGCTTTTTCAGCTTGCGCCTCGGTATTTTCATTTTTGATGGCGTCCAGAACCAAATACATTCTTAGTTCAGCAAGATAGTCACGTATAGCCGGGGACTTTGTTAAAATTGAAATTTGGTCGTCAAAGGTTTTCAGGCGTTTACCTTCTATGTTGTCCCAGTATACTCCCTCCCTGTCTTTATACCACCACACGAGCGTATCACCTACTGCGCACAAAGCCTGGTCTCTGGGCGAAAGAGGTTTGGGATCCACAGTTTTAAAAGCTGCCAGCGCAAGGTTAAACTGTTTTTCTTTTAGATATAGCATGGCTTGGCGGATCCTCAGGGCTCCGTTAGTTGCTTCCTGGTCAGGATGGGTTGCAATAAAGGCGTCAATTTTCTGGGCAGTAACCTGCCACTCAGTCGGCGCTCCATCCAGCAAGAAATCGGGTCCCAACAACTGCTCAGATATGAGCAGCGTATTGGATTCATCTACAATGGCCCGAACCTTGCCCTCCGTAACACACCCGGAGACCAGAAGTGCGCCAGCCATAACCATCAGGGCAACCAGAACCAGCACCCTGGCGCGTTGTGCAATAAACGTTTTATGCATGGTCGTTTTTCCTTTCTTTGTTTAGGCGCTCTGGGCCAGAGACAGGAACAGAGCGATAAATATCTCATCGTCGGCGGAGACAGCGTCGTCCGTAAGCCGTCCGCTCGCCAAATCGGCCAGGAGCCCCGCTATAATTTGGGGCATAGCCGAGATGTTCATGGTCTTTCCCAATTGCTTTCCGGCCAATGCAAGGCCCTGTGTCAGGACCTTGGCTGTCCGGTCCAGCAGCTTGTCAACGGAACTCGTAGAGCCGTCCTGCATCAGGGAGAGTCCTTGTGCGGAAACCACCTCCAGAACATCCCCCACAACACTCACCAAGGCGCCGCCCGCCAGGAGTCTATGGGGATCGGTGCCTGCAATCCGGATGACCTTTTCCATAACGGCGGATGCCAGTGTATTTTGGGCCATAGTGTAAATGGCGGGATTCAAAAGGACGGACTTCATGATGGATTCCATGATTTGGGAAGCCTGACCGCCCGAGATTTTTCCAGTCTTGGCCAGTACGGCCAGCCTGGAGGCGGCGGCCTTGACAATATCCTTGTACTGGGTGTCCACTAGGGCCGGGTTAGCGGCAATGGCCTCCAAGGCTCCTGCAATGGCCGCGCCGGCGATTTTTTCTGCATTGAAACAACCGCCGCTTTCACTGACGGCTTCAAGCACCCCTTTCACCACCTCCTGGGCCAAGCCCGGTTGGGCGATAATTAATTCCGGGTGCTCGGCCATAGTCGCCGCCATGTTGGTCAGGATGGTCTCCAGGCCCTGCTTGCTGAAGGAACTTCTGATTCCAGCGTCTGCAGCCGTGGAAACCAGGGAGGAGAGCAATTGTTTTAGCCACGGCTCGGAAACGGAGTCGTCCAACAGAGACGAATCCTTGGCAATGGCGCCAATGGCCGCGTCGGCGATTTTGTATACAAGGTCCTGGCTCAGGAAATGGGCGTTCGTTGTGGTGGAAAGTTCCGTCACAATTGCCAGCAGGCTTTGTTTGAGCAGAGGAGACTCCCCTTCCAGCATGGCAGGACCGTGTTTGCTCAATGAGGCCAACCCCGCCCGCAGAAGGTCTCCCCAGTGGTCCTCAAAGAAGTTCCTGAAGCTGGCATCGTTTTTAGACAACTCCCCGGCCTTGATGAGTACTTCAGCGGCGATTAATTCAAATTGGCTGGCGTCACTGCTGTTCAGGGTCTTTCCTGCTGCGCTCATGACCTCGTTCAGGAGCAGGGGATAGCCCTTGCCCATGAACAATCCCAATATGTAGTCATCGCCGGAGATAGTCCGGGCCTTTGCAAGGGCTCCCAACAAGGCCTGAACCCACTCATCATTCCCCTGGTATGCCTCTCTGGCGTCCAAGGCCCCGTTTAGCGTGGCGCTGATGGCGTGCCTCAACAGCGGGCTCCATTGATTGAAAGTGTCCAGGTCCGGTTTGGAAAATTTGGAGAGAACCGCCTGGACGACGGAGCGTACACCCTCATCCCGCACAAAGAGGGATGTGTTTTCCGCGCCGAATTCCGCCAGCACATCCACCACCAGAAGCGCCAGCTTTCCATAATAATTGATGCCAGGATCATTTTGGCCTGGACCTATTGCGAAAACTGCTTGACAGGTGCCTTTATCTCGAACATCAAGTCCCGGGAACGCAGTCTGCAAGGCCTTCGCGTACTCAATATCTGGATTGATGTACGCAACAATTGCCTGTTCGGGATAAATCATGCGATACCATTTCATCACATGGGAATAACGAGGCGGGGGATCGGTTTGAGCAAGCAATGATCGTATTTCATCTTCATGGGGTTTTATTAAGGGAGAGGCCGATACTTCCTCATCGTTGAGATAGGTAAGAATTTCATTACGCATCTGAATAGTCGTAGGGCCGAGACTTTGTTCGGGTAAAGAAAGTATTAATCCAGAAGTGACAGCAGCTTTTTCTGCAAAAAGCCTGTCCGCCCGGGTTCCCAACTTGATCAGGCCCCTGGCGATGGAAATGACTAAAGTGGGATCAATCATAATGGCCTCCTGACATCTGTTTTAATGAAGTGGTAAGCTGCCTTGCTTGTGAGGAATGGATCAAACTATCACGGCAACTGGTACGAGATAAGCCTTGATTTCGGATAATTAGAAATGCAAACCGAGTTCTTTTGGTTGCCTCCAAGAAGCTCAATATGTGTGGCTGTTTCGTTCATATAAAAGCCTACGTGTCCGCCCTTTTCGCGAGTGAAAACTGTAATACACCCCCGCACTGGTGTATTGATTGTATGTCCCCATTTAGCCCAACTTCTGGCCCATGCCGAATCAGTTCCCTCATATCCTGCCTTTTCAACACACCAGTTGACAAAGGCCGAACACCATGGGGTTTCATCCTTTGAGTTGAACGGGTCACCCAATGCAGTAGAACGTAAATACTCAACTATTCGGGGGTTGTTTGCCGCTCCAACGTATTCGTGAATCCCTATCTCCCGGATGGCAATGGGCAACCAGGGCAAATCATCCTCATCAATCTTGTCGTCATTTTCCATGCTGGCAAGATACTTATGAGACGACCATCCAGTTAGGCCATCCTCCCTGGAAATGGAATACCAGTATTTGTCTTCGGACGTTTGAAGAACATTCACAACATCTCCGTGGTGCAGAACGCCCACGATTACTCCGTCAACTTTTGGTTCCTTACGGACATTTAACCTGCTCGCCGAGACTATGCGCCTGCCCATGACGTTCTCCTTTCCTCTGTCGGAAAACAATAGAAAACGCTACTAAAAATTCATAAAATAGAGATTAGCTATGGGTTGTTTGCTCAAAATTTTACATATTTATTGATCCGTATTACAACAAAATTTTAATGTCAAATAAAAAAGCCTGAATGCTCGATTCAGGCTTCGTTAATGTATTTAAAATTTAGTCACTGCTTTGTTGCCGGTTACAAAAGCCCTCCCGCAGCCATGATATCCGGCACCAGTTCCTCCTTGCCGATGGCCATGATGTGTACGCCGTCGCATATTTTTTCGTCCACGATCTGCCGGATCTGGCGGCCTGCGATTTCGATCCCCTTTTTGATGGCGCCGCCCTTGGGGGCCGAGGCCATTTCGTCAATAAACTCCTGGGGAACAGTCACCCCGGCCACATTCTTGTTCATGAACCGGGCCATGGGCGCAGAAGTGAGGAGGATGATGCCAGCCAGGATCTTTACGGGAAACTGGCGGGCGTACTCCATGAAATTCTTGAAATTTTCCAGGTCATAGACCGCCTGGGTCTGGATGAACTCGGCCCCGGCTTCAATCTTCTTTTCGAACTTGATCAACTGGGGCTGGATGGGGTTGGCCTCGGGCGTGACAATGGCGCCCGCGCAAAAGGATACGGCGCCGTCCAGTTCGTTCCCGGCCATGTCTTTGCCTTTTTCCATTTTGCGCACCGCCGCCACCAACTGGCTGGAGTCCAGGTCGAATACGCCTTTTGCGGTTTTATGATCCCCCAGCACCACGGAGTCACCCGTGAGGCACAGCACATTGTGTATGCCGCGCTGGTGGGCGAAGAGCAAATCCGCCTGGAGGGCCAGCCGGTTCCGGTCCCGGCAGGTCATTTGCAAAATGGGTTCTCCCCCCATTTCCTTGACCATCAGGGCCGCGCCCAGGGAGGGAAAACGCATGACCGAACTCTGGTGGTCGGTTACGTTCATGGCATCCACCTTATCCTTGAGCAATTCGATGTGGTGGGCCATTTTTTCAAGATTTACGCCCTTGGGCGGTGCGACCTCGCTGGTGACCACAAATTTACCCTGGTCCAGTGCTTGTTTGAATTTGGACGCCATGAGCGGACTCCTTTTTCGTCAGGTTTGAAAAACCGTTGGGTCAGGTTGGCTGATTAACGCCGGACATGCCCTAATCGCCTTAATCTCCCAGAAGTATCTTGCCCGGGGAAGGCTCGCCCTGGTGGTTTCTGGGGGGCTGGAAGCGTTTCATCAGGTCCAGCCTGTCCAGTTCCGCCAAACGGTTGTAAATCAATGTCCAGGCGCAATCCTTGTTGGTGTCGATTTCGCATTTGCCGTTGTTGGTGCCGCCGCAAGGGCCGTTAATCAACCCCTTGTGGCAGGCTGTCACCGGGCAAATGCCGCCGGTTTCGCCCAGTACGCAGGTTCCGCACTGGGTGCAGACCTCGTTAAAAACACCCACGCCGGTTTCCTTGCCGATAAACAGGGTGTCCAGGGCCGGGACCACCATTTTTTTCAACTGGCTGGCTATGTTCTGGACCCCGTAGGCGCAGGACATGATAACCAGGGCCCTGGCCTGGTTGATCTGGCCGGAAAACTCCCGGACAGCCTCGTGGGTGATGTTGTCGCAGGCCACGGGCAGGACGGTGGCGCCTGTGACCAGTTTGCCCTTGGAGGCCAGGTATTCCTGCATGGCCTGCACCTGCTCGGCCCCGCCGGTGTTGGTGAGGGTGGTGCAGGTTCCGCACCCGAAAATGAACACCCTGTCCTGGTTTTCCAATAACCTGTCCAGTTCCTCGTCAGGTTTTTTCCGTGTAATAGACCGGATCATGAGGCTTCCTCCTCTCTTTCCAGATCACACCTGAGGCAGCGGGTGGCTTCCCGCAATGCCTGTTCTTGGGTGAAACCCTTCTCGATTTCCCTGAAATCCCGCGCCCTTTCCAGGGTGTCTTCCATCTCAGCCCGGACCCGGGGAGCTTCCTTGCCGCCTTCCTCATCTTCCAGGGCAAGGCCTGTATCCTGGAGCAGGTGGGTCTTGCGGTCCGGGGTGTACACCCGGCCCGTATCGCCGGAAAGATACTTGTCAATGGCGATGGCGGCCCTTCGGCCTGATGATATGGCCCGGATGACAAAGGTGGGGCCTGTGGTAAAGTCGCCGCCCGCAAAGATGCCGGGAATGTTGGTAGCCAGGGTGTTTTCGTTTACGGCCAGAGTGCCCCAGAGCGCCCTTTCCAGTTGTTCGTCCTGGGACAAAAAGGACATGTCCGCAGCCTGGCCGATGGATACGATCACGTTTTCCGCCTCCACCATCTGAACCGTGTTTTCATCGCAGGTGGGGTTGAATTTGCCGTTTTCGTCAAACACGGACTCGCACCGGGTGAACTCAACACCCCGGACCTTGCCGCTTTCGCTCACAATTTGGCGGGGACTCCAGGCGGGATTGATCACAATCCCTTCCTCCATGGCCTCCTCCACCTCCTTATCCCAGGCAGGCATCTGATCAAAGGGCTCCAGGCAGAAAACCTGGACGTCCGAAGCGCCCACCCTGAGAGCCGAGCGGGCCACGTCAATGGCCACGTTGCCGCCGCCAATCACTACGGTCCTGCCGGACATGGACGCGGATTTTTCATCCTTGACCCGGGAAAGGAATTGCAGACCATAGTACAGGCCCTCCAAATCCTCTTCCTCTCCGGGGATGCCAATGGTTTTGCTGGCCTGGGCGCCCGCCGCAATGAACACGGCCTTATATCCCGAGGCCATGAGATCGTTTACGGTGCGGTTGGCGTCAATGGGGGAGTCATATAAAATCTCCACGCCCCGGTTCTGGATGTACTGGATTTCCTGCTCAATAACATGCCGGGGAAGGCGGAACTCGGGAACAGTGATGCCCAACATGCCTCCGCCCTTGGGGGCGGCTTCGAACACCGTGGTCTTGTATCCCATTTCAGCCAGGAAGTACGCGCAGGTCAGCCCCGCCGGGCCAGCGCCCACGACAGCCACTTTTTCCTCCTGGATTACGGGAAAAGGCTCGGCGTCCGCTCCGATATTTTCAAAATACCAGTCCGTGGCGAAGCGTTTGAGTAAGCGAATAGCCACGGGCTCGTCCAATTCTCCCCGGCGGCATTTGAATTCGCAGGGATGGATGCAAATCCTTCCGCAAACCGCCGGGAAGGGGTTGCGCTCCCTAATGATGTCCACGGCGTCCTGGTACCTGCCCCGGGCGATGGCGGCCACATAGTTGGGCACGTCGATTCCGGCGGGACAGGCGTGCTGGCAGGCGGAAATGACCATGGACTGGCACACGGCGCCCGCGCACCGGCCTTCCAGGATGTGGTCTTCGTATTCCTTTAAAAAATATTGGAGCGTGGAAATGGCGGGTTTGGCGCAGTTTTGGCCCAGACCGCACAGGGATGTCTCGGTCATGGTTTCACCGATATCCCGGATGGTGGCGATGTCCTCCATGCGGCCCTGGCCTCGGGTGATGCGGTTTAATATCTCCAGCATCTGGGTGGTGCCCAACCGGCATGGCGCGCATTTTCCGCAGGATTCCGACTGGGTGAAGGCCAGGAAGAACCGGGCGATTTCCACCATGCAGTTGTTTTCGTCCATGACCACCATGCCGCCGGAGCCCATGATGGCTCCGATTTTCTGCAGGGTGTCGTAGTCTATGGGCAGATTCAGGAATTGCGATGCCACGCAGCCGCCTGAGGGGCCGCCCATCTGCACTGCTTTGAACTTTCTTCCTTTGGGAATGCCCCCGCCGATGTCAAACACCACTTCCCGAATAGTAGTGCCAATGGGCACCTCCACCAGACCCGTGTTGTTCACCTTGCCCGCCAGGGAGAAAATCTTGGTGCCCTTGCTGTTTTCCGTCCCCACCTGGGCGTACCATTTGGCCCCGTTTTTCAAAATCAGGGGAACATTGGCGAAGGTTTCCACATTGTTGATGTTGGAAGGCTTGCCGTCCACGCCGGATTGGGCCGGAAAGGGCGGTCTGGCCCGGGGCATGCCCCTTTTGCCCTCAATGGATGCCATGAGGGCGGTTTCCTCGCCGCACACAAAGGCGCCGGCCCCCATTTTCAGGGAAAGGCCAAAGCAGAATCCCGTACCCAGGATGTTTTCGCCCAAAAGCCCCAGCTCCCTGGCTTGGGCGATGGCGCAATTCAGGTGATCCACGGCAATGGGATATTCCTCTCGGACATAGATAAAGCCGAACCGGGCGCCCATGGCGAAGGCGCCTATGATCATGCCTTCGATGACCGAATGGGGGTCGCCCTCCAGGATGGCCCTATCCATGAACGCGCCGGGGTCTCCCTCGTCGGCGTTGCAGATGATGTACTTGGGATTGGCCGAAGACTGGCGGGCGAATTTCCATTTGAGTCCGGCGGGAAAACCGGCGCCGCCCCGACCCCGGAGTTTGGCGTCGATGACTTCCTGGGCCACCTGCTCCGGCTCCATGCCTGAAAGCACGCGGACCAGGGCCTGATAGCCGCCCCCGGCGATATAGTGTTCTATGCGGGTGGGGTCGATCCGTCCGCATAAGGCCAGAACCCGGCGTTCCTGCTTCATGTAAAAGGGTATCTGGTCCCGGTAGTAAATGGGCTTGTTGGTTTTTGGCTCTTTGTAAGCAAGGCGGTCGATCAGCCGGTTTTGCCGGATGGTGAGATCCACGATTTCCGCGGCGTCTTCCGGGTCCACCTCCTGGTACTGGACCCCCAAGGGCTCCAGAGCGATCACCGGCGCCCGGGCGCAAAAGCCATGGCATCCTGTGGACCGGATTTCCACCTCTTTGCCCAGGCCCTGGCGCTTGACCTCGTCCTGGAGGGACTGCAGCACCTCGGCAGCCCCGTAGGCTCTGCACCCGGTCATGCACACATGGACCACGTTCCGGGCCTGCCCCACGGCAGCCTGCGTCTTATTCCGGAGCCATTCCATCTGCCCGATGGAAGTGAGTTTATCCATTACCCATCCCCCTCGGTTTTCTCGTATTGTTCGATGACGTTATTGACCTTGTTCGGAGACAGCTTGCCGTAATAGGTGCGATTGACCATCATGGCAGGGGCGACAAAGCACGCCCCCAGGCATGCCACGGTTTCCAGGCTGAACTGGAAGTCCTCGCTGGTCTCCCCTTCCTGCAGGCTCAAATGCTTTTTGACGCTGGACAAAATGCTCTGGCCTCCCTTTACATGGCAGGCCGTGCCCCGGCATACCCTGAGCACATACCGACCCTTGGGTTTGAGGCTGAACCCGGCGTAAAAGGTCACCACGCCCTGAACCGTGGCCGGGCATATGTTCATAGCTTCGGAGACAGGTTCGATGGATTCCGGAGGCACATATCCGAACTCCTCCTGGACCGCCTGGAGTAGCGGGATAAGGCCCCATTTCACATCTTTGAATTCTCCGATGATGGCGTGCAGTTTTACCATGTCGATTTCTTTAGGTTTCATTGCTTTTCTCCACATTCACCGGAAAGGATTTCTGGCCGCAATAAATGGCCCCGGGAGTTTGGGGAATATCCAGCAATCCCGCCAAGGCGTGGCCTTCCACTCCGGCGGGAACCCGAACCAGACCCTCGGCAATGCCATGCACCAGCCTTGCAGCGCCTTGCATGCGTCCGGTTTTGGAAACCACAGTCACCGGGTCTCCGTTTTCAATACCCAGGCTGGCTGCGTCTGTTTGCGACATTTCAATGGAGACTTGGCCATCCCATGCCCGTACCCGGGGAGACTGGCTGGTGCGGGTGCCAGAGCCCAGGTGGAGCCTGACCGAGCCGGTAACGGCGGTGAAAGCGTACCCTGCAGATGGATCTTCTCCGTCCCAGCAGACAGGCGTGGTAAGGGCCATGGGGTCGCCGTTCTGCACGGCGTCCCCCACCCAGGAAACCTTGGCGTTGAGGATTGTTTCACCGTATGGGAGAATAAGGCGGGCCATTTCCTTTTGAAGGTCCCCGATTTCGGAATACCGGGGTTCCATGCCCAGTTTGTGGGCGAGCATTCCAAGGATTTCCCAGTCAGGCCGCGCCGACCCCGGCAGGGGCAGGACAGGGTGGAAGGGCTGGATGCGGCCTTCCATGTTGGTAAAGGCCCCTTGTTTTTCAGCAAACGCTGCCCCGGGGAGAATCATGTGGGCCAGTTGGGCGGTTTCGGTCATGAGCACATCCTGGACCACCACAAAATCCACCGTTTCCAGGGCGCTTTTTACCAGGGGCGGATTGGGAAGGCTGCGCGCCGGATTTTCCCCCATGATGTAAAGGGCTTTCAGGTTGCCCTTGTCAGCCTCTCGGATCATTTGAACCAAGGAGAGGCCCGGGTCCGGGGAAATCTTGGAAGCCCAGGCGCAGCCCCAGGTTTTGCGGGCGTTTTCGTCAGAGAGGGAATCCCGGCCTGGAAGGCCGTTTGGCACGCAGCCCATATCGAGGGCGCCTACCTGATTATTTTCACGGTGGAGCAGGTAAATGCCCGAGGATCCGTTGTCCAGGCTTCCGGTTATGAGAGCCATGTTGATGATGGCGTCCAGGGTTTCCATTCCCTTAGGCTGTTGGAGGACGCCCTGGCCCACCACAAAGGCAATCTTTTTGCCAGCCAGGATCGTGGCGGCCTGTTCCAGTTTTTCCGGCTTGAGTCCCGTAATTTTTGCGGCGCGCTGGAAATCCAGAGAACCCAGCCCGGCCCGGAAAAAAGAGAACCCCTGGGTGTGTTCCGCCATATAGGAAGCATCGTAGGCCTTTTTCTCCACCAGCATGGCGGAGATGGCGTTGACCATATCCAGATCCCTGCCCGGGATGACATCCAGGCGGAGGCTGGCGAACCGGCGCAGGTCCGTGGGCAGGGGATCGGCAAGGATTAGGGGCGTTCCGTTTTGGGCAGCTCTTTTAATATGGTATCCGGCCACGGGAACGGAATTGCCCGGGTTGGCCCCTATGACAAAGATGGCCTGGGCCTGCTCCAGGCCGCTGAGGGGGCGGGAGCGAAACCTTCCCCCCAGCCTTTGGTCCAGGCGGGCGGCAAGGGGCAGGCCATAGAGGTGGCCGCCGTTGTCGATATTGTTGGTTTCCAGGGCGGTGCGGGCGATTTTCTGGAACAGGTAGTTTTCCTCATTGGAACATTTGGACGAGCCCATGAAACCGATAGTCCGGGATCCGTGCTCCTTCTTGGCGGTCAGCAGGTTCTGGCTCAGGGTATCTATGGCTTCCTTCCATGAGATTTCCACCCATTCCCCATCCTTTTTAATCATGGGGGCGGTAAGGCGTTGTTCCGATTTTAAATAGTCGTGGGCGAAATGGCCCCGGACGCACAGGGTGACCCCGTTGACCGTCCCATTTTGGGGAGAAGGAGTTACCTCGGTCACCTGGCCATCCGTGACCCCCAGGCGGATAGCGCAGCCTGCGGCGCAGAATCCGCAAATGGATTCGTGTTCCTCCTGAGGCGTGCCCACATACCGGACATTTTTCATGGATAACGCCCCGGTGGGGCACAGGGACACGCAAGTGCCGCAAAAGGTGCACTCGGATTTTTCCAGGGGTTGTTCAAACAGGGTGGAGGGCCGGGCCTCGAATCCCCGGTGATTGTAGTCAATGGCCCCGGCGGCCACCAGTTCGTGGTCGGCCCGGATGCATTTGCCGCACAGGATGCACTTGGTCAGGTCGCGAACGATAAAAGGGTTGGCCTGCTCAATGCCATTATAATTGTGCATGGGGTAAAGCCGGGTTTGGCCCACACCCAACTGGGCCGCAATCATGCGAAGCTGGCAGTGATTTCCCTTGGAGCAGACAAGGCAGGATTCGGGGTGCTCGGCCATCATGAGCCTTATAATGTTGCGGCGATGGCGCAAGACCCGGTCCGAATGGGTTTGGATGTCCATGTCCTGGGACGCGGGGGTAACGCACGAGGCGAAGATCCGCCCGCTTTTTTTGTCCTCCACAATGCACAGCCTGCATGCCCCGAATGGCTTTAGCTGGGGGTGGTGGCACAGGGTGGGAATCTTGATGCCCTGGGCCGTGCAGGCGTCCAGGAGGGAGGTTCCCGTGGGACAGCGCACGGTTTTCCCGTTGATGGTAAGGGTGACGTTTCTCAAGACTCACTCCTTTCCATGTTCGGCAGCTTTGGGGCGGCCGCCTGAAGGATCAGGTTGCATGTTGTGGAAATGTGAGTACTATTTTTGGGCTCGCCTTAGCGTAGCTTGGCGGCGTCCAGGTAATTCTTGAGTTTGTCGGTTCCACCGATGCTGATGATATGGACCCCGTTGCACAGGTCCTTGAGTCCTTTAACCAGATCGGCGAAGAGTTCCACGCTGGCTTTTTGTTTGTCCGGAGCCTGGGCCAGTTTTTTGATGACCCAGTCAGGCACCAATCCTGAGCGGATATGGCGGTTAAGAAAGCGAGCCATGCCAGCGGTGCGGAGGATCATGACCTCGGCAATGACGGGCACGCCAAAGGTATTGGCGTGTTTGAGAAATTTTTCGAATTGTTCCAGGTCAAAAACCGGGGTGGTGAGAAAATACCCTGTGCCCACGCTGGTCATCTGCTCCATTTCCTTGAGTTCCAGTTCCGGGACGTTTTTGCCCCAGCCGGATTCCACGCCCGAACCCAGGAGGAAATCCGCCTGCTTGCCCAGGGGCTTGCCTTCCACGGTATGGCCCTGGCGCATGCTTTGGAGTACGGAGTCCAGCTTGCCCGCGTCCACATGGAAGAACATCATTTCCTGGAGGCTGTCGCCGGTGATGCGGTAGTCCTCGGTAAAGACCAGGAGGTTGTCCACCCCGGCGTCGTGGGCCGTAAGGAGGTCTTTTTGGAGTTGGATGCGGTTTTTATCCCGGGTGGTGGTTTGGTAAATGGCGTCAAACCGATTTAGGTTGAGGATTTCACAGGTTTTGACGGTGTCGCCCACAATACCCTGGATGTCGGATTCGGCAATGGAAACACCGTCGACCCGACCCCGGATCTGTTTTAGATTGTCCACAAGCTCCTGGGGATTATCGTCAAAAGGCGCCTGTACTTCCGAGGTGACCACGAACAGTTTTTTGTCCAATGCTTCCTTGAGTTTCATGCCTGCCTCCTTCCGGTCCGAGGGTCTGGCCGGGGTACGTCGCGGGTCCCGGCGTTGGCCGGGATCAGCCGGTTGGCGGATTTTTACTCAAGCCCGAGCAGGCGGGCCACCTCTCCCTTGAGTTGAGACAGGGGCAGGGGTTTGGAAAAGCACACGTCTGCGCCGTATTCCTTCATCTTGGCGAATTTTTCTTCATCAAGATAGGCTGACAGCACAATGATTTTGGTGTTTTTGGTTTCCTCGCCGGTTTTGATTTTCCGGCAGACCTCGTAGCCCTTGATATCGGGCATCATGATGTCCAGGATCAGGATATGGGGTTTGAAATGATTGACCTGCAGCCCGGCCTCGAATCCGTCGGAAGCGGAAATGACCTCGTAGTCGTAGGTATCCTCTTCCAGGGCCTGGACAATGGTTTCCACGATAATCGGATCATCATCCACCACCAGAATGCGCTTTTTCACGTCCTCGGGCTCCGTTTCGGGAATGGGGATCCCTTGCTTGCGCATAAACGTTTCCAGGTCCTCTTGTTTGATGCGCCGATGTCCGCCTACGGTTTTATAGGCCGGGATATGACCGGACTCAATCCAGTTGATGATGGTTTTGGGGGACACGTTACAGATTTGGCTGGCTTTGAAAACAGTCAGTATGTCTTCCATGGGCGGCCTCCTTCTGCCATTGCAGGCTTGTTACTTTCTATTTATTATAGTTTTTATAGTTAAGTCAAGAAATTTTTTAAAGGGAAGAATAATTTTTGAATTTTTATATAGTGACATGTAATTAAACATAATTTGCACTAATTATATTTAACTTATAGGGTTTTTTCTGGATTATGATCAAATCTAAAATCTATAAATTCTATAATAAGTATAGTACGGGGTCTGGTCCGCTCCCCGGCCAAAACAGACCCCTGCAAAATGGAAAACTTGAAAATCGCGCGCGGGATTTTAAAAAATTGAACAATAGTTGAAAAAAATCCCCCCTGGCCATACTTCTCCTTGAAAAAAATCGCTGGGAAGAGTAAGATACGCCCAAACCTCTGGGGGGGAGAGTCCCAAATGCACCTGTTCAAAAAAACCGACCTGACAGACACCGTTGAGTTCTATAAAAGCCTGCTGGATAAAATGCTGGAGGGGGTTTATTTCGTCACCCCGGACCGCGTCATCACCTATTGGAACTCCGGGGCTGAAAAGCTGACCGGGTACAAGGCTTCTGAAGTCATCGGTAAAACATGCTCTCACAACATCATCATGCATGTGGACCGATGGGGCCATAACCTGTGCGGCACAGGCTCGTGCCCCGCCCAAAAGACCATGCAGGACGGCAAGGCCCGGGAAGTGGCCGTGTCGTACCACCATAAGGACGGACACCTGGTGCCCGCCGTGGCCCGGTTTATCCCTTTTCGGGACGCCAACGGGGCCATTGTGGGGGCTGTGGAGGTCTTCCATGACACCACGCCCCTCATGTGCGAACGGGACAAGGCCGACCACCTGCGCCGCCTTTCCCTGGTGGACCCCCTCACCAACCTGGCCAACCGACGATTCGCCGAAATCCGCATGGCCGCCAAACTCAACGAGTTTTCCCGCTACGGATGGCCCTTTGGCATCCTTTTTTGCGATGTGGATGATTTGAAACAGGTCAACACCCTGTACGGGCGGGCCGTGGGGGACAATGTGCTCAAGGCCATTGGCAAGACCCTGGAAGGCAACCTGCGCACCTCGGATTTTATTTCCAGGTGGGGGGATGACGAGTTTTTGATCATCCTGGCCAATGTGGACAAGCAAACTCTGGGCAGGGTCGCCCAAAAGGTGGAGCGGCTGGTGGCCAACACCAAGGTCCACCTGGACCCTGTGGATCGGGGCAAGGTGGTGAACGTGACCAATTCCATAGGCGGGGTCATCGCCCAGTCAGACGACACCGTGGAAAGACTGCTCCAACGGGCCGACGAACTCATGTACCGCAGCCGTCACGCGGGCGTCAACCAGGTTTCCGAGTAGCAATTATCCCTTGGCAGAGGGATTGCGGCAAAATGAAAACTCGGGAGCCTGACAATTTCCACCATGCTCAATGGCAAACACCTATCTTATGGAAAAACGGGATAGAGATAAGCCTTTTGCCTCGTCCAGCACACTCCTGATCATTTGCGCCATTTCGGATCTGATGATGGGCTTCATCAGCAGCCCTTTGATTCCGGCGGCTTCCGCGTTTTCCTTATTGATCCTTTCGCTGAAACCCGTGCAAATAATAATGGGAATGTCAGGCCTTATGGAAATCAACTTCAGGGCAAGCAGGTCTCCGGTCATGTGAGGCATGGTCATGTCGGAAATCACCAAATCAAAAGCCGAGGGATTTGCCTGGAAAGCCTTGAGGGCATCGGAACTGCTCGTGCGCTCTGTGACATGATACCCCAGGCGTTCCAGCATTTGTTTTTCCAGGCGGACAACGGGTTCTTCATCGTCAACCAGCAGAATACGCTCGTTGCCTTTGGGATCATCTCTGATGAGTTCAATTGGTATTGATGCGATAGTTTTTTCCATCAATGGCAGATAAATAGTGAAGGTGGTCCCTTTTCCCACTTCGCTGTAAACCCTCACATCCCCGTTATGCTCCTTGATGATGCCGTAGGCCACGGCAAGCCCCAGGCCCGTACCCTTGCCCTGGGCCTTGGTGGTAAAATACGGCTCAAAGATTTGGTCCATTATGCCCGGATCAATGCCCGAGCCCGTGTCGGAAATCCGCATCACCGCATATTTGCCGGGCGCAAGAGGGCTGCCCGACACATCCTCGGCCTCCAAAACCGTTTCCTTCAGCTCCACGTCAATTTTTCCGCCGTGCTGGTCCATGGCATGATAGGCGTTGGTGATCAGATTCATGACAATCTGGTGGATTTGCGTCGGGTCCGCCATTACCAAGCCGCAATCCATTTGGATGTCGTGAGAGATGTCAATGTCCGATGGGATGGTGGACCGGCTCAGTTTGAGAACTTCCTTCAGGACCTGTTGAACCCTGACCGGTATTTTTGTCTGCTCTGATTGGCGACTGAATGCGAGAATCTGTTTAACCAGATCGCTGGCTCTTTTTCCTGCTATAAAAATTTCCCGTGCGTTCTCATGTTCATTGCTGCCTTCGGGCAGATCTTCCAAAAGCAGTTCCGACATACCCACGATTGGGGATAACAGATTGTTGAAGTCATGGGCAATGCCCCCGGCCAGATTGCCGATGGATTCCATCCTTTGCGCCTTTTGTAGTTGAACAATGAGGAATTCCTTTTCCTTTTCCATCCGCCTGCGTTGAATCTGTTCCCACGCACCGCTCATCAGCAGACTCAGTTGGTTAAGATCGGCCTCATTATATGGATTGAGCTTATTGGACACCGCTGCAACCAGCACAATGCGGCCTCCGTCGAACACCGGAACAGACATGAATCGGGAAACCGCAATATGCCCTTCTGGATATCCTTTCTTGGCCGGGTGCGGAGCGCTGTAATCATTAAAGATAATTGCTTTTCGATTGCGTACCGGCTCTCCCCAAAGGCCGGCCTGATCAATGGGAAAAGTGATGGGTTTGTCTTGGATGGCGCATTTTTCCATGGCCGCCGAAGACCACGCATGAATATGCATGACCTGCTCGTCGTCTGTAATGAATCCCAAAAACCCTATTTCGCTATCCAATAGAGCAACCATCTTTTCCAGAATAATATCACAGATTTCCTTTTCCGAGGCATCGACCATATTTTGGACAATATGAATGATTTCCAGCCGCATTTTGTTGAGCCGGTCCTCCCGTTGTGCGCCCTTTCGTTCCGTGATATCCCGGGAAACCCCGATGACGGACTGCACCACCCCGCCCTCGCCGAACTCGGGGTTCATTTGAAGTTCAAGCGTAATCCAGCCATCATGCGATTCTATGTCGAACTCAATTAGCCGTACTTCCCCGGTTGCAAAAACCTCGTCGATATTTTTTTCCCACAACTCACACAAATGGCCGGGAAAACCCATTTCCCGATAGGTCTTGCCCAGAAACTGTGCGGGAGGTAGCCCTGTAGATTCAATTGCTTTGTGATTGGCGAAAATATGCCGGTGGTTCCTGTCATAGCGCATAATATAGTCGCCGGAATTTTCCACGATGGCGTTGTATTGGGATTCCCTTTGCCGCAGTTCTTCTTCAGCCCGTTTGCGTTCGGTGATGTCGAGGAAAACAACAATCCCGGCGGTGACGTTTCCCTCCGTATTGGTGACGGGGGAAGCATTGGCCCACACGATGCGGTCGTCATTTTCCATGCGGCGAATGATAAATTCGCGACTGCATGTCTCGCCAAACTGGATGGCTCGCGCCAGGGGTACTTCATCGGCCGCCAATGGCCTGCCGTCAAGATCCAAGAGATTCCAGCTTGCCACATACTGATCGATTCCAACCCCGTTCACCATGCTTTCCCGTGTGCCGCCACGGATAAGCAGGCCCGCGTCGTTCACATAGCGCAGGGCGCCCCCGGGGGCTTCCGCAATGGCGATACCTGCTTGGCTGTTGTCCATGGCCGCTCCTAAAAGGGCCTGGGTTTCTATCAGTTCCGCTGTTCTGACAGCAACCTGCTTGCGTAAAGACCAGGACCACAGGAACGAGGCCAAGACCAGCAGAAACAACGGGACGGCGGCCATGGCCACATAACGAAGAATAGTGGAAAGGTTGGTATGCGATTCCTCATAGATTCCAAGCCACTTATTATGGATACGCCGGTATTCGCCGGTTTCTTCGAGAATCTTCAACCCTTCGCTGAACTGCGCCAGAAGAGCCTTATGGTTGTTGGGTACGGCATAGCAATATTCCGTGGACAGAAGCGGACGATGTCCCAAGTCCAGACTCGTCCATTTGTTTTTTTTGATTAAGTAGAGTGCAGTAACTCTAGACGACAGCGCACAATAGTACTTCCCCTCGGCCACAGCCTTCAGTGCGTCTTCCTGGGTTTCGACGAGAGACAGTTGGTCTGTAAGCCCATGTTTTAATGCATAGTCATATATTATGTCGCCCTTTTGGATGACGATGCGTTTGTCCTTCAATTTCTCCATTGTCGCCGGAGGAGCGCCTTCCCCTTTGCGCACAGCGCTGACATAATGGTTCATGGTATGCGGAGGTGTGAAGTCGAATTTCAGGTCTCTTTCCGTGGAGTAAAACATGCCTTGCAAAGCGTCTATCCGGCCATTTTCAAGCTCTTCCACGGCTTCCGACCAGGGACCCAAACGAATCTCTATATCCAGGCCCATCTCCCGGGCTATGGCCCGCGTTAAATCCACATTGAAACCGGCAGGTTGTCCGTTTTCATCCAGGAATTCATAGGGTGGGTAGTTGTAATCCCCTCCTACTATTATTCGGCGATTAGTGTGCAGCTCCAAAGCGGCAAACCATTTGGCGTGGAGGTGGCGGTAGGTTCCGTCCGCCATGACCAGGGCAAGTCCCTCGTTCAGGAGCGCCAGGGTGTCCCGGTCGCCTTCCTTGACGGCAAAGCTCCAATCCTGGCGGAATTCAACAATGGGTTGGTTGACAATTTGCAGGTTGGTAAGCCCGGTTTCCTGGATGAGGCGCAGTGCCACAAGCCGCTGAATAACCACGGCGTCGTAACGGCCTTGAGAAAGATCGTCAAGCGCTTTTTGAAACGTATCCGTGGTATGGATATTGATTCCAAGGTTTTTTCTCCGTAAAAATTCTTCGGCGTTGTCGCCTTTCATGACAGCGACCTCGCGCCCTTTCAGGTCCTTCATGTCCCGGATGTCAGTCGAATCTTTTCGAACCACAATGGCCCCATGAAGCGACATGTACGGGAAGGTGAAATCAAAAATATCTTCCCGCTCAGGAGTTCGGCCAACAAGAGGCAGAGCCTGGACCTCACCCTGTTCCAGCCACTGTTTAACCTCAGCCCATGGCCCGGTTCGAAATGTGACATCGCGCCCCATGGATTTAAGCGCTGCTCGCATAAGCTCTACTGAAAAACCCATGGCCCGGCCGTCCTCATCGACCGAACAAAAAGGAGGATAGTCGATTTCAGAGCCGGAGGTGATGATCGGTGTCCTGTTCAAGGGGAATTCAGCCGCGCAGACGGAATCCCCCCAAAAAAGGAAAAGGGCCAGAAACGTCAAAAAGATGGCAAAGGAGATGGGGTATTGCGTGGAAGAAAACTTGGAATGAATAGTCATGGTCGCTTTTCCGTCTATGGTCTTAAGAAGTCGCTCATTACTTTTACGATGCCAGGGATTTTCTGACAAACTGAACCAGCCCATCCTTGTGTGGAGAACATACTGGAAAATGTACACTATTAAGTGTTCTCTTGCCATGCAAATTATGTTCCAAATCATTTACCCAAATTGGCGTCCCGCGCCCATTGACGGCTTATACGATGGCTGCTGAGGACATCCAAGTTAGTGAGGATTTATTCCAAGAAGGCATTGTGTGGCATCGGAAAGAAGAATCCAAATCGAACGCCTGGCGTTCCAAAGAGATTCCCGGAAGGATGTGTGAATGGAAATGGCAACAGATATTCTGCTTGTGTATGGCCGTTTGGGCAAAGAAGGCTGATCGCCCACAGCCTTCCACTTCATGATGATGGACGTCAGCAGAAAAACGCTCAATGTTTTTTGGGACGGCGAGTTTCCGGAAAGGATTCCCGCCGGATAAATTTCCTATAACGTTTGCCCCGGGCACAGCACCATGCCGGAAAACCCATCCTCTGCATCGCAAGAGGAAACCAGGCTGGGCCAATCCTGAATATCATCCTTGAAATTCCTGAAACCAAAATCCGGCGTCCCCTGGCCGATCACCTTGAAGTGCAGGATAAAAAGGTCTCCATTTGCCCCGGTGGCCAAAGGCGTGATTCCTGCTTCAATGCCGCCCATACGCAGTTTTCCGGGCTTAACCACATTGGCGCCAAACATGGCGAATCCCTTGTTCATAAGCCCTGTCCGTTCATACTTTTCAAATTTTAGAACAGCCGGGTTGAACCAAATCTCATAGCCCATTGCCCGAACGCCGGATGGGGCGTTTTGAACCCCCAACGTCGCAGTCAGTGAAGTTCCAGGGATTAGCTGCTTTTTATTTTCTTCGGGACGCAGAAGGCTGGAGGCAGCCTTGGCGGGCGCCGCCGTTTGGACGACGGGTTTCTCCAAGACAGATGCCGGGGACGCTTCGGCCCGAGGCTGGCTACCGGCTGAAAGGCTTTGGCACCCGGTCACAAGTATGATCAACAAGACTGAAAGAATCCATTGATAAAACGTTTTCATTGTTTTCTCCTAAACACACTCAAACCATGTATGAGCAACTATTGATGGAATCCTTTGCGGACCATCGACTTTTTGGGATACCTGCTAACTGGCATCATGCTCCCGAGACGCAGGATGCAATTCCTTTCCGGGATTGGACCATGTGAAAACCGGCCCCTGCACCACCAGGCTGCCAGATTTTTCCAGGAACCGGAGCTTCCGATAAATCAGGACCAACATAAAAAGAATGGCGGACAAGACTGCAATCAGCACAATAACCAACACCAGAACAACCACCAGAAGCGTTACCACCAAGGAAGGCATCCAGTCCGAGATGCCGGACATTCCGGATACAGGGGGGCGATTCAAGTCGTCTGAAGTACTGGAAGATTGAGAACCCCTCCCGGGAAAAGCCCGGGGTTTTCGGGAAATCAAAGAACCTGCAGAATCCGACTTATTGAACATGCCGCCCGGTTGGCTTACAGAAGGGTTGCCATTCCGGAAGCTGTTGATTTCGGCGATTTTGTCCTTTATGGGTACAAAATTCTCTGGTGCGTTTCTCTCTGCGTCAGGAGAGATTGCGTCCTTGGATGGCGTGGAGGCATCTTCCACCCGTCCGAAGCCTTTCCCGGCAACAACCGATGTTACGGATGCCCGATCCACAGTGCTCGCCGGGTCGTTTGTACTCTCTTCACCGGTTTCGTCCTGCTCCGGAGCCGCCGCACTGGAAATTGCGCCGCCGCCTCCGGAAGTCGAATCATTCTGTCCAGCGTCCTGCTGATCAGCCTCGTCTTGTTTTCTGCTGTTGTTTTGGGTGTCCGATTCCGTTTGGGTTTCCTCTTCCTCAACCTCGGGTTCCTCGGTCAGGTCGTCCCGGGTAAGATACCCCGGGCTGGCGCGCCACCCTGCCAAGTCGTCTTTGAGAACCCCAAAAGAAATAGGGCTATCCCGGTCTCCGGTTATCCGGAAGGTCAGGTGAAGGAAGGCTCCGGCATCCCCCTGGGCTATCCCCAACTCCATGGGGTCCACGGCTCCAACCCGGATAATTCCTGGCTGGTATTCGTTTACAATCATCATGGGATATCCCGAATCCCCCAGCGGCCCGCGCTTATATCCCGCATAGGTAAGCGCCGCAGGATCATACTTGATATCCATGATCAGCGCCTTGACATCATTGGGTGCGCTATCCACAGACACGGTGAATGAAACCGTGCCTCCCTGCCTCCCATGGAGGGAGTCAATGGCAAGACCTCCTGCATGACAGAAAGAGACTGCACAAAGAAGCAGTAGGACAGCGTATCGGGCAATAATTTTCATGATCAAGGCCTTTTTGCTGAAGGACCGGGCGGCAGGGGCTTGAAAAAGCCCCTGCCGCCCGGTTTTATCGCTGAATCAACCTGATCTATAACACATCATCCAGGCAACTGGGTAATTCAAGGTATTTATTCAGCATGCACATGCTGTCTGCGGCCGTGCAGTCGCAGTCCATGTTCACGTCGCAGGGCGTGCTTTCGCAGGGGCTGCAGGTTGTGTCGCACACCAGCGTGGCTTTTTCCAGGGCGCACAGGGCGTCGGAAGGCGACACATCGCCATCCAGGTTGATGTCTCCGTCAGCCCTGGTCAGGCAGCCCGGCGTGGCGGTCCAGCCCTCCAGGTCGTCGATGAGGTTTTGGAGCCCCACCCGTGTCACCTGGGCGGTTATGGGCGTGAAACGGATAAAGGCCAGGATGCCATCAGCGCCCGACTGGATTGCGTTACCAAGGGTGTAGGCGCCTATACGCACCACGCCAGGGGCCACCAAATTGGCATCCCAGTAGTCAAAGGTCCCCAGGATTTCACCGTCAATGCCGATAACGTCCGTGATCACGCTGTCAAACTGGAGGATTGCAGGATCAAAAGTGACTTCAAAACCCAGGGCATCCACCACATTGGGGGCGTCCTTAATCCTGATAGGCACGTCCAGGGTTCCGCCGGTGCAGTAGGGCTGGCCCATCACGTCCAGGTCGCCGTTGTCGTTTTCCAGGCACCCTTCTTCAGGCGTCAAGACCACTCCGACGGGAATTCCGTCTGATTTGTAAGCCATAGTGACAATCTGGCCGTTGTTGTTGATTTTTGGGTGATACGCGCTCCATATAACGCCCACCACGTCATGCGCCATCTGCTCAAGGAGCAATTCTGTGGTGGTCAGTACCTGCTCCGTTTGGAGCGGAGAGTATGCCGCCGGAACAAAATTGTGTTCCGCGCCCATAACAAGGTCCAGGTTCACCGGGTTATTGTTGTAGGCTCCGTCGGCTCTCTGCCACATAACCAGATGCCAATTCATGAAGTTCGTGTCATTATAGGCATAACCCACGATTTCTCCATCGTCATTCACATCGGTGGCTATGGCATAGGAATATCCGGGCAACGGGTTTAACGGGGTTGGAGTTCCACCAGGTTCGCGAACAAAGGCCCGACTGGTCTCCTGAGTAACCGCCCACTCAATCATTGTTCCGCAAACCAGACCACTGTTGTTTATTCCCGTGGGCATGCATACATAGTTCTCATATTTCATAGTCCTGGCCGGAGGATCATCCTTATCCCAAATGACGCCTTCCGCGCCGAATGTTAATAGAAAAATTGTATTTATGCCCGTTCCCACTACCTGTCCGTACTCATTCAGGTCCGCAGCGGAGTTATAGACACCGCCATTAAAACCGGCAATGGTCTCCAATAAACGGCCTCTCTCCCACAAAGATCCGGGCATTCCCATGCTGCTGGCCATTTCACCCTGGTTGTTTATGAGCACCCTGTTAGCAATATAGAACGGGTTCCCAAACGTCATAAATCCCGTACTGGATTCATATTCCACACTCATGGTCCCGGTAATGGGGCCGGAAAACGGGGTGTAACCAAATTGTGCAAAATGATCCTCATCCCCCTGCATTGCCAGTCCAGCCACAATGCCATGATCATTGATATCCGTCGCAACTCCGGTGTCATACTCAGGAAACAGCAGGACCGGGTCACCGCTTCCCTCCCAAACAAAAGGCCTTAAATAATGGGTGTTAGACACGGGATCGGACATGCCTCCCACAACTATCCCCTGGTTGTTGATTTCCCTTGGCATGAAAAAAGCACCGGATTCGCCGCCACTCTCGCCCCCCTCCGGAATCACGTTGGGAGTTGGAATTTCAGCCAATCCATAGCTGGTGCGATCAGGAGAATCGGCTGTCTGGGCAGGACTATCAGGCCCATCGGCAAAATCAACTGTGCTTATACTTGCGATACAGGGACCGTTTTGGCCCGTTCCTACAAGGATCTTGCCGTCGTTGCCAATTGCATGAATACGGGTATCTTGTCCAATTTCCAAAACGACCCCATTTCCTTCTGGATCGACGATTAGGCCTGCAAGATAGCTGGAATAGGCGTTTGGCAACGTGCCGCACAAGTATTCCGCCACATGTTCCAGGCCCTTAGCTTCCTTCCCAAGCCGGGTATAACCCGACGCAAGATTATTGTTGCTTGCTCCCGTAACCCAAGTGTCACACCGCGCATTATGGGATAAGTAATCCAGGGGACCTATAAATTGCCAGGGATCTGCATCTGCAATAAGCATGAATCCGTGCCAACCATCCCCATCCTGGTATGACCCCACAATAATGTTATTATCATTGATATCAAAAGCAATGGTCTGGCTAACCACGCGATTGATGTCATCCGGGAAACTCACATCCCTATAAGTGGTCCCGTCCCAAAAGAAACTTTCCAGCACCGTACCAGTGGAAATCAGTTCAGTTCCAGTCACCGGGATGGTTACTCCGACATATTTGCCGCTATCATTTATGCCGTTGATTATGGTTCGTTGTCCGGAACGGGTGACCGTTTGGGTGGTAAATAGTCCCGTATCGTAAATAAATCCGTACTCGAAGTTGGGATCTGTAGCGCTGTCCACGTAATAGCCAGCAATGAATTCACCGCTGTTGGTTATATCCATGGGGCGTGTTGAAGCCTGATCCGCCAGCGAGGGCAAAGAAAAGGCGCTGATCACCTCATTTTCCATTGTGATACCGCCAATCTCGGTAAACCCCACAATGAGCCCTGCATCGCTAACTCCTTGCAAATTCATGGACTCATATCCTGAATCCATGAACATCTGGTGTTCAAATTCCAGGGCGCTTGCAATCCCAACGCCCCATAGCAAAAAGATAAGACACACCACCATTGTCCCAAAACCATTTTTACATTTTCTTTCCATAACATCTCCTGTCATTGGATGGTTGAACAGTAAACTCCTGCCAATAATCAAGAAGCCCTGCCATTATAGACGGCATGATGGCGAAGGCTCCATGCTCCGCGCCCAGTTCTTCCAGGGTTGGTGAACGCCAACAAACACATATGTATTTGGTAAAAGTCAGTAATGTCTTGATTGAACTACGATAGATTCGCGCCTGATACGAAGGCGACGCATTTGGCGCAAATCTTGGGGAATTGCATCCCCCCCCAGGCATAACGGTAGTAATTGTGCAAAGATACATTGACGCTTTGTACAAGTCAAGAATAGATTGCCTTTAGGGTCAACGTCCCGTTATGTTGGTAATTTTTATAATTTTTTTAGGTATTTGTACACATGGCTGGCAGCGGGTCTTTTCGCTTGGGGCTTTGTTTACAGGAGGATTCGTGTATCAGGTGGTTAAGGGTATGCGTCTGATGTACGCCTGGGCTGCGGGGATGCTGCCTTTATTCCAACATAAAAAACCTTGCTCTCTGAGCAAGGTCAGAGTGCAGTGGCTTTGCCATCTGAACGACTCATTTGCTACAACCGAGGCCGAGTTGTCCCCACAACTGTAGCCAAGGAGTAACAAATGAGTCGATTCAAGAAGTTATCACAAACAATTTGGCATTGCCAGTATCACATAGTATGGACGCCCAAGTATCGTTACAAAATACTCAAGGGCAAGATTGCCGATGAGGTGGAAAACTGCGTCCGGGCGTTTTCCGCCCAGCAAGGGTTGGAAATCATAGAGCTGAATGTGCAGATAGACCATGTTCACCTTCTGGTGATGATTCCGCCCAAAGTGTCTGTTTCAGGCTTTGTGGGTACGGTCAAAGGGCGAACGGCTACATTCATTGTAAGGCGGGTGGGGCGGGCAGACCATGCAAACATTTTGGTTCGTGTTGAAGTCCTTTGCGGGGTTCCTTACCCGCATCGTAACGGAAATGAAGGGCCTGAAAAACCTTCAAGCGCAAGAAGAAACCCGCACCCGTCCATCCGGGCCTGTTTGGGGTACTAACCCGGCCAAAGGCAAAAAAGCATTTTAAATTCAATCATACCATGATATTAAAGCAGCAACATCTCCACTGAAAATCAGACAATCCCAAACTTTCGAAAAAGGCCTTGGACGAATATTTGGGATGAAAACCGTCTGCCTCTGCCGCGCCGTTCACTCTTCTAAAGGAGAAAGTGGACCGTGGCGAAACTCTTATTCTCACATTTTTTTTGGGGGGTTCCCGATATTGGGGAAAGGGAGGAAAAAACCATGTCCAGATCGCGTTGGATGCTTACGCTTGTAGACAAAACTTTTCCAAGGGATATGCGTTGGGCCTGGCTGACCAAAGTCCCGGGCCTTCGGCAAATCATCGAGTTTATGTTTTTCCAGGGGGATCACCTGATTATTCTCCCCCGAAACAAGACGGTGGCGGTGGGCCAGGAGGTGGATCAGCCCGGCCAGATGGCTCTGCCCACGGAATTGGCGGACCAGCTCATCGACAGCATGGACTACCATGTGATCATGAATTTTTGTTTATGCCGAACCTACATGCCCTGCCACGATTACCCCAGGGACCTGGGATGCATCTTTATGGGCGAGGCGGCCCGGGGGATCAACCCGGAATGGGGCCGCGCCGTATCCAAGGCAGAAGCCAAGGAACATATCCAAAAATGCGAGGAAGCAGGGCTGGTCCATGTGGTGGGCAAAAGCAAGCTGGACACGGTGTGGCTTGGCATAGGTCCGGGTGAAAAGCTCCTAACAATCTGCAACTGCTGCCCGTGCTGCTGCATCACGCGGATCATACCCCACTCCCACAAAATATTCGGCGAAAAGCTGGTGAGGGCGCCGGGAGTGGAAGTGTTTGTCCGGGAGGACGATTGCGTGGGATGCGGCACATGCACGGAGAACATGTGCATTATGGGAGCCATTTCCATGGAGGACGGCAAAGCGGCAATCGATCAGGATGCATGCCGCGGGTGCGGACGCTGCGTTGAGGCCTGCCCTGCCGACGCCATTTCCCTGACCATAGACAGCAAATTTTTCATGGAGGAGTCGGTCCGTCAGATTGGGGCGATCGTGTCCATGTGACAGGATATTGGCCGCAATCTGTTTTGTTTGGGGCCGTTCCCGGCTTACTTGAATTCCTTGGAGCGCCAGTCTATGGGGCCGAACCCTGTCTTCTGGCGCTCTTCCACACGCCATGTGATTGAGGAGCCCCAGCCGTACAGGGGATTAAAGGATGCATCCGGGTCTTTTTCCTGATCCTTATCCTTGTTGTCACCGTCCTTGCCTTTTTTCTTGCCCCCCCGGTCTGCCATTTTTTCCAAGGCATTTTTAATTTTTTCTTCAAGCTCCGGGTTGTTCGCGGCAAGGCTTAGGGCCTTTTTCAGGTGAAAGTCGGCGTTCCGTGTGTCGTGCCGCCTCATGTGATAAACGCCCAGAAAATAATGGGCTTTATCCAGGGTATTCATACGTCCGTAAACTTGGCCCAGGTAGTAGTATATATCGTCGTCTTTGTTGTTTATCTCCCTGGCTTTTTCCAGGGATCGGGCTGCGTTTTCCAGGTTCCCGGATTCCATTTGCACCCTGCCCAGCCATAAAAATCCCGAGACGCCCCTGGGGGCGGCCTCCGTCGCGCTAGTGAGCGAGGCCAGGGCCTCAGAAACCTGACCAGCCTCAAACTGGGCTTTACCGAGTTCCGTCAGGATATCGGGATCGAATGGCGACAGGGCGAGAGCCTTTTTCAGTTCTTCCACAGCCAGGCTGCGGTTGTTTGTCCGGGCAAGGATGGTGCCGTATCCGTAGTGCAGCAGGGGGAGGTCGGGATTGTTCTGCACGGATTTGGCGAGTTTATCCAGGGCAAAATCCGGGTCGCCATAAAGAGCCGACAGCCTGATTCTCATTTTGTTGTAGGGGTAAGGGTCGATCTGCCGTTTCACATGTTGGGCTTGGGGATTGGCCTGGAGCCACGTGTTGAGGTTGACAAAGCGGTCCTCCACAGCCGGATGGGTGGAAAGATAGTCCGGGATCTGATCCTTGCCAAACCATGTTTTGGAGCGCATGACCTGCATGGCTTCCACAAGGCCCTGGCCGCTGTATCCAGCCTTG
The DNA here is from genome assembly GCA_016342355.1 of Desulfatibacillum sp. Classification (GTDB taxonomy): domain Bacteria; phylum Desulfobacterota; class Desulfobacteria; order Desulfobacterales; family Desulfatibacillaceae; genus Desulfatibacillum. The sequence continues at coordinate 27,344 of JAEINP010000035.1, forward strand.
AGAAGGTATTGTACGCCAATTTCATCGGCCTGGGATTCGTCGGCCCTGCTGTACGCCAGCATGGTGCTGGTGGCGCCTGCCGAGGAAAGCACGGCTCCTGCGGGAAACCCGGCTATGAGGCTGGCTATCATGCCCACGGCCGAAGCCGCCGAGACCTTTTTGTTTTTATCTATCTTCTCCGAAATATGGCGGCAGGTGACATGGGCGATTTCATGGGCCATGATTCCCGCCAACTGATCCTCGTTGGTCAGGGCTTCGATGAGCCCGGCATTGATCACCACAAATCCGCCAGGACCTGCAAATGCATTGTAAACGCTTTCGTTAGCCACAAAAAAACGGAACTCAAAGGGCTGGGCAGGAACGCCTTGCAGCAGTATCGCCCCGATTCTCCGGACCGGCTCCACAATAACCGGGTCCTCGATGAACTGCATGTGCTGCTGGAGGTAGTCCATGTATTTCTCCCCCAGTTCCTTTTCCTCTGAAACGGAAAGGGCCAGACAGGGGGTTGCCAGGGGGCCGAGCGTCAACACAAAGACGAGCAGGCACAGTGCTTTTTTAAGGCGGGTCATGGTATCCTTTCAAAGACAACTATTGGAACAATTGGAACTTCTAATATTTTTTTTCATTTTCTCTCATTATATTAATCATCTGTCTTGGCATTGTCGAGGTTTTTATTCCCGAAACAGCCGACAGGGTTTAGACTGGCCTTTGGATGATTGGGTTATTTACTCCCGGCAAACCCCTGCAAAAGGCCTCGCCCCCTTGATCTGACCCGCCTGTTAGGGCATAGTAAATCATCAAGAACCATCAACCTTTTGCAGGGGGGGGCATGAGCGATTACATACTTGCCATAGACCAGGGAACCACCGGTTCCACCGTATTGCTCCTGGACGGGGAGCTTAATCTTGTTTCCCGGGGATACCGGGAGTTCCGCCAGATTTACCCCAAACCGGGCTGGGTGGAACACGATCCCGGAGACATCTGGAATTCCGTGACGGGCGCCATTGCCGACGCCCTGAAGGAATGGGGCATGGAAAGCCCGGCCATCAAGGCCATTGGCATCACCAACCAGCGGGAAACCTCCATCATCTGGGATAGGCAGACAGGCCGTCCCTTGCATAACGCCATTGTGTGGCAATGCCGGAGAACTGCGGACATCTGCCAAAAACTGAAAGCAGCCGGACACGAGGACCTGTTCCGGCAAAAAACCGGTTTGGTCCTGGACCCCTATTTTTCCGGCACCAAATACAAATGGATACTGGACCATGTGGCGGGCCTTCGGGAGTCGGCCCTGGCCGGAAAAGTCGCCGCAGGCACGGTGGACTCCTATTTGGTCTATCGCCTGACCAACCGACAAAGCCATGTGACGGATGTTTCCAATGCATCCCGGACCCTGCTCATGGACATCCACAAGGGATGCTGGGACCCGGAGCTCTGCTCCATCCTGGACGTTCCCCAGTCCATCCTGCCTAAGATAGTCGGTTCGGCTGAAGTGTATGGTTACACCAAAGGCGTACCCGGCCTGGCGGACGGCATTCCGGTCAGCGGCATGGCAGGGGATCAACAGGCGGCCTTGTTCGGGCAAGCCTGCTTTTCGCCCGGGGAAGCCAAGTGCACTTATGGCACCGGGGCTTTTCTCCTGATGAACACGGGCGATACACCGGCCATTGGCACAGGCGGCCTGTTAGGAACCATCGCCTGGAACCTGGACGGGACCATGCAATACGCCTCGGAGGGTTCCGCCTTTATAGCCGGCGCTGCGGTGCAGTGGCTGCGGGACAGCCTGGGATTCATCGAAAGCGCCTCCCAGGTGGAAGCCCTGGCAGCCAGCGTGCCCGATTCGGAAGGGGTGATTGTGGTGCCTGCCTTTGTGGGCCTGGGCGCTCCCCACTGGAGGCCCGAAGCCCGGGGGATTATCACCGGCCTGACCCGGGGCACCTCCCGCGCCCACATCGCCCGGGCCACCCTGGAAGGCATCGCCCTCCAGAACGTGGATATCCTGAAGCTCATGGAGCATGAAAGCGGCAGGGAGATCAAGGCCCTCAAAGTGGACGGCGGGGCTTGCGCCAATAACCTGCTCATGCAAATGCAGGCGGATTTTCTGGGCTGCACCATTGTCCGGCCCAAGCTGGTGGAAACCACGGCTTTAGGCGCGGCGTTTTTGGCAGGCCTGGGCGCCGGGTTGTTTTCCGGGGTGGAGGATATCCGCGCATCGTGGAAAGAAGACCGGGTGTTCGAGCCGAAAATGAAAGAGGACCAACGCGAGGAAATCCTGGCCAAATGGCGTGAGGCGGTAGGCAAGGCGTAAACCCGGAGTTTCGAGGCTTTCCAACCTTTGTCAAAGGAGGACCCGGAGATGAAAGCGCTGCTTGTTGTTTTTTCACAGACCGGCAACACCATGAAGTTGGCCAAAAGGATTCAGGAAGGCGTTGCTGAGGAATGGGGAATCTGTGAGTTGGTCACCCTGCACGAAGCACAGGGGATGGCTTTTGAGGGTTACGACTTGGTGGGCCTGGGTTGCCCCGCTTTTTTTTACAAAGAGCCTTTTAATGTGGCTGATTTTATAGAGGCCCTGCCCAACCTCGCGGGAAAGCGCTGGTTTGTTTTTGCCTCCCATGGGTCGGAAATGGGCACGACCCTGGTTTCCATGGCGAACAAGCTGACCGCCAAGGGGATAGAGGTCATCGGCTCCACCCATGTTTACGCCGACGCCTTTTTGCCATTTTACCCCCATCCCACGGTGACCACCGGGCATCCTTTGGAAAAAGACCTGGACCTTGCCTGTGACTTTGGGAAAAGGATGGCCAGGAACAGCGTGGCCATAGCTGGGGGGCAAAAGGACCTGATCGACCCTCCGGCTTTGACATACGCTCCTGACTGGTCGAAAAAGGAAGCCGCCGTGCTCAACCGGGAAGTCCTGGCCAAGGCCATGCCCAAATTTTCCATCAACCAGGATAATTGCATTGAATGCGGGCTGTGCGAGGAACTGTGCCCGGTGGACGGGATTGATATTTCCGCCGATCCTCCCAGAATTCAAGAGCCGTGCATTTATTGTTTTATGTGCGCCAAGTCGTGCCCGGAATGCGCCATTGAGGCGGACTGGTCTAAGTTGGTGCAGCTTGCTCCGGCCAATTACGCCCGGTATCTCGACACTTTGAACGCAGCGGAAGCCCGGGGGGAATTCCAATGGATGATGGACCCCGAGACCCTGGATTTTGATGATCCCATGTACATCCAGCAGGCCAGGAAAAAGAAGTCCTGATTATTGGCGTAAAGTAGCATAAGTTTGAATAGTAGAATCACGGAAACTAAAAAGGGGAACCTTTCGGCTCCCCTTTTCTAATCATCTCGATCCCATGCTCTGCGCGGGAGTGTATCCATGAGCGCTGTTTTGTCCATTAAGGAACAATGGAACGAAAATTTTTCTGTTTGAAACCAATTATTGTTGTGGTAATTCATTAGGATAACATTTTTCTTAAGCCAAGGAGTCTAGGGGATGCATAAGGTTAGCCGGATCAGCATAGGAGGCTTCAGGCGGTTGCACAGCCTGGACATGGAAATGCGCCCTTTGATGGTGATGATTGGAGCCAATGGCGTAGGAAAGACTTCCTTCCTGGAAGCTCTATCCCTGCTTGCCGCCTCGGCGGAGGGCTCCATGAACCGCAAGCTGAGCGAGATGGGCGGGATAGCCGATGTCCTTACCCGTGGCAGCGTGGGGGGGATTCGGTTCCAGGCCAAGATGGATATCCCCGGACATGAGCCTTTGAAGTACGATTTGAGTCTGGACCCCAAAGGGCAATCATACAGTATATCCAGTGAGTTGCTGACTCAGCAAAAAACCGGGTTTGAAGAGCCTTTCAAACATATAGAATCGGAGCATTCGGACATTCGGTTTTTTGATACGGAAACAGGGAGACTGTTGAGGCCTGACTGGGAACACAATCCCCTGGAAACCTCCCTGGCCCAGGTCCCCAGGATGTACAAGCAGCCTGAAGAGTTGCGGAAGGTATTGAGTTCCGTAGTTCAATATCATGTATTGGACGTAGGCCTTCGTGCTCCTGTCAAGCTGCCCCAACAGATGAAGCCAGCAAATTTTCCGGGGGAAAACGGGGAGGATCTGATTCCATTTCTGTACAACCTCCGGGAAAGCAATCCTGACCGGTATGAAATGATTGAAGACACCTTGAAGGCAGCGTTCCCTGGTTTTGAGTCCCTGAGCTTTCCTCCGGTGGCGGCTGGGATGCTTTCCATGACATGGCGGGAGAAATATTTCAGGGACCCGGTTTTCATGCATCAACTTTCGGAAGGAACCCTCCGTTTTCTCTGGCTTATATCCCTTTTGCAAAGCCCGGGGCTTTCCACCATCACCATGATAGATGAGCCCGAGGTGAGCCTGCATCCTGAGTTGCTGTCCCTGCTTGCCGACCTGATGCGGGAGGCCTCCCAAAGAACCCAGGTGATTGTTGCCACCCATTCGGATCGGCTGATTCGGTTCCTTGAACCCAAGGAAGTGGTTGTCATGGATATGAACGAGGAGGGCTTGGCCGAGGCACACTGGGCCGACACCCTGGACCTGGAAGAATGGTTGAAAGAATATACTCTGGATGAGGTTTGGAGGCTTGGCCGGATGGGGGGACGCGCATGAAGATTTCCATTATCGTGGAGGGCAGGACGGAAAGAGCATTTATGCCCTTTCTCCGGGAATTCCTCAAAACCAGACTTGCGGGCCAGATGCCTGCCCTGGACCCGGTTCCCTATGACGGTCACATTCCCACGGGGGATAAATTGAAGCGGGTGGTACAAAACCTGCTTGGCGGCAAACGCAAGCCCTCGGACCACGTCATTGCCCTGTCTGACGTTTATACGGGAACCAAGCCCGTCGAATTCAAAGACGCCACAGACGCTATGAACAAGATGCGTCAATGGGTGGGAGATGAAGAACGCTTCCATCCCCATGCAGCCCAACATGATTTTGAGGCATGGCTGCTTCCTTATTGGCCCACCATCCAACGCCTTGCCAAACATAACCAATCAGCGCCTTCAGGCCACCCGGAATCCATCAATCACGACAATCCGCCCGCCTATCGGATTAAGTCCATTTTTGAAATCGGCAAATGCCGGGACAGCTATGTCAAACCCCGGGACGCCGGTAGAATCCTGCGGGATAACGATCTGAAAATCGCCGTTGACGCCTGCCCGGAATTAAGGGCGTTTGTGAACACTATCCTTACAATCAGCGGCGGTGAAGTTTTTTCGGCTTAGGTTTGCTTGCTGGTTCCATTTTCTTAAGATCCCAAATCGGAAATCATACAATTTTATCATGGTGCAGATAGGATTGGAGGAATTGTGAACGTCATGGATATTTTTGATTCTATGGACAAGGCCATGGCCGTTTCTTTTTGCGCGCTTCTGGTTTCAATCCTTGGAGCCCTGTACTCCCGTCGATGTGCTGTTGAAGCGGCAAAAGCCAATAAAATTGCAAATGAAGCGAACGGGATATCCAAAGAAGCCAACCATATGTCCAGGCAAACCATATTCCGTCCAGCAAGGTTGTCAGGGTACCAATATCTATTGAATTTTCTTGATTTTTGTTCAAACTATTCGACAAAGCATAGCCATAAATTTGTCCAAGGCACAAGGCAACTCATGGAAAGAGTTGATAAATTCGAGAAGGATATTGAGGAGCTTGGTCCTATGGAAATGCCGGAAGTGGAAATGCTTATAAATGAGGCTGTGACCCAAGCACAGAATCTTCAAAGAGTTCTGGATCTAAAGAAAGGACAAAATCCTAAAGCGTTCGACGTGAAATTTAATACCGCAGAGGAAAAACGTTGGGCAATTGAAGATTGGTTCACTGATAAAAAAAGTGAGCTGAAAATGACTGTTGAGCCATATTTGGGGAACGTAAAACGTTAAAATCTTGATAAGTTATATTAAAAAGGGGAGCCGATTGGCTCCCCTTTTTTAATCATCTCGCTCCCGTGCTCTGCGTGGGAGTAAATTTTTCAGGAGGCCGCAAAAGCAGCCTCCTGTTTTGCCCGATTCGGCTTTGGCAAGGCGCACAAACCCCCTCGTCTGAGCCTTCTTACCTATCTGGATTTGCAGGGGATATCCTTTCGAACGCAAAAATGCTGCGAGACGATAATGAAAAATTTTTGGACCTACCAGGACTATGTGGACCATCTCGGCCACGCCAAACCCCTTGTGCGCCGTTGGGCGATTAGCGGCCTAAATCAGGGCCTTCATACCAGTGTGTTTCCGTTCGAATTCCCGTCCTAAGATTGGCAGGCCTGCGGTCAATGGTCAATAAAACAGGTATTGATTGCAGTCAGTCAAAAGGAATCTGCGTTTTACCCGGAACGGGAAAGTTGTGTTGATTTAGCGGATGCGGACCACGCGAAAACCGTTATTATAGCGTTCAAACCCGATGGTGGCGTAACTCCGGTTGCCGGAACGGATTCCGTTGACCGCATTGTCCCAGCTTCCGCCCCTGACGATTTTTCCCAATTCGGACGAGGACGGCCCCATGGGGTTGGTTTCGTCCTTTTCAGGGTATTTGCCTTTCCAGTCCCGGCACCATTCCCAGGTATTGCCGAGCATGTCGTACAAGCCAAAGGCATTGGGCTTAAAAGAACCCACGGGCGCGGATACGGCGTAGCCGTCGTCGCATTCGTTGGGGGTCCAGCTTTTCCATTCTTCCCGGGCGGTGCGGTCTGACATATTGGCGAAATTACAGGCGGTAACCGCGCTGTTTCCCCAGTACCGGGAGGTGGTGGAACCGGCGCGGCAGGCGTATTCCCACTGGCCTTCGGTGGGAAGCGTAAAGGTGCGCTCGGCTCCGTTTTTTTGAGTCAGCCACTCGCAAAAGGCCATGGCTTCCTGCCAGCTTACATAAACAACCGGTTGCTGGTCTCCGTTCAAGGAATGGCCCTTGAAGGTGAGGCTGTCATGGGTAATACGAAAATGCCGGAACTGTAGATTGGTAACCTCGGTTTTACCCATCCAAAAACCGTCCACGCACACTTTCCGCTGGGCGCCCTCATCGTGGTAACGGCCCCGTTCCGTGGTGGGTGTGCCTTGGGTGTAGCAGCCTTGGGGAATCCAGACAAATTCCATGCCCGTGGAAGGTTCGGTCCAGGTTTGCCCGGGTTTTTCCGGGTCAGGGGGAAGAAGGGAACTGGACTCCGCTCCGGGGACAGGCTCCCATTCCACGCTGATTCCCACTTCTGCAGCCATGGCGGGCAGTACAAGGCAAAGCATCATAAACAAACAAAGTCCGGCTTTTTTCATGGCCTTATTCCTCCGCCCCGGACATTTCAACTTTTCGGTCGAAAAACAAAATACGCATGAGGTCTCGGGCGCTCTGGAGCTTTTTTATCTCCGGATACTCCCGGATAGCGTCCTTCAACTGGACCGCGGCCTCGGACTTGTCCCCATCCTGGCAGGCCTGCCAGATGCCATCTGTAACCTTTTCCAGGTGTTCCCTGGAAATATTAAAGGGCACCCGTCCCTTGTTCAGGGCCGCAATATCCAGGGCTTGTTTGGGCTTGTTCATGGCAAAGAGAATTTCCACCTGCAAGGCCACGGCATTGGGATCGGAAGGATTATGCTCCTCGGACTTTTGTCGCCATTGCTCGGCTTCTGCGGGATTGCCAAGCTCCAGGGCCAGCCACCCCAGATTCACCAGGAGCCGGGAGTTCGTATGGTTCCGGGCCAGGCCGGACCATGTTTCGTAGGCATCTCCGGGCCTGCCTGTTAAATACAAGGCCAGCCCCAGGTTGTATTGGATTGCATAATCATCGGGACAAAGCTGGTTTGCCTCATGGAGGAGTTTCAGGCTTCCCCGGGGATGTTCCTTGAACAGGGCCCGGGCTTGGGTGGCCATGGTGCGCGCCTGTTGGCAATCACACAGGCCTGGAGGAGGAAGCAGAACAAGACCAAACAAGAGCATGGGGACAAAAACTATTTTCATGGTCAACGGATTTCCGATATTTTCTTTTGTCTTTCCTGGCTGGAAAACCTGATACACAAAACGGGTTTAATAGGTTCTTACCAGGCGAAAACCAATGTCGAAATAAGCGTCTCCCGGGGCGCTGTCATTGCGGACTCCGCACCGGACGTTAAAGGCGTTGGAATTAAAAGCCCCTCCGCGAATCACATGATAGGGCTCTTCTCCACGAAAAACAGGATCATTGGGTTCGTGGCTGGAATAGGCTTTCACATCGTATTGGTCCCGGCACCACTCCCACACATTTCCGGACATGTCGTAAATCCCAAGCGCGTTGGGCGCCTTGGTTGCCACAGGATGGGTTGTGTCCATGCTGTTTTCCATAAACCAAGCCACATCCGGCGGATTGGGGGCGCCTGCGAAGATTTCCTTGTTTCCCCCATTGCGGCACACATATTCCCATTGGGCTTCCGAGGGCATTTCGAACCAATATTTCATATCATTGGTTGTGGCAAGCCTGCGAACAAATTCTTTGGCGTTGGTCCAGGACACATTTTCAACCGGGTGACTATCCCCCATGTTAAAATGGGACGGGTTGAACCCCATGATTTTTTTCCACTGGCCCTGGGTGACTTCGGTCTTGGCGATCCAGAATCCCTGCAACTGAACCGTATGGACCGGTTCTTCATCCAGGTCGCAATCCCCGGTCCAGTCCGCACACCCCATAAAAAAAGATCCCCCGGGAATCCAGACGAACTCCATGCCTGTGACCGGCTCGGTAAAATCCTTTCCAATCCCTGTTTTGGCTTCCTCCACCTTAGGCCGGGGTCCCATGGCAAAAGCGGGGACAAGCCACAACACAAGGAGAAAAAAACAGATGCCAGTCCTTGCCGATTGACCGGGTTTCATGCGTCCGTACTCATCAAGCCGGGAAAAAACAAGGCCATCATTTCTTCGGTAATCTTTATGCACGAGGCCTTTACATCCGGGACCACATAGGCAGCCACCTTGGAATTGTGCAGGCTAACCATGCCGTGGAGCGTGCTCCAAAATGCCAGCAGCCTGTTGGACACCGTCTCCTGGTCCAGGTTGTCCTCGGCATTCCGGATGGCCTTTTCAATCAGGGCTACGATATCCATGGATATCTTAAGCTCTATGGCCGAAAGATCCTGGAAGGGCGTACCCACATAATCATTATATTTGGGTGTGGGCTGGGTAAACATAATATCGTAATGGCTGGCGTTTTCCATCCCGAATTCCAAATAGGTCCTGATGAGAGCCCGGCCCTTTTCCACGATGCCTTCTGCGGATTCCGTAGCGTCCACGAGTTCCTTGTACAGCTTTTCAAAACCCTGTATCACAAGGGTGATATATATCTCGTCCTTCCCGGCAAAATAATTGTAAATGTTGGGCGCTGTCATCCCTATGCCGGAGGCGATGGCCCGCATGGTCAATGATGGAAAGCCTTTTTGCGTTATGATTTCAAGGGCTTCATCCAATATGTGCCTTTTGACCTGATCGATTTCCTCTTGCGCTCTGGGCTTTTTCATTAGTTTTGTCCCGGAAGGAAAAAATTCTGGCCCACGCCCCGGTTTGTTTTCACTGCGGATACAAATACCCTCAAAAACAACGGGGGAGGACATGTTAATTTTAGCTATAATTAAACCGAGTTCCGCCCAAAGTCAAGGCTCGAACGCAAAGGTCGTTTGCTTGCGCCAATTCCTGAAAGCAATTCCTTGTACCAAAGGCCATGGTTATAGTATGTTTATATTCATACCCCTGCAATGATCATTCATATTGGGGCAACCTATTTGACATGAAAGGATGGTCGTAGCCGGCCCTCCCCACGGAGTGAATGATGGACGATTTCAACGCTGACAGGAGGCGCTTCCCCCGGTTTTCCAAAATGATATCCGTGGATATCAACGGGAAGGTCTTTCCGGTTTCAGAAAAATTGGAACAGGAGGCCGAAGGCAAGGACATCAGCGTGAGCGGCCTTTGCTTCAACTCTCCAACACCTTATGAAATTGGGGCCAAACTCATCATGGATGTCCGGATCACCACTCCGGAATCCATTGACAATCAAAGCGGCGTGACCATTTCCAGGGCCTCCAATCCAATTTCCTGCGTGGCCGAGGTTGTCAGGATTATCCACAATCCAGAAGTCGGGGAGTTTGAAATAGCGGTAAGATTCCTGGATGTCACAGACGAAGATTACCGGGTGCTGATCCGGCATTTAGCCGAAGACTAAAACTCCCTGGCTTTGCCCCTGTTTATTGTTTTAATAAACAACACACATCCCCTGTCCTGATAAACCGGACTCCAGTCAGGCGCCTGCATCAGCAACCAGTGTGCTCTGCCACCAGCCGTGGCAATTATCATACTTGTGGGATGCTTTTCCAAATAGGCGAAAAAGGCCTCTTGCCCCACTTGGGGATTTTCAAAGCACAAAAAATGCTCATGCACCACGCCCTCGGGGTATACGGTTTCGTACCGGCCATCCACAGCCACTTTGCATTCAGGATACAAATTCCACATCAGGTACTCACCCCAATGAAAATCCGCCAGCACATTGCCTTCAAGCCCGGACTGACGGATGGTCTCCACCGCACCTGACGGATAATAAAGCGCATTGAAGGGGGCCTGATCCAAGGCCGGTGTCTTAAGGGCGAAAGGGGACCCCGAAAACAAAAAAACGCCCTGATACCCCCCGAGCAAACCATTGGCCAAAAGGCACACAGCAATCAGACCCGCACCCATCCATTCATGGAACCGGCCCGGTTTTTTCCATTTGGTATAGGGCGGGACCAGGGCCACAAAACCCAGGGCAAAAAACACCCCATGACGATGGTGCATAAACCCCAATAGCCCCAGAATCACCAAAGCAACGCCTGCTGAAATATTTGATTTGAGTATTTTTCCAAGCATTGCTGCAACCCAAAAAACCATACCCAAAAACAAAAAGGATGCGGGAAGGTAAAATCCCTGGATCATTGTTTTTGGCAGGGACCACCATTCCACAATAAACGGCCGGGGCATGAATAGGGAGCGGCAAAGATAAACCCAGTAATCCAGGCCATATGGGTTGCACAGGGTTATAAGTACGGACAGACCAAAAACAATTCCGTAAGTCCGAACAGGACGCTTTTCAGCCTTATACGGAATTCCCTGACCGCCTTCAATCCATTGACAGCAACCATATATTAAAAAAATGCCCAGACCCGCCAAAAAGCCGCCATGGAGGTTACTCCAAAATCCAAAAACAGGAACAAGCATCCACAACACTTTTGGGTTGCCACCGCGCCGGGTTCTCTCCAGGATATACAAAACCAAAGAAAAGAAAAAATAAGTAAAAGCCTGGGCTCTAATCGGGCTCCATCCCTGGGCTGCGACCCAAACCGCCATGAGCATGCACATCGCCGCGGCCCGCTTGTCCGCCCCGTTAAGGCGCGCTGTTTTCCAGGCAAGCCCCATGCATCCCAATGCCAAAAAGTATTTCAACGCCTGCAAGGCCCAGGGGCCAACCAAGACGTACATTTTATAAAAAACCACCCCGGTCAGCCATTCGTGGTAAACCCACGGATTTTTGACCGGATAATAGGAAAAAACATCCACATAGGGAAAAGCAGGGCTTTCAAAAAACAACCGGCCAAAGGCCAGATACCCGAAGAGGTCCGGGTCCGCCACGTTTTGCGCGGTGGCCCCCAAAAAGGCCAGCCAGGGCAAAAGCAACCAGGCGTTTGTTGAAGATACCGTCAATCTGGCTTTGGATTGGTTCAAGGCGTCTCCCTGGAAATGCCAAAGGAAGGATGGAATTTGCCGTTATTATGGCTGTATCATTCCGGAGGTCAAGGCTTTTTACACGCAAGGTGCAGGCTTGGTCTTGAAAATGCCTCACAAAATAACTATACCCTGTTTTAATGGAGGCTTTTCAATGAAAATAGCATTGGCTCAAATTAATCCGATCATCGGCGATTTTATAGGAAACGGGAACAAGATCCGGGCCTTTGCCCTAAGGGCAAAAAACCTTTCCTGCGACCTGGTTATATTCCCCGAACTCTCTGTCTGCGGCTACCCCCCCCGGGACCTGCTGGAGCGAAAAAGTTTTATCCGGGCTTGTCAAAAAGCCACCCAAAGCCTTGTGGACGACATTCTGGGCATTGGGGTGATCCTGGGTTTTGTGGATCAACTTGCCGAAGCTCCCGGCAAACCCATTGCCAACGGGGCCATGCTCTTTGAGGATGGCAAAATCCTGGAGGTGGTGCATAAAAGGCTTTTGCCTACCTACGACGTGTTTGACGAATCCCGGTATTTTTCCCCGGGCGCAAAGGCCGAACCCTTTGCCTATAAGGGGCATAACATAGGCCTGACCATTTGCGAGGACGCGTGGAACGACCTGGACCTGTTTCCGGTCCAGGCATACGACTGGGACCCGGTGCAGACCCTGGCGGAGAAGAAGGCGGACCTGCTCATTAATATTGCGGCCTCCCCGTTTCATGCAGGCAAAAGGGCCATTCGCGGCAACATCATGGCCCATCTGGCGAAGAAATACCATTTGCCCTGCGTGTACGTGAATCAGGTGGGAGGCAACGACCATCTTTTGTTCGACGGTACAAGCACCGCTCATACACCCGGAGGAACCCTGGCGGCCCTGGCCGGAGAATTCGAAGAAGACCTGGTGACCTTCGACACCTCCACCGGCCAAGGCGACATCCACCCTGTATGCGAAAACGAAGTGGAATCCCTAGCCAGGGCGTTAGTCGTGGGCGTGGGAGACTACGTGCGCAAATGCGGGTTTTCCAAGGTGGTGGTGGGGCTTTCCGGCGGCATCGACTCGGCCCTCACCCTGGCTGCGGCTGCCAAGGCCCTGGGGCCGGAAAACACCCTGGGCGTGTTTATGCCCTCTGAATACACCTCCCAACAGAATTTTACGGACACCAAAGAACTGGCGGACAACCTGGGCTGCGGGTACGAGATTGTCCCCATTATGCCCATTTTCGAGGCATTTCTGACCAGCCTCAGTTCCTTTTGCGACAAGGAAAATTTCGGAGTCACCGAACAGAACATCCAGGCCCGCGCCCGGGGAACCATCCTCATGGCCTATTCAAACAAGACCGGCGCCATGGTTTTGTCCACGGGCAACAAGTCCGAGGTGGCAGTGGGGTACTGCACCTTATACGGAGACATGAGCGGCGGACTTTCCGTGATTTCCGACCTGCCCAAAGACATGGTTTATGCGGTGTCGCGGTACTTCAACAGGGAACGGGAAATCATCCCGGAAAGCATCCTGACCAAGGCCCCTTCCGCAGAACTGAGGCCGGACCAGAAAGACCAGGACGACCTTCCGCCATACGAAATCCTGGATCCCATCCTCCATGCCTATATCGAGGACTTAAAAGATCCCGAAGAAATTGTGGACATGGGTTATGATCGCGATGTGGTGGAGGATATCGTGCGAAGGGTGGTCCGCAACGAGTATAAAAGACGGCAGGCGGCGCCGGGCCTTAAGCTGACCTCCAAGGCTTTTGGGGAAGGCAGGCGTTATCCCGTGGCCCAAAAGTTTAAGGATCAGGACGGTTCGTAACAAAGCCCCTGGCGGGAGTTTTCCCGGGCCATGGCCTCGTGGATAAGAAGAAAGGTTTTTCCCTTTTCCAGGGACCACTCCGGGGCCACCAGCTCGTCCTTGTTGGGATCGCCGGTCAGTCGCTGGATCATCATGTCCGGGGGAAGCAATTCAATAAACCGGCGGACGGTTTCCACGTATTCCGCCTGCTCCATGCACTGGTACCGGCCCTGGTCATACATCCTGTGGAGGGCCGTGCCCCGGATTACATAAAGCAGGTGGATCTTTACGCCGTCCACGGGCAGGGCCGCAATAAACCGGGCCGTATCCAGCATGTCCTGCCGGGTTTCTCCGGGCAGACCCAAAATTACATGGGCGCAGGTGAGTATGTTCCTGCCTGCGGTTTCCTTGACGGTTTTGGCGAAACAGGCGGCGTCATGCCCCCGGTTGATGGTTCGAAGGGTTTTATCGTTGGAGGACTGGAGGCCGTATTCAACCCAGATCATGGCATCGGCGGCCAGGTTCTCCAATAAGGCAAGAACCTCTTTGCCAACGCAGTCCGGCCGGGTTCCTATGCACAGCCCCACCACGTCCGGTACGGAAAGGGCCTCCCGGTACAAGGCTTCCAGGCGGTCCACCGGGGCGTAAGTGTTTGTGTGCGCCTGGAAATAGGCCAGGAATTTTTTGGCCTTGTAGCGTTTTCCATAAGTTCCCTTGCCCCGTTCAATCTGCTGGGTTATGGAAAGGCCCTGGGCGGCGGCCCCGGTGCCAGAGCCTCTTTCGTTGCAGTAAATGCAACCGCCGACACCCAGGGTTCCGTCCCTGTTGGGGCACGAAAGCCCGGCGTCTATGGTGATTTTTTGCACCCTGCAACCGTATCGGGACCGGAGAAAACCGGCAAGGTCTTTATAAGGTTTTTCGTTCATGGCCGCCTGCATGCTAAAAAATAGTTAAACACCCAACACGGGTTTATACACGGTCAAACAAAATGTGTAAATGCTACGATATCATAGTCATTGGGGCAGGCCACGCAGGTTGCGAGGCGGCCCTGGCCGCAGCCCGCATGGGTTGCAAGGTTCTTTTGACCACCATACACCTGGATTCGGTGGCGGGAATGCCGTGCAGCCCGTCCATCGGGGGCATGGGCAAAGGCCAGCTTGTCAAGGAAGTGGACGCCCTGGGCGGCGCCATGGCCCGGGTGACGGACCAGACCGCCATCAGCTACCGCACCCTCAACACCCGCAAAGGGCCTGCCGTGCAAAGCACCCGCACGCAAAACGACAAGCATCTCTACCACCAGATGATGAAGCAATGCGTGGAGGACCAGCCCAACCTGGACCTGAAGCAGGCCAAGATCAACCGCCTTGTGGTGGAAGACGCCAAGGTGGCCGGGGTGGTCGATCATTTCGGGTTCCAATACCAGGCGCCGGTGGTCATCCTGGCCACGGGCACTTTTTTGTCCGGGGTTATCCATATCGGCCACCATTCCATGAGAGCGGGCAGAGCCGGGGAATTCGCCTCGTACAGCCTGGCGGCCCATCTTCTGGAACTGGGTTTTTCCATGGGCCGCATGAAAACAGGCACTCCGGCCAGGGTGGACAAAAGCAGCATTGATTTTTCCCGTTTTGAAGAGCAATGCGGTGACGAAAACCCCCGGGCGTTTTCCCTGTTTTCCCCAATCAGCGCCCTGCCCCAGGTGGCCAGCTATCTGGGCCGCACCAATGACAGGACCCATCAGATCATCCGGGACAACCTTTCCCGGTCCGCCCTGTACGGCGGGGTCGTCAAAGGGGTGTCGGCCAGGTACTGCCCTTCTTTTGAAGACAAGATCGTCCGATTTCCGGAACGGGAAAGCCACCAGATCATCCTGGAGCATGAGGGAATCCACTCCCGGGAGATTTATGTGTCCGGGCTGGGAAACAGCATGCCCCTGAAAGTTCAAATTGAGCTGTATCGCTCCATACCGGGCCTGGAGCAGGCGGAAATCATGCGGCCAGCCTACGCCATTGAGTACGATTTTCTGCACCCTACGGGCCTCAAGCCCACCCTGGAGAGCAAAATTGTGTCCGGGCTGTACGCCGCCGGACAGATCAACGGCACCTCGGGCTACGAAGAGGCCGGAGCCCAGGGCATGTGGGCGGGAATCAACGCCGCATGCAAAATCCAGGGCAGGCCCCCTTTCCTGCCGGACCGGTCCGAGGCTTACATGGCTGTGATGGTGGACGATCTGGTCACCCGGGGCACCTCCGAACCCTACCGCATGTTCACATCCCGGGCCGAGTACCGGCTCATGCTCCGGGAGGATAATACGGATTTCAGGCTCATGGATTACGGGCACAAACTGGGCCTTATCGACAGCGACACCCACAAGGACATGCTGGAGAGGAAAAGACAAATCAGGGCCGAAATGGAACGGGTGCAAAAGACCATCATCAAGCCCCTCCCCGAGGTCAACCAATACCTGGAAGACAACGGAACCACGCCCATCAAGGAGGCGGCTCCCCTGGACCGGCTGGTGAAACGGGTCCAGTTGGGATACGAGGCCGTGGAAAAACTGGCCCCCAATCCCGAATCCGTGGACCCCCGGGTGTCGCGTCAGGTGGAGATAGAAATCAAGTACGAGGGATATATCGCCAAACAGTTGAAGGAGATCGAAAAATTCCGGGAGATGGAAAAAATCCGCATTCCCGAGGATTTTGGCTACGAAGGCGTCCATGGCCTGTCCAATGAGCTAAAGGCCAAGCTGTGCGCACTGAGGCCCGTATCCCTGGGCCAGGCCTCCCGCATGGAGGGAATTACCCCGGCGGCCCTTTCGGCGGTTATGATCGGCCTTCACCAGGCCCGGAATCAAAACAAGGAATAGACTCCTATAACGACAGGTTGGAGGGTCTTTAAACAATGCCTGAAGAAAAATTCCAACATGACATGGAACAACTCCTGGCCCGTGTCACACGCGAACGGGACGCTCTCCTGACCGTTTTTCGCGAAATTGAAGACGGTTACGTGGAGTGCGATCTGGCGGGAACCACCCAGTATTTCAATAAGGCTTTGTGCCGCATTGTGGGCTACCCTCCCAAGGAGCTGAAGGGAATGGGGTACAAAACCTACCTGGACGAAGCCAACGCAAACAGGGTCTTCAAAGTGTTCAACGAGGTGTATCGCACGGGCGAGCCGAAAAAGGCCTTTAACTACGAAATCACCCGCAAGGACGGCACAACACGCATTGTTGAAATTTCCATAACTCTCAGGAAGAACGAGCAGGGCCACCCGGACGGATATCGGTGCATCATGCGTGATGTCACGGAACGCCGTCACACGGAACTGGAGCTGTCCCGGCACAAAACCCGGCTGGAAGCAATTTTCCGAAGCGTCAAGGACGCCATTGTCACCGTGGACCAGGACCTCAAGGTCATCGACGCCAATAAAGCCGCAGAAACCATCTGCGGGATATCTTCCCGCGATGTCAAGAACACCCCCTTCTCCTCCTGTCCCACCCTGTGTTGCCAGGCCTGCCGGGACGTCCTGGCCGAAACCCTCAAGCGAAAAACAGCCATCCGGGAATTCCAGGTGGAATGCAATCACCAGCAACGGCCCCAACAAAAAGTCAGCCTGTCCAGCGCCCCCCTGGAAAACCAGGATGGGGAGTTCCTGGGCGCGGTGCTGGTCATCCGGGATATCACCCGGCTCCTGGACCTGGAAAAGGAATTGCAGGAACGGAACCAGTTTCATAACATCATTGGCACAAGCCACAAAATGCAGGCCGTCTATCAACTCCTGGAAAACCTGGCGGACTTTGAAACCACCGTGCTCATAACCGGGGAAAGCGGCACCGGCAAGGAACTGGTGGCCAAAGCCCTCCACCATACAGGCAACCGGGCCTTCAAGCCCTTTGTGTCCGTCAACTGCTCGGCCCTGGCTGAAAACCTGCTGGAAAGCGAACTGTTCGGCCACGTAAAAGGTTCGTTCACCGGCGCCATTCGGGATTATCAGGGCCGTTTTCTGGCAGCCCACACAGGCACCCTGTTGCTGGACGAAATCGGCGACATATCGCCCCGCCTCCAGTTGAAGCTGCTCCGGGTGCTTCAGGAACGGGAATTCGAACGGGTGGGGGACGTAAAACCCGTCAAGGTGGACGTGCGGATCATCGCCTGCACCAACCAGGACCTGAAGGAAAAAGTCCAGCTGGGGGAATTCAGGGAAGACCTGTACTACCGCCTGAATGTCATGGAGATCAAACTCCCCCCCCTCCGGGACCGCCTGGAAGACCTGCCCCTGCTCATAAACCATTTTGTGGCCCGGTTTGAAAAAAAATTCAATATCACCATTCCCGGCATCACGGCCCAGGTGATGAACGCCTTCATGAACTACCATTGGCCCGGAAATGTGAGGGAACTGGAACATAGCATCGAACGGGCCGCCGTGCTTTGCCGGGATCAAATCATCTCCCTGGAACACATTCCCACTGAAATCGCCGAGTCTTTTTCCAATGCCGGATCCCGCTTGAAAACCCAGTCGACCTCCAGTGAACCCTCTGAAATCATTGATGCATTAAACCGCACCGCATGGAACAAGGCCAAGGCCGCCCGTTTGCTTGGCGTCAACCGGAAGACCATCTACCGGAAGATGGCGAGGTTCGGGATCGAGCCTCCCCCGGAAAACATGTGACATGTCACACTTTTGACCCGCCACACAAGTGTGACTCGTCCCACTTTTGGACCTTTTTTCACCCGGCCGCGCTTTTCATACACAATCGTGTAAAACCCTGTTTTTGAAATACTTACAAACTATTATCCACCATAGCACAAAGGTTGGCACACTGTTTGATATCCATAAGAGAAGAAACAGGAGCGAACCTTGAGCAATTCTTTTGACAAAACAGACAATTCCAGAGAACCCGGGACCGGACCGGTTGTGGTCCAAAGCCTGGAGGAACTGAAACCCATCATGTTCAGTCAACACGCCCCCTATCTTATGGCCTGCGTCGTGAAAAACGAAATTTTTCGCGAGCAGATGGACGCCATAGAAGGGGTGGCCAGGCAGTTTGAAAACACGCTGGGAACCTTGGTCATTTCCGGGGAGCTCGTTGGGTGTTTTTGCAAAAAATTCAATGTAAAGGGAACGCCGACCTTTCTGTTCTTCATGAACGGAAAGGAAAGGGACAGGATACTCGGCTGCATCAGCCGGGAATCACTTACGGAATTTGTCGCCAGAAACCTGCAAACAATTAACCGGAAAACTTAAAGGGAGACTTAAAATGGCTGAAAGAGAAGTGGTATTTGTAGATGCTATGCGCACCGCCTTTGGACGCATGGGGGGAACCATACGTGACATCACGGCGTCCGAGCTTGCAGGCCTGTGCATCAAGGGCCTTTTGGAAAAAACCCAGGTCAAGGAAAAAGCCCTGGTCAACAGCGTGTTCATGGGGTGCGCCGCCCATTGCTCCAAGGCCATGAATCCGGCCCGTTGGGCTGCCCTGTATTCCGGACTTGGTTACGAAACCTCCGCCTCTTACGTGGAAATGCAGTGCGGTTCCGCCATTGACAGCATCAACCATGCTGCCTGGAAAATCAAATGCAATCAGGCGGATATCATCATTGCAGGCGGCTCCGAGTCTTATAGCCAGATCCCGGCCAAATTCTCCATGTCCACCCCTCCTTACAAGCTGATTCCGCCCATGCCCATAGCCGGGACCCTGTCTCCGGTGGAAGCGGAAAACATCGGCATGGGCCTGACAGCTGAAAATCTCCAGAAAATGTACGACATTCCCAGGGAAGCCTCGGACGAATTCGCCTACAACAGCCAAATGCGGGCCAAGATGGCGTGGGAAAAAGGCTATTTTGAGGGTGAAATCGTGCCGGTGACCATTCCTGGCGGCCGCAAAAACCCCGACATCGTTTTCGACAAGGACGAGCATGTCCGCTTTGACACCACCCTGGAAGGCCTTGCCAAACTCAGGCCCGCTTTTACCAAGGACGGAACAGTCACCGCGGGTAACGCCTCCGGCCGGAACGACGGCGCCGCCTTTGTACTGATGATGAGCGCTGAAAAGGCCAAGGAACTGGGTTACGAGCCCATGGCCCGCTGGGTGTGCGGCGCGGATTACGGCGTGGATCCAAGAATCATGGGTATCGGCCCTGCCTACTCCATGGCCCAGGCCCTGGTTCGCGCCGGACTTAAATTGGACGACATGGATGTCATGGAATGCAACGAAGCATTCGCCGTACAGAACCTGGCTGTTATCAAGGAGCTGGAAAAGCAGATGGACGGCAAGGTGAACATGGACAACTGGAACCCCCTGGGAGGCGCCATTGCATACGGCCATCCCAATGGAGCTTCCGGCGCACGCATTGGCATGTTCACCATGCGGGAACTCATTCGCAGGGGAGGCCGCTACGGCATGTTCGGCTCCTGCTGCGGCGGCGGGCTGGGCGTCACCACTCTCATCGAAAACTTGCAAAGATAAACCACGAGCTTAGGGTCGCCATGCCTTAAGGCGTCATACCGGCCGCCTCGCGTGTTCCAAGGTTTTTTGAAGACCGTGAAACCTGCGGGGCGGCCCTCCTAATTCCCGGGAACAAAAATTCATGGAGGAAATACAATGACGATTGATGATATTAAAAACATTTGTGTGATCGGCGCCGGAAATATGGGGCATCAGATTTCCGTGCAATGCGCCATGAAAGGCTACAACACGGTTTGCACCGACATCAGCGCCGAACAATTGAAAAAGGCCGAAGCATTCGCCGACGCCTATCTCCCGGGCCGTGTGGCCAAAGGTAAACTGACTGAGGACGAAGCCAAGGCCGCCCGCGCCCGGCTGCGTTTTACCAATGACCTGGCCGACGCCGCCAAGGACGCCGACTATGTGATCGAGGCCGCCGTGGAAGTCCTGGCCCTCAAACGCAAGATCTTCGCCGATCTGGACAAAATGGCGCCCCCTCACGCCATCCTGGCCACCAATTCCTCCGCTATCGTAAGCTCCAAGATCGCCGATGTAACCACCCGTCCGGACAAGGTCCTCAACCTCCATTTTTTCAATCCCGCCCTGGTCATGAAACTGGTGGAAGTGGTCCAGGGGCCCCATGTGTCCGACGAAACCTGCCGGATCTCCATGGAGCTTTGCACCAAGCTCGATAAAATCGCCGTGCACGTTAAAAAGGAAGTCAAGGGCTTTCTCCTCAACCGCATTTTTCTCAGAATCTACGAAGAAGCCCAGTGGATGCTGGAAATGGACGTGGCTTCCGTGGAGGATATCGACAAGGCGTGCGTTTACGGCGCGGGCCACCCCATGGGTCCGTTCACCCTCATGGACCTCACCGGCATCGACCTGGCCTACACCATGTGCAAGGAAACCTTCATGGATACCGGCGACCCGGCGGACCTTCCCAGGCCCCACCTTGTGGAGCATTACGTCAAAGGCGAATACGGCCAGAAAACCGGCAAGGGATGGTACGACTACACAAAAAAATAGCCTAACCTAAACCAGCATGGGGAAAATCATGGACCTCAAATATGTTCTGTTTAGCAAGGAAGACGGCATAGCCTGGATTCGCCTGAATCGACCGGACAAACTCAACGCCTTGAACCATGAAGTGTTCGGGGAAATCGGCGAAGCCGTCGCCAAATGCGCGGCCGATGATGAAGTGCGGGTGGTGGTGCTGACCGGCTCGGACAGGGTTTTTGCGGCGGGCGCTGACATCGAGCACATGTCCAAGGGGCAAATCGCCGACGCCTTTACCCTTACGGACGCCTCCACACGGACCCAGGAAAGCCTGGCCGACCTGCCCAAGCCAACCATCGCCGCCATTTCGGGCTATGCCTTGGGCGGAGGCCTGGAACTGGCCCTGTGCTGCGATTTCAGGATCGCATCGGAAAACGCCGTGGTGGGCCTGCCTGAAATCAACCTGGGCATCATCCCCGGCGGAGGCGGCACCCAGCGCCTTCCCAGGCTGATCAACTACAGCATGGCTGCGGAAATGATCATGACAGGCGGCATGGTCAAGGCTGAAAGGGCCGAGCGCCTGGGCATCCTGAACCGGGTGGTCCCCCAGGACCAGCTGGAAACGGAAGTCAAAAAACTTGCCGGAAAGCTCATGAGCAAGTCCTCCATCGCCTTGCGTGCGGCCAAAACCGCTATGCGCAAGGGGCTCAATGTATCCCTTAAGGACGGGCTCCAGATCGAGCAGGACCTGTTCTGCATGCTATTCGGCACCGAAGATCAAAAAGAAGGCATGGCCGCTTTTCTGGAAAAGCGCAAGGCCAGCTTCAAAGGCCAATAAACACCTCCGGCGGCCCTTGGGCCGCCGGGTTTCCTTAAAAACTCAATTATTGGGAATTAGTGGAAGATGACGCCATAAACTGCGCAATCTGCAAGCTGGGCGGTTCTCGGAGGTCGAGATCCTGTATTCTTCGTCCCTTCCCCCCTTGCGGGGGAAGGACAGGATGGGGGGTAAGGGAATAAGAACAAAGACTAAATTTCAGCACTCTGAGACGCATTTCCAAAAATTGAACAACTCATGGATCAACAACTGGTTACGGAATCATCCGGTTCCGCCCGTGTGAACGGTTACCCAACCTCCGCGCAGAGGATTTTAACATCGGCCCGGGCGAATGAGTAATCGGTTGATATAATATTAAAAGGAGTGACTTATGGCGCAGATTCTTGCGGATAGAAGAGATATCGACTTTGTTCTTTACGAACAATTGGATGTGAATAAACTCGCGGAGCAGGATGCGTTCAAGGGTCTGAATAAAAAGATGTTCGACATGGTGATCTCCGAGGCCAGGAACCTTTCCATCAAGGAAATCCTGCCCACCAACGCCGAAGGCGATACTCTGGGCGTCACCTTTGATAATGGCGTGGTCACGGTTCCCGAGTCCTTTAAAAGGCCTTTCCAACTGCTCCGGGACGGAGACTGGACCTCCATGAGCAAAAGCCCCGACCTGGGGGGCCAGGGCATGCCCTATATGGTCAATATTGCAGTTCTGGAATACCTCTGGGGCGGTAACTACTGCCTGGTGAATTACGGGACCATGGGGCTGGGCACCGGCATGATGATCGAGATTTTTGGAACGCAGCAACAAAAGGACATGTTCCTGGAAAAACTTTACACGGCCCAATGGGGCGGCACCATGCTGCTGACCGAAGCCGATGCGGGCTCCGACGTGGGCGCGCTCACCACCACCGCCAAAAAGAATGACGACAGCACCTATACCATCACGGGCAACAAGATTTTTATCACCAACGGCGAGCACAATCTGACGGAAAACATTGTCCATCCTGTCCTGGCCAGGGTGGAAGGAGCGCCGGCGGGCACCAAGGGCATTTCCATCTTTATCGTGCCCAAGATTTGGGTGAACGAAGACGGCTCCCTGGCCGAGTCTAATGACGTGGTCTGCACAGGCACGGAAGAAAAAATGGGCATCCACGCCAGCGCCACGTGCAGCATGGCCCTGGGCGGCCAGGGAAAATGCCGGGGGCTTCTTCTTGGCGAAGAAAATCAGGGCATGAAAATCATGTTCCACATGATGAACGACGCCCGGTTCAACGTGGGTTTCCAGGGTTTCACCTATGCGTCTTCCGCCTATCTGTACGCCTGCAATTACGCCAAAGAAAGAATCCAGGGTAAGGATCTTACTGCGGGAAAAGACAGCGCCAGCGTGGCCATTATCAACCACCCGGACGTAAGGCGCATGCTCACATGGATGAAAGCCCATGTGGACGGCATGCGGAGTTTCATATACTACGCCGCGTCCTTGTTTGACTGGTTAAAGGTGGAACCCAACGCCGAAGCCGCCCAAAACCGCCAGGATCTCATCGATTTTTTCATACCCCTGGTCAAGGCCTATTCCACCCAACGTAGTTTCGATATCTGCACCCAGGCCATGCAGGTCTATGGGGGGTACGGCTACATCAAGGAATATCCCATCGAACAACTCCTGCGCGATTGCAAAATCACCTCCATCTATGAGGGAACCGACGGCATCCAGGCCATGGACCTCCTGGGCCGAAAACTGCAAATGCGCGGCGGCGCCCTGTTCAAGGCCTTTATAAAGGAAATCCGTAACGGCATCACCGCCACCCAGGACGACCCGGTTCTTACCGTTCTGGCAGGCCGGGTATCCAAGGCGGTTGACCGGCTGGAAGAAGTGGCCGCCCATTTGTCCAAAACCTCCGCTTCCCCCCAGGTGAAAACCGCCTTTGCCTTCGCCTTCCCGTTCCTGGAAGTCACCGGCGATGTGATCATGGCGTGGATGCTTTTCTGGCGCGCTTCCGTGGCCGTACAGGCCCTCGCCAAGGGCGCCAAAGCCAAGGATCAGGCCTTTTACACCGGCATGGTCAAAACAGCGGAGTTCTTCATCCATAATGTGCTGCCGGTCGCCCTGGGCAAAATGGATACCATCGCGGACGGCAACAGTGCGGCCATTGACATACCGGATGATTGTTTCGGCGGCTGATGTTTTTTCTATCGATCCTCCAAGACTTTCTGGTTTTGGGGGATTGACTTTATATAGAACCTTCAAGGCTTGATATGCGGAGGGGCAATGACCACGCAGTATATAGCGGAAAATATTTGGGAGGACCGGTCATCCCCCCAAGCCTTGATTGTCGAGGGCGGGGCCATGCGGGGAGTCTTTTCCACGGGTGTGTTGGATGGATTCCTGGAGGCCCGATTCAATCCCTTTGATCTGTGCGTGGGCGTTTCCGCCGGGGCCGCCAACATGGCGGCGTTCCTGGCTGAAATGCCCCAGCGCAATTTGAAAATCTATACGGATTACTCCCTCCGGCCCCAGTTCATCAACTTCTGGCGCTTTTTGCGCGGAGGACATTTGATGGACCTGGACTGGCTATGGGATATCACCATTGAAGAAATCCGCCTGGACCTGAAAACCATATTTGCGTCGGGCAAATGCTTTGTGGTGTGCCTGACGGACGTGGCCACGGGCCAGGCCCTGTATAAGCACCCCCATTCCGGGGACCTGGAAGATATATTAAAGGCCTCCAGCGCCCTACCTATCCTGTATCGGGGTTTCCCCCTCATTGACGGCCATCCCGCTGTGGACGGGGGAATCGCTGATCCCATCCCCGTCAGACAGGCCCTGAAAATGGGCGCCCGGAAAATCATGGTTATCCGGTCCCGTCCCAAGAGCTACGAAAAAAAGGAGAAATTCTCCCAGGCGATCATGCTCAATAAAATGAAGCCTTTTCCGGCCCTTAGCCAGGCCATTTCCTACCGGATAAAAAGATATAACGAGGCTGTATCCCTGATTCGCAATCCCCCTTCCTGCGTTTCCATTACGGAAATCTGCCCGCCGGAAAATTTCAAGCCAGGCCGCCTGGGCAAAAACAAAAAGGTGCTCATGGAAGGCTACGAACAAGGCAGGAACATATCCCGGGAAGCCATGGAAGCCTGGGCGCGTTAAAACAATTAGAGCGGTGGTCAAAATTATAACATCTTTATTTTAAAGCTAAAAATTAGTGTAAAACGAACCATGTCAATCGGAAAATTAGCCTTACAAGCGCTCTATCCCGGAAATCCTGGGCGAAAAAAGCAAAAAGGATTATGATATGATTACCATGCCAACGGTCGTTTAAAAAGGAGCCATTTTCGGCCGTGAGAATTGAGCCGCCTTTAAGAGCCTAAAAAAATTCGAAAACAATGGATAAAGACCTCACGACATCGGACATTGATCGTCAGAATATTCTCAACAACCCCCACGCGCTTCAGGAGATAGAGAATGCAGTAAGCATTCGCGGAATACCTTTTGAGGGTAAAAGTGTGGTGCTAAAGGAGCAATCTGCGGCTTTCTTTGAGGTTTCTGTTCGGACAATTGAAAATTATCTTCTGAAGCACCAAGAAGAACTGGCTCAAAACGGTTACGAGGTCATAACAGGTAAACAGCTGAAAGAACTAATAAACACAATTTCCACAATTGATGATCTATAAACAGATTTCGGGATCATAGCAAAAACCGCTCGCATGGGCATTTTCAAATACCGCAGACCGGAATGCCTTTCATGAAACCTGAGCAGGAGCCCTCAATCTCCACTTGGCAAAATCACCTCCACCAAGCCGCCTGCTTCCCGATCCCCCAGCCCAAGCTCCCTTTTCACTCCTGGCAATACCTTCGCCCAGGTTTTCGCCGAAGTGGGCGAGTGGGGATCATCAGCGAAATACACATTCGCCAGCCAAGCCGGTATCCGGCAAATCTCCCGGAAGAAATACAAATGGGCCAACCTATTGGCGGACTGATACAAAGGCCCGGTCCAATCTGTTTCCTGGGGAATGTCAAAAAAATCCTTAACCTCACTCAGAGCCTTATCAATGAGTTTTCGGGATTTGGGCGAGGCTTGGCACCCGTTTCCGTACATCTCATGCACATGGCTCTTTGCTTCGACCAGAATGGCCGAGCCGGTCCACATAATCCTGGTAGGTCCAAAGTTTTTTCATGGGCGCCTCGCTGCTTTTTTAAGTCCGTAGGGATGGTATCAGTCATAGCCGTCGAACAAATAACAGATGCCGTCCGGGTCGTGCAGGCAGTTGGTGGGGCATTGCGGACACAGGGCGACCAGTTCCTGCCAGGCCTTTTTCATTATGGATAACCCGGGAATGGTATTAACTTTTTATTGGCTCCGATTTTTCTCTATTGCTCAGGCCCTGCAAGATTTAGCTTGCCAAAACCCGATGAAAATTGAAAGATTAAAGGAAATCATGGCCATCAAGGCGGGCCGTCTCCGGTGTTGGTGGAGGAAGGAAAACTGAAATGACTGAGCAATCCCAGGATTCCCCCCAAAGGCGCAAGGAACGCGATCCGGACTTGGCAGGCGTGGAAGCCGCTCTGATCCGGGCTGGAAAAAGGGCTCGGGAACGGGCTCGCCAAGCTGGAATCGGTGTTATTGTGATGAAAGACGGTAAAATCGTGGAGGAGTTCCCTGAAAATCCAGTCTGAGAAAGCCTTCTGCGACATTCTTCAGTCTTGGCCTTCCGCAAAATCGCGTCCCTCATGGCCGCCGGCACAAGGCGGCTGAAACCGGAGTTACGCCACCAGCGGTTTTGAGCGCTACAACAACGGATTTCGCGTGGTCCGCATCCGATGAATTCTCCGGGTTTATAATTGGCCCGGACCGTTGATTGTCAGCCTTCCTTGTTCATACAGCACTTCTTGTACTTTTTCCCGCTTCCGCAAGGGCATTTGGCGTTCTTTCCGATTTTTGGCGATTCCCTTTTTTCCGCCTCCAATCGGCCATCGCTCGGAAATCCCTGGCTGTCCTTTAATATCGGAAGCTGTTTTTCCTGAATATGGGAATAAACTCTCTCGTTATGGAGCCACATCAGCCGCTGTTCTTCCTTTTTCAGCCTGTACTTCTCAATCAAGGGCCACTCCGGAATCTCCCGGTTGTGTAGGGCGGCCAGGGTTTCCAGGGGGCCATCCACCCCGGCCACCACGCCGTTGCGAACCATTTCCCTCAGGACATCCACCCCCCTTTCATCCCCGGTTCCTTCCAGGCAACCGGCAAAAAATTCGGTATCCATATCCTTTTCATGGACGTTTTCCCATAAATGGACCGCCAGATCAAAAGCCTCGGTATAGGGGAGGTTTTCCAGGAAGCTCAACACATCAATCTGCAGGCCCCCTGCCTCGTTGTTCCTGATGGCTTCCAGGATGGCTTCATGGGCTGATTCGTCGAGCCTTTGGATGGCGAGGATGGCGTCGCAATACACGTATTCTTCGAAGTGTGAGGTTTTGAGAACCCGGACCAAGCAGGGGAAAAAAGCCTTATGCCCAATTCGGCCCATTATCCTGACCGCCCAGACATCTCCCCAGGAGTAAAGATCCTTGGTCAGTATGCCCATAAGTTCTTGAACCGGAGCGATTTCAACAAGCCTGTCCTGGATGGACTCAGAAAAATTATCGGTAGCCGTTTTAAGGGCGTTCAAAAGGGCGGGAAGCGGGGCCTGGGGCGCCAGGGCTTCCATCCAGCTGCCTCTTGCCTGGATGGATACGCAGCAGGCCAGGGCGGCGCACAGGACTGTTTTTATCCCGATGGCGGATTTCTCCGCCAACTCCCAGCAATCCCGTTTCATGGTAAAGTAATCCAGAAAGGCCAGGGCCATTTTGTCCTTATCGTAGACCTCCCTGTGACACTCCTGGCAGGTACCGGCGGGAAAGCGGGATTTGAACGCGGCCTGGGCCTTGAAGAGAAGCAGAGAGGCGGCATCCGTATACCTTTCATTGCGTATCAGCGGCCAGATATCTTCAAAACTAGTATCCATGCCTTCCATGCCAGGGTTGACATCCGCCACACTTTGGAAAACCTTTTCAGGCGTTTCCAGTATGGACCAGTCTTTGACTTCCGTAAAATCGTCCAGGAGGCTGTTGGCCCCGGCGGATTTCAGCAGACGGGAAATTTTCCTGACAGGCCACCTGGTGTCAATTAATTGCAGAAAGAACACATTTAACGCTTTGAGCACATCCCGAGGGTGGGCATGGAGAAGCAGATGCTCTATGACGTGCACCAGTACTTCCTGACCCATTGATCGAAAAAACAGGTCTGTAAGGGCCTTATGGGCTTGTTCATTTCGGATTTTTGAAAGATAAGTCAATAATCCTATTTGGGAATCAAGACCCTGGGATTCAGGAATTTTTTCCGCAATGACGTCTATTGCCTGAGAATAACCCAGGTCACCCAGAGCCTTTGCAAGATTGCCAACCTCCGAGCCCTTGTTTTTCAGTAAGGCCTCTAGGATTAAAGGACCGGCTTCCAAGGCTTTGTGCCCGGACAAATACCTGGCCGCCCTGCTGGCCAACCATTCATCTGAATCCTCTATTAGAACCTTAACTTCCTTAGTATATGTACGGCTATATTGTGTTTCAAGGGCATGAAACGCCCAACGGCGCACAAGGGGGTTGGCGTGGCCAAGCCGCTCCACATAGTCCTGGTAGGTCCAAAGTTTTTTCATGATTGCCTCGCTGCTTTTTTATATCCGAAAGGATGGTGTCATTCATAGACGTCGAACAAATAACAGATGCCGTCCGGGTCGTGCAGGCAGTTGGTGGGGCATTGCGGACAATGGGCGACCAGTTCCTGCCAGGCCTTTTTCATTATGGATAAAACCTTTTTTTGGGTTTTGGGGCCAAGGGGAGGAAGATAATTCTCCAGGAGACCGGGCGGGATTGACAGGGACTTGGTTTGACCGCCGCACCTGCGGATTGCCTCCTTAAGCTCCAGGGCCGCATAAACCGAAAAGGTTGCGGTTTGCAGCTTCTCAATGCGGTGGCGTGACTTTCTCAAGGGTTTTTCAAGGTCATCGTAAAAAGCCATGGCCAGTTCATAACATAGCCAGTTCAGCTTGGTCTTCTCCGCATTACTGGAATAAAACAAACTGCGGTCTATCATGTCCATTGCAGGCATATCACACGCTCCCGATAATCAAAGCTATGCAGGTCAGGGTGGTCCGCATTGGTCAGGATGGCCCGCCTCAAGGCCTCTATCCTGCTTTAAAACCACAAACCTATCCCTCGTCAGTTTTTAGGATTTCTATATCAGGATGCGCCCTGCTTGACAATTGGGAATAAGAATCGGCCTGCAAGGGATTGGGAAAGATCATCAAATCCGCCTGCGCCAAGGCCCGGGAGCGGAAGAAAGGGACCGTGCAAGGCAGGCATTAGCGGCATAGGGAATAACGCATCATGGATGTTCCCGGAACCCGGGAATGATATAAACATTTTATTGGCTCCGATTTTTTCCATTGCTCAGGCCCTGCAAGATTTTGCTTGCTAAAACTCGATGAAAATTGAAAGATTAAAGGAAATCATGGAGCAAGAGGGGATAGCATGATCCTGGACCGGCAAGAAAAAAAGATCATTATTATTGCAGGACCCAACGGCGCGGGAAAAACCACCTTTGCAGAGGAGTTCCTGCCCAAGGAGGCGGGATGCTCCTTTTTCGTGAACGCCGATCTCATTGCAGCGGGCCTTGCCCCCTTTGTCCCGGAAAGCATGGCCATCAAGGCGGGCCGCCTCATGCTCCAGGAAATCCATGAATATGTCCGGAAAGGCCAAAATTTTGCTTTTGAAACCACCCTGGCCGGGAAAGGCTATGCGCGGCTGATACCCGCTTGGCGCAAAAGCGGTTATTTGGCGCAGATTGTATTCTTGAGGCTATCCTCTCCGGAGCTTGCCTTGTTGCGTGTGCGGCAACGGGTGCGGGTAGGCGGCCACAACGTGCCCGAGCAGACTGTCAGAAGGCGTTTTAAGGCGGGCTTGACCAATTTTGAAACCATCTATAAACCCCTGGCTGACAAGTGGGCCTTGTACGATAATTCGGGGCCGTCTCCGGTGTTGGTGGAGGAAGGAAAACTGAAATGACTGAGCAGTCCCAGGATTCCCCCCAAAGTCGCAAGGAACGCGATCCGGACTTGGCAGGCGTGGAAGCCGCTCTGATCCGGGCTGGAAAAAGGGCCCGGGAGCGGGCTCGCCAAGCTGGAATCGGCGTTATTGTGATGAAAGACGGCAAGATCGTGGAGGAGTTCCCTGAAAATCCAGTCTGAGAAATCCTTCAGCGACATTCTTCAGCCTTGGTCCTCCGCAATATTGCGTCTCTCATAGCCGCCGGCAAATGGCGGATGACGCCAAAGCCGGGGCTGCACAGGGCTTTGAAACATTTCTCTCAATACATGGGAGCGAAATGTTTTAAAGCATCCTCGGAATTCTCCCAATCATGTTGAAATACAGTAAAAAATAATCTATTATTTCAAGATAATATAAAGTTGATGGCCAGGTAAAAAGTCATATGGCGGAATGAGTCGGGCATAGGGGCTCAATAGGCCAAAAACTGCCCGGAAA
>JAEINP010000118.1 GCA_016342355.1 Desulfatibacillum sp.
GGGAAACACTCCCTTTTAACGGAGACTCATAGCTTAAACCTGCCCCGGACCTGTCCAAGCCACGGGGTCCACCGTACGCCAAACCGTTTAAAAGAGCCTTTGTCTTATCTTGTCAGAGCATTGACGCCCGGGATTTGTATTGGGTAACACCAAAAGGAGAACATTCCATGCAAGAAGATCAGTCAAACCATCCTCAGGGCTCAGCACATAGTGGAGGGCTGAAAATCCTGGTCGTGGAAGATGATTTTGTGGGAAGAAAGCTGCTCTTCAAGCACTTATCGGCCTTTGGCGAAGTGGATCTGGCCGTTGACGGAACAGAGGCTGTCAAGGCGTTTTACATGGCCACCCTTAAAAACGAGCCCTACCACATGATTTGCCTGGACATCATGATGCCTGAAATGGACGGCCAGGAGGTCCTGAAATCCATCCGTGAAACCGAGACGCGCCATGGCATCAGGCCCGGTCAAGGAACCAAGATCATCATGACCACGGCTCTGGACGATACGCAAAGCATTATGAAAGCATTCAGGGAGCAATGCGACGGCTACCTGGTCAAACCCATAAAAAGGGAATCCTTACTGCAAGCAATTGAGGACCTGGGGCTTTTACCCAAATCTCAAGATAAAGATAAACATTTGGAATAACTGAATCTTCAACCTCTCCTTCGTTCCCGCAAACCTTTGAGGCTCGGGAATAATTGGAAACCATTTATGGAGGAAACATGTCTCAAGAAATCCAGGCGATGAACTCGATTGCAAAGGCCATGGCTGACCACGAGGGCAAATACCTGACCTTCACACTGGCCGATGAGGAGTACGGCATCGGGATTTTGAAAATCAGGGAAATCATTGGCATGATGCCTGTCACCACGGTTCCCCAGACACCGGATTTTGTCAAGGGCGTCATCAATTTGCGCGGCAAGGTCATCCCCATTGTGGACCTGCGACTAAGGTTTGGAATCAAAGGCATCGATTACACCGAGCGCACTTGCATCATTGTGGTGGAAATCGCCTCGGAATCCGGCACGGTCCAGATAGGCATTGTGGTGGATTCCGTGTCCGAGGTTTTGAACATCCGGGGAGAAGATATTGAACCCACCCCGACCTTTGGAACAAAACTCAATACCGATTATATTCTGGGCATGGCCAAGATGGAAGGGGGAGTGAAAATACTCCTGCACATCGATAAGGTATTGAGCGACGAAGAAGTAGGCATGCTGCAGCAAAACGCAGCATAATCCTCTGCGTCAGTATTTTGCCGAAAAGTGCAAACCCGGGAGGCCATACAACCTTTGGGTTCCATGCCCGGCATGGGCCGCCAGATATTTGACGCCACCCGAAAAAGCCAACCAATCCCCACTCGCCTGAGTGGGGATTTTTTTTGCCTTGCACCAATAGAAAACACCAGGCCTGGCAAATCGTTCTATTTGGGTTTGATGACAACCCGCGCCATATTGCAAAAGCTGAAGAACATTCAAAAACAATAATCAATACCAAATATAAATCTGGAATATGCTAATATAATTGAACAATTTCATAACGATTAGCATTTTCGGCATTAATCTTGCTATAACACAACCTGAAAATCATCCCAACAACTTGGCATATTTCAATTGCCGCCATACCTGTGCGCGGCAACAGGACAGGCTCGCCCATTTCAGCATCAAAGCTGCAGAGACATGCGCCAACGGTCAACGAAAGGAGATAGGAGATGTTTACAAGAATGCGCTTGGCTACCAAATTGATCATTGCCTTCCTGGCGGTAGGTATTATCCCCTTTGGCGTGATCGGAGGGGTCGCCCTGTACAAGTCCGGCAATGCTTTGGAGGCTCAGGCATACAGCGCCTTGGAAAGTGTCCGGGAGATCAAGAAGGGGCAAATCGAAACTTATTTTTCTGAGAGAGAAGGAGATATGGGCGTACTGGTGGAAACAGTCCAAAGCCTCCAAAACGCCGCCTTTGAAAAACTGGCCACCGCCCAGCAATTAAAAAAGCAAAATATTGAGCAATACATAAATGGGATGCAGGCCCAGCTCAGATCGATGAAAGATGATCCTTACACGCTGGACGCCATGATAGAAATGGAATCCGTGTTAGAGGGTTTTGAGGGAGGCGTGGACTCCCCGGAATGGAAGGCCACCGCCAGCCGATACGATGTCCGCATGAAGGACATCATGTCAGACAACGGATGGCGTGACATCTTCCTCATTGGGCGGAACGGGGACATTATATACACGGTCACCAGGGAGTCGGATTTAGGCATGAGCATCCCTGATAGCGCTTTGAACAAATCCTCTTTGGGAAAGGCCTTCCAAATAGCTCAGGCCATAGACCGAGAGGATATCGCCATTGGGGATTTTGAGCCATACGCCCCTTCGGGCGGAATTCCCGCCGCCTTTATGTTAGCGAAACTGACGGATATTTCCGGAGGACTAGCCGGCTATGTGGGCTTCCAGGCGCCCACAAACTCCATCAACACCATCATGCAACAGCGGGCGGGCATGGGAGTTTCAGGCGAGTCTTATCTGGTGGGCAAGATAGGCGATCGCACATCCTTCAGAAGCGACATGAAAACCATGGGAGACGGGAAATATGTGATCGGCTATGAGATTTCCACCCCCTATATTGAGGACGCCTTGTCAGGCGAGTCCGGCCAGGATATTTTCTCGGACAGCACCGGCGCCCTGGTCATGGTGGCTTACGATCCCCTGAGCATTCAAGGCCTGAACTGGGCGGCGGTTTCCAAGATTAATCTGGAAGAAGCCATTGTTCCCAAGCAGGAAGGGGAGAGCCAGGACTATTTCGCCAAGTACATTGATAAATACGGGTACTATGACCTTTTTCTTATTCATCCTAATGGCTTTGTTTTTTATACGGTAGCCCGGGAGGCGGATTTTGGAACCAACATGATTGAAGGAAAATACGCGGATTCGGGTCTGGGCGAACTCACCCGAAAAGTTCTGGAGACAAAAAAATTCGCCATTGCTGATTTTGAGCCCTATGCCCCTTCCAATAACGAACCTGCCGCATTCATCGTCCAGCCCGTTCTGCACCAAGGCGATGTGGAAGTACTGGTGGCGCTCCAGTTGTCCTTGGGAGACATCAACGCCATCATGACCCAAAGAGCCGGAATGGGAGAAACCGGAGAAACCTATCTTGTTGGGCCGGACAAGCTCATGCGTTCGGATTCCTTCCTGGATCCTGCAAACCACTCGGTAAAGGCCTCCTTCGCCAATCCCGTAGCTGGCGTTGTGGATACCGAAGCCGCCCGGGATGCTCTGGCGGGAAATACGGGCAAAGGGATTTTGCTGGACTACAATGGCAGCCCTGTTCTGTCCGCCTACTCGCCGGTAAAGGTTGGAGACATCACCTGGGGTTTGCTGGCGGAGATAGATGTGACGGAAGCCTTTGCAGCCTCCAATGCGCTCCGGTGGATCATAGGGGGCATCGCCGTCATCACCCTGGCGGTCGTCATTGTTGTGGCTCTTTTGATCACCCGGTCCATCACCAAACCCATCAACCGGATCATCGAAGGACTGAATGAGGGAGCGGAACAGGTGTCTTCGGCTTCCGGGCAAGTGTCTTCCGCAAGCCAATCTCTTGCAGAAGGGGCTTCCGAACAGGCTGCCTCCCTGGAAGAGACCTCCTCGTCCCTGGAGGAAATGGCTTCCATGACCCGGCAAAATGCGGATAACGCCTCCCAGGCCGACGCGCTCATGCAGGAAGCCGGGTCCGTGGTGACTCGGGCCAATGCATCCATGGGAGACTTAACCCGGTCTATCCGGGAAATCTCCCAGGCTAGCGAAGAAACCTCCAAAATCATCAAAACCATTGATGAAATAGCGTTCCAGACCAATCTCCTGGCCCTTAACGCCGCCGTGGAAGCAGCCCGGGCGGGCGAGGCGGGAGCAGGTTTCGCCGTGGTGGCGGACGAGGTTCGGAACCTGGCCATGCGTGCGGCCGAGGCGGCGAAGAATACAGCGGCGCTCATTGAAGGCACTGTCAAAAAGGTATCCGACGGCAGAGACTTGGTTGATAAGACCAACCAGGCTTTTCAGGAAGTCGCCTCCAGCGCCGGAAAGGTGGGTGAACTGGTGGGGGAAATCGCCGCCGCCTCCAAGGAACAGGCCCAGGGCATTGACCAGGTGAACAAGGCCGTGACTGAAATGGATCGCGTCACCCAGCAAAATGCCGCCAATGCGGAGGAATCGGCCTCCGCCTCGGAGGAAATGAACGCCCAGGCTCTTCAAATGAAGGAAATCGTGGAGGACCTGGTGGCCATAGTGGGAGGAGCCCGGAACGGCTCGGCGCCCGGCCACGCAACGCACAGCCGGACAACCTCCGCCATGAAAACGGCCAAACCGCCGCAAGCTGTCCGGGAGCACAAGGCAACAGCCAAAATCAACGCTCCCGTTCAAGAAGCATCGCCAGACCGCATCATTCCCATGGATGACGAAGACTTTGCCGACTTCTGATTTTCACCGGCCGGGGCGGGAAAAATTTCCTGCTCCGGCCCCCCCTTTTTTTTGTCTGGCCGGGAGGCCCCCGAAGCAGGCCCTGCACCGCTTGGCGAAATACAATGCAATTGTGCGAATGCCCCCTTTGATGGTATGATAGGGCCATTGTTTGAATTTTTGGTATCCATTGGCGATGATGGGTAAAAGCCTTTTAGGCCGTCGCCTCTTCCCATACTTTGGCGGACTATTCAGAAACGGGCGTGGTCATTGAAATGGATGAAAAACGAAAATCTTTTTTAAAAGAGAATTTTTCCCTGGGTTTCACCAAATTCATCGGAATGGAACCCCTGGAGATTTCAGCGGGAAAATTTGAATCCCGCATGGTCATCACCGAAAATCATCGCCAACAGGATGGTTTTGTGCACGCAGGGGCCGTCTCCACCCTGGCGGACCACACCGCCGGGTATGCAGCCTTTACCCTGGCCGGGGAAGGCATGCAGATCCTCACCATCGAGTTTAAAATCAACTTTCTGGCCCCTGCTTCCGGGGATTGCCTGATTTGCAG
>JAEINP010000036.1 GCA_016342355.1 Desulfatibacillum sp.
AACCGGTGGATTCTTCAAATGATCCGCCAAATAAACTCCATCCGCCCTTTGCAAAAACCTAACCGGAAATTACTGTAATCCTTCATGAAATAAATTGATCCGATTTCATGGCGCATCTTTTCACTATGACTTAATTGCCGCCATGAAAGGATTTTTGTGGACGCGGCCTAGTTCAAACATTCTGAATTGAGTGAGTTTGGCCAAACGCGGATCGTATTCCATCAGGATTGCCGGTCGCATCGTGACTTTGCCGCCCGGCATCTCCATCAAAATGCCTTTTTCGATCAGGCTTTGAACCATGGGGGTTTCGAGATCCACCTTCACGCCGGTAATGGCGTAGTCGATGATGACATCGGCGACGATGTCCTGTTCAACTTCCTGAAGTTGCATAAACGCAGAGTGAAACTTAACAGTCCTACTTGGAACCTTTTCCTTGAATGGCAGCGCGAGGAACAGCTCTTGCGGACTATCCTCATGAATCAGTTGTGGATAATTTGCAAAGCTGAACAGGGAAAAAAAATTGGGCGGCCCCACGAGGACGCAGCCGCAACCTCCCAAGCCGTTAATTATACGGGATAAGCCTGTTCTGATAATCTTAGCGCCGATACCCTGCCCCTGAAATTCAGGCAATACCGAAACCGGACCTAAGCCATACCAATCACTTGTACCGTCGGATATACTTACAGGTGAGTTGGCACACAGCCACCAAAGAAACCGTTAGGGCGTTGGCCTTCCTTAGTTCGTCGATGATCAGATGTTCGGTCTGTTGGCTGAATGGATAATCCTCATACGCAACGATAGTGGTTTCGGAGATCGCATCATTATCATCCTTGTTTTGGGGTCTAATTTTCATGATCGGGTCTTTCGTCTGCTCCGTTCCTAATTAGGAGGGATCGCGTCGCGATTTTTACTATTTAGCCAAAAAAATTTGGCCATATTTCCCCATTAAATGAATCCCCCATTCGGGGGATATATGGGTTGTTAGAACCTATCTTAAAAAAACAACTCAGTTTGGATACCCAGGTAAAAACTCAAAAAGAGAATTGACGCCGGAAGAGAGGCGGGTTGGAGCGTATTCCAGCGCGAAAAGATTTCCCCTTCCAATTCCGGCTATTTTTTGCTCTCTGGCTCCAAATCCGCTCTTTGAAAAGAGAAATCAGGCGTGGTCTTGGGGTCAAATCCACGATTGACGTTTGAGGGGTTTTGACGACTCTGGCATTTATAGGTGACTAACTCCATCTTCGGGCGGTACAAGTACCCTTTTTCCATATTAAGAACCCGCCGGGTTCAGGCTTCCATGCCAGGATTTGCAGGCATAGCCGGCGGTGTAGCGATATTTTTTAGCGTTGGCCCTGTCGTCTCCGAAACAGCCCCCCATAATCAGGAAAATATCCCCACTTCGCTCAGGGCTGTTCAATCCCTCTATCCGTATTTTTGCTTTGGCAAACATGATCAGAAAGCCCACCCATGGGCCTTTGCGGATCTATGTTACAAAATTTTTGGTTCTGCTCCCTGAAAAAATCGCCCTCCCTGCTGCTTGCCATTGACGGGAAGGCGCTAATTTGCCAGTAATTGGCAGACAATCAAGGAGCCTTTCCCATGCCCAAGGAACAAACCCACTGGATACTGGCCAGCCAAGCCTGCCGCCGTCTTGAAAACGGCAGGGTACGGCGCATGATTTCCCAAAACCCCAACCTGTACCTTCTGGGCGCGGTCATCCCGGACACCCCCATGTACGCCCTGGAAAGGGCCGCGGAATATGACGAACTGGCCCACCATCTCCATGGAAAATCCGGGGAAAACACCTTCGCCCCTCTGGCTGGTCTGGTGGAGTCCTACGAGGGCCGTTGGAGCGACGGCATGTGGGCCTTTGTCCTGGGGACCCTGTCCCATATTTTGGCGGACGCCGTGTTTCATCCCTGGGTGGAGTACTACACGGGAAGCTCCACGGAAGTGCCTGATGATTTGAAACTCCTCAGCCTCACCCGTCACAGGGAGCTGGAAAGCTACCTGGACCTTTACTACATGAGGAAAAGCGGCGATTTGAGGCCCAAGTCCTTTTTATCCAAGCTCCGGGCCAAGGAAATGGACGCCGCGGCCTTTGACCACATGGTGAGCACCCTGTACTTTCAGCATAAATCAACCCAAAAAAACGGTGTGCGCAAGGCCTTGTATGCCCACGGAGCTATCCAGTGGCTTTTTACGCAGAAGACCCTGGCGCGTCTGGCCTATTATATCAATGGCGCCTTGGACCGCAAGGGCGATGCCTGGGTTTCCCTGTTTTATCCCCATGCCGAGCCCAGAAATCCCGCATATTTCCAGGACGGGATCACCTACCGGCACACGGTGACGGGCAGGCCCAAGCAGGGCGCCGTGGAGGACCTGACGGAAAAGGCCGGACGGGTTACGGCCCGTATGTTCCAGTTGGTGGAAAAACACCTGGACCAGGGAACGGTCCTGGATTTTTTCCAAAGGATCAAGGGGCCTTCCCTGGAAACCGGTTTGGTGGGGGTGCCCACCACCGCTATTTTGCATTACGACCTGGATATGGACCTGGACCGTGTGCTGGGTGTGACCAGAGCGGTCAAATAGCGAATGCTCGTTCTAATTAGTTGCCTAAGAGCAGGCCTCGTGTTATAAAAATGATTGTCTGGAACCTTCCCGGCAAGCCTCCATGCAGTATGGGCTATGCTTTTTTTTCCGGGGAATGCGTGGTTTTTTCCCAGGCAATAAAGAGGGATTTTCCGGGCCAGGGGATTTTTTTCCTTACCCAAAAAATAGTCGATCATCACCGTCAAAACCCCAGGCCTTAAGCCTGGTTGACCCATTACCTAATGATCCGAAAGGAGTTCTGTCATGGTAGAAACATTGCCTGTGGAGAAAATGAAAGAGCGTATTGGCCAGGAACTGGGCGTCAGCGATTGGCTGCTCATTGATCAGGACCGCATCAACAAGTTCGCCGACTGCACCGAGGATCACCAGTGGATCCATGTGGACGAAAAAATGGCTGCCCAGGGACCCTTTGGCACCACCATTGGCCACGGATTCCTAAGCCTTTCCCTTATTTCGTTCTTGAGCGCCGACAACATGATCCTTCCCGAAGGAACCGTCATGGCCATCAATTACGGCCTGAACAAAGTCCGTTTTATCAATCCGGTCAAGGTCAACTCCAAGGTGCGGGATAGGGTTGTGCTAACCAACGTGGAAGAAAAATCCGGCAACAGGGTGCTGGTCACCGTGACCAACACCATCGAAATCGAAGGCGAAGAAAAACCCGCCTGCATCGCCGAAAGCCTGGCCATGTTTTTCGTGCAATAGAAGCCGTTGTTTCCTGAACAGCTCCCCGGTGAACGGGGGGCTGTTTATTTTTCCTCCCCCTGGTTCAAATAGCGCCACAAGGTGGTGGTGCTCACCCCCATGAGCCGGGCCGCCTCGGTTTTGTTGTTTCCCGTGTGCATTAAAACATGCCCTGCATACCGCCGCACAAGCTCCCGGGGCGAGGGAAAATCCCCGGCCAGGCCGGAAAACAGGTCCCGTGGCTGCTCCGTCATGGAAATGGGCAAATGGTCCGGATGAATGGGCGTTTGGCGGGACAGAATATAAGCGTACTCCACACAGTTTTCCAGTTCCCGGATATTGCCCGGCCAGTCGTAAGCCTGCATGCGCCGGACCACTTCGGGGGTGAACCCGGGATGGGACGGGTCCAGGCGGGACAGGAAATGCCGGGCCAAAATGAGAATGTCCTCTCTTCTCTGGCGCAACGGGGGGATAAGCAATGGAAACACAGACAGTCGGTAAAATAAATCCTGGCGAAAAGCGCCCCGGTCCACCATGTCTTTCAGGTCCTGGTTGGTGGCCGCAATAATCCGGGCGTGGATGGGGATGTTCTTCACGCTCCCCACAGGCCGCACCTCCCTTTGCTGCAAGGCCCGCAACAATTTTGCCTGGACTTCCATGCCCAGTTCGCCCACCTCGTCCATGAAAATGGTCCCATTGCCAGCCTCTGCAAGCAGCCCTTTTTTGTCAGCCCTGGCGTCGGTAAAGGAACCCTTTAAATGCCCAAACAGTTCCGACTCAATCAGCGTATGGGGAATGGCTGCGCAATTGATGGCCA
Source organism: Desulfatibacillum sp. (assembly GCA_016342355.1). Lineage (GTDB taxonomy): Bacteria > Desulfobacterota > Desulfobacteria > Desulfobacterales > Desulfatibacillaceae > Desulfatibacillum. Next base: position 4,115 of record JAEINP010000036.1, read on the forward strand.
CAAAGGGATGATCTTCGCGCTGGGATGTCTGGTGAATAAACCGGGCCACCAGTTCCTTGCCTGTGCCGCTTTCCCCCTGGATCAGAATGGTGGAGTTGCTGGGCGCCGCAATTTCGGCCAGTTCCACAATCCTTCCCATGCCCGGGCTGCGAAACACAATGCCGTGCCAGTTTTTGGCAGGCCGGGTTTTCAGCTGCCGAAGCTCCAGGTCCCGCTTTTCCAGCACTTCCCGCGATTGCTTCAACTCCCGTTGCAGGCGCTTGATTTCCTCGTTCAGCCAGTCTTCGTCCAAAGGTTCGTGGATTTGCAAGGGGTCCTCGCCCCATTCGTCCATGGGCCGGGCTTCAAATGTGCAATAGTCATGACCCTGGGCCTTGCACGATAATTCGTGCACCAAAACATCCTTACCCAGGATGGCCGTTAAGAATCCGCTTACGATACCGCTCAGCACATGGCAGACAGGCTTTTCGCTCAATTCCTCGCTGAACATGCTCCAGACCTGGGCCTCGAAGGATTTTTCCCAGATTCCCGTGTACCGCAGGGTCTTGTTTTCAGCGTCAAACTGGTACAGGCTGTCCCGCTCCGTGGCCATTCCCGTGGCGGGAAGCAAAACCCGGAAGGATTTCATCCATTCCTCGGGGGAGTCGAACTCGTACATATCCGCCAGGGCCATGGCTCCGGCTATGCCTGTGTCGTATCCCAAACGGGTCATGACAATGGCCGAGGTTCTTTGCCCCATGATGGCCCGCATGTCATGGCCAAAGCGTTGGAGGGTGGGCACTCCGGTGATGAGCAGACGCTGGGTTCCGAACAGGGGAAATCCCGTGGTTCGGTCCCTGCCAAAAATTTCTTCCGGTCTCAGGTCTTGGGCAAGCATGATGGAATTGGTCCTTGGTTCGATGATTTCAAAAATGCAATATGAATTTCATAATTGAAACATACCCCATCAAGCCGTTTTAGGCAAGTTGTTTGTATCTATTTGAAAATGTATACAATATTGATTTATGCGTGCGCTGGCACGGTTTTTGGAGTACTATATGGCGTTCTGCACTTGTTTTATCCAATCACCCATAACCTGGAGAATACAACCCATGATCAAAGAGTATTTCAAGGACAAGACCATTCTGATAACGGGCGCCACCGGATTTTTAGGCAAGGTTCTCCTGGAAAGGGTGCTGTGGGAAGCCCCTGACATCCATAAAATTCGCCTTTTGGCAAGGCCTGGAAAGGCCTCGGGGACAGCCCATGAGGCTGCCCGGGATCGTATGGAGCAAAGCCTGCAAACGTCTCAGGCGTTTGAACGGCTTAGGGCCCGTCATCCGGATTTTTTGAATTTTCTGGACGAGAAACTGGAGGTTTATGCCTGCGACCTGTTTGAGGAAGACCTGGGGATAGGAAAAGAGGACCAGGAAAAACTGTTTGAAAACCTGGACGCCATCATCCACATTGCCGCCTGCGTGAACTGGGACGAGCGGTTTGACTATTCGGTGAAGGTGAACACCCTGGCCGGAGCCAGGCTCATGGAAATGGCCAAGAAGGCTGATCCTCCGCCCCGGTTTATTCATGTGTCATCGGCCTTTGTCCATGGCAGCCGAAGCGGCGAGGTTTTGGAAGAGCCCTTTGATCCTGAAAAAAGCATTGCCAATATGTTGGGCAATGCCCAGCCCTTTGACCTGGACGAGGAAATCCGTCTGGCCCTGGAAAAATCGGTCAGGGTTCACGAAAAGGCGGATGATCCTTCCCTGCTCCCTGCACTGGAAAGAAACGCCCGGGACCTTGCCATGATTCCCAAGTATGCTTCCGAGTCCATGGCCCAGCTCGTAACCCGCGCCAGGAACTGGTACATCAGGCGGGAGCTTTCCTCCTATGGCAGGACGCGGGCCAGGCTCCATGGGTGGTTTGACTCCTACACCCTCAGCAAGGCCATGGCTGAAATGCTTTTGACCAGGAATCACGGCGCCGTGCCTTTGTCCATTATCCGTCCTCCGGGAATCACCAGCGCGGTATCGGACCCCATCAAGGGCTGGCTGGAAGGGTACCATCTGGTGGAGCCCCTCATCGAAGGCGTGGGCCGGGGGATGATCAAGGCGTTCCCGGGCGATCCCCAAACCGTAATAGATACCGTTCCCGTGGATTATGTGATTAACCTGATCATGGCCGCCTGCGCCACTCAGGGAGAAGAAGGGAATCTTTCGATATATCAGATAGGCACCAGCCACAAGAAACCCATTACGTTGAAGGAAATCAGCAAGATCTGGCTGGACTATTTCAAGCAGGATCCCCTGACAAATAAAGATGGCTCTGCCTGCAAGCCTGCGCCTTCCAAATTCTATCCCGATCCCCAGGAATTTGTGGATTTTTACCAGAACAGGAGAAAACTCCCTTTGACCATGGTGGGGAAGGCAATTTCCAGCGTGCCTATTTTGAAGAATCTGGGGCCAGCCAAAAAGGCCTGCAAATGGATCGACAACGCCACCAAACAGATTGACCGGCTCTGCCAGTTTTCCGACCTGTATTCCGTGTATACCATCAACACATGGATATTCATGACCCACAACACCCTTGCCCTGCTGGACCAGTTGCCGGCACAGGACAAAAAGGACTTTAATGTGGATGTCTCCACCATTGACTGGAACCGGTACTGGGCCGAAACCCACATTCCGGGCATGCGGCGTTTTGTAATCAACGAACGTTAATTCAGATGAAGTACGGCCCGGCTTACCGGGCCGTACCTTGGCTTGCGTCCGGAAAGGACCAAAGCCACGGGGGAGCCTTGCCCCCTGCCTGCCTGTATGAAGCACCCATGGGAAGCACATTGCAAAAGGGTTGAGTACTGCCTGTATTCCATTACGAAGAATTAGGGGGGAATATCGTGGAACAGACCATCAACGGAATTTTCAAGCAACGCGCAGACAAATATCAAAGCCGTATCGCCCTGGAGAAAAAGCGCAACGGGGCATGGGAATCCATAACATGGAATCAATATTACGAAAAGGCCCGGGCCGCAGGCCTTGGTCTGGCTTCCCTGGGTATCGCCAAAGGCGACAGGGTGGGCATTTTCTCCGACAATCACCTGGAGTGGCTCTATGCCGACATGGGCGGGCTGGGTCTGGGCGCCGTGGTGGTCCCCCTGTATCCCACCCTGACCGAAGAAGAAGCCGCCTATATTGTTCAGGATTCAGGGTGTACAGTGCTGGTGGTGGGGGACAAGGAGCAACTGGCAAAGGCCAAACGCATCCGGGCTGGCAACCCTGCCCTTCAAATGATCGTTTCCATATTGGATGCGCCTACAAACGGGGATGGCGGGCTGATTTCCTTTGCCCGGCTCATGGAAATAGGCGCGAAAAAGCAGAAATTCGAACCCGGCTTGTTTGAGAGAAGCGCGGCTTTGGTGGCGCTGGACGATCTGGCCACCATTGTCTATACATCCGGGACAACCGGCCTTCCCAAGGGCGTGATGATCACCCACAGGAACATCATGTTCGTCCTTCAGGGGCTGGCCAGCATCGCTCCCGCCTACGCCACGGAAGACGACCAGACCGTGCCTTTCCTACCCCTGAGCCACGTGTTCGGACGGATCGCCGATCATTACATGGGCATGTACGCGGGCATAGCCTGCTCCTTTGCCGAGAGTTTCAATACGTTGCTGGAAGACATCCAGGAAAAGCGGCCCACCGCCATCATGGCCGTGCCCAGGGTGTGCGAAAAGGTCTTTCAAAAAATTATGGAACAGGTGGAAACCCAGCCCCTGGCCATGCAAAAGGTCTTCTACTGGAGCCAGAAAATCGGGGAGCAGGTGAGCGAATTGCGGGAGGCCGCCAGGCCGGTTCCGCCCCTGCTCAACCTCAAATACCAACTGGCTTACGCCATGGTTTTCAGGAAATTGCAGGACAGGCTGGGGGGCCGGGTGCGTTACATCATGGCTGCGGGCGGTCCCACGGCCAGGGAGATTCAGCTGTTCTTCAACGCGGCGGGAATCGCCGTGGTGGAAGGCTACGGCCTGACAGAAACCACGGCCCCGGCAGCCCTCAGCAATTTATCGGACTACCGCATCGGGACCGTTGGGGCTCCCTTGCCCGGGGTGGACGTGAAAATCGCCGAGGACGGCGAGGTGCTCATCAAGGGCGACAACGTATTCACCGGGTATTGGAACCTGGAGCAGGAAACCCGCCGGGCCTTTACGGATGACGGGTATTTTATGTCCGGGGATTTGGGGGAACTGGACGACCGGGGATTTTTGAAAATCACGGGCCGGAAAAAGGACCTCATCATCACGGCGGGCGGCAAAAACATCGCGCCCCAAAAAATAGAGTCCCTGTTCATGTCCGATCCCCTGTTTTTGCATTTTATCGTGATCGGAGACCGAAAAAAATACCTTTCCGCCCTGGTGAACATCAACCTGGAGCAGGCCGCCACCCTGGCTGAAAAGGCCGGGATCAATTTTTCACAGCCCGTGGACTTGCTGGATAACCCGGAGTTCCTGGCTATTGTGGAACGGCATGTGGGAGAACGGAACACTCACCTGGCCCGGTTTGAAACCATCAAGCAATACCGGATTATCAAAGAGGAGTTTTCCCAGGAATCCGGCGAAATGACCGCTTCCCTCAAGCTCAAACGCAACGTCATCAACGATAAATACGCCAATCTGGTTGAGGACATGTATCCGGGTTAAGGGGATTTTGGAGGGCAGGCGATGGGTTTGCTATCCCTGCCCCCCCCCCCCCTGGATCGCCCGCAATAAAAAATTGTGCGAAAGCCTGCATATCAGCGCCATTTACTATCGCCTGGACTTCACAGAATCCAGGATGAGCTTTCAAAAGGACATGGGGGGAAATCGCCCGAGCCAAAAAAATGATGGGCAAGAACATCATCGTCATGGATACTCACGGGTGGGAAACGGACCAGATCGTTTTGGGCTCCCCGGGCCGGTATGGCGGTGTCTGTCAAGCTAGTTGTCGGTGTGCCATGGTGGCAAATTGATTGGTTATCCGCCAGGATGAATGGTAAGGGGGATTGTTTGGCAATTTTGCATGCCGGTTCCCTCTTCTTGCCAATTGACAAGCCTACGGCCAATTGTTTACCCTGTGTGGAATAGGAGTTGCATGTCCTGAGGGCTTTACCAGAGCCAGGGAAGCCCGGCCTTCCCATTTTTCCATGGAGGTAGAACCATATGAGCAATCAAACAACTGGAATTGTAGGGGAAAGCAAAATCACGGACCGCATCATCGACGGCCTGTCCGCCATACCCCTTTTTGACGGGCTATCCTCTCCAGACCTTAGAACTGTTGCCCGGCACATGCACTTGTTGGAGGTGGAGGAAGGGGAACTGGTTTTTGAAGAAGGGGAGCCGGGCGACTATGTCTGCTTTGTGACAAGCGGGTCCCTGAACGTCATCAAGGAATCTTCCACTGGCGAACGGGCCACCCTCACCACCTTATCCCGGGGCCGGTCCATTGGGGAAATGGCGCTTATTGACGAGTTTCCCCGGTCTGCCACGGTCATCGCCAAGACCCCGGCGGCCCTTATCACCCTGAGCCGGAAGAATTTCAACCTGATTCTGGCCAACCATCCCCAGGCCGGGATTCCGGTTTTAAAAGGCATATCCCGGCTGGTGTCCATGAATTTACGCAAGACCTCGGGTCAGCTTGCGGACCTAATGCTGCCTTTTGAGTGAAATAGTTACAGGTATTGGGTGATTGGGCCGATATTTCCTCACGTGGTCAGTTATTGACATTTGGGCGTCGGGAGTATATTCTTTCGGTAGTGGAGAAAATGCGCCCTATCCCTCACATTTAAATATTTCCCAACAGTTGCCTTCCGGAAGACTGACAAGAAGGAGGCTCGACATGCCTAAAAAGATATTCATTCTGGTTGCCGTAAGCCTTCTGGCCACCGCCATGCCCTGTATTGGGGCAGACACCCCTTCCGAAACCCGGGATGCCCTGTTCCTCGATGGGGACATGATCACCCTGGAACTGGCGGCTGATTTCCTGACCCAGACTTCCACCCTGGGTATGGAGGAAATGGGAGACAACCACCTGCAAGCCATGGTGTGCACCCCCCATGCCTTGCCCCGCAAGCTCTTTTTTCAGGTTTTGTGCGATTGCGCCACTGATCCCGAAACCAAAATTTCGGACCTGGAGATCCTGGCTTTGAACGAAGACGGGGACCGCTCCGGGGAAACCGACGGGAAAACCTGCCTCTCCCTCAGGGATGTGAACCAGGACGCCACGTCTGCCGGCTTTTTTTTTCGGAACCCGGCTGCCGACGCCAGTAAGGTTTCCTTTCCGGCCCCGGACCCGGACGTGCTGGCCACGGGCGCCTTGCCTGACGGTTGGACCACCCGGATTTTGCGTTCCGGGTCGGTTTCGTTTTAATGGGCCGGTTTTGGCCATTAAGGCCATTGCTGGTTATTTTAGGGATCATTTGCCTATGTATGCCCTGCCTTGCTCCTGCTGCGGAACAAAGCCAGGAGATCACCACGGGAGACCCTTCCCCGCCTCTTTTACGCCATGCGCCTGAAAATGTTCAAGCCCGATCCGTTTCTGCTGAAAAATGGAGTCAAATGGCAGCGGAACTGTTGCGGATTGAGGAACTTCGCAACCCCCGGCTCGCCCTGGAATGCGCCGACAGATCCCTGAAAATTGATCCCGCCTATCCTTTTGCTTATTTAAACCGGGGCAGCGCCTACATGATGCTGGATCAGCCCCGGGAGGCCTTGGCCGATTACACCGAGGCCATCCGCCTGGCGCCCGGCCTTTCCCAGGCGTATTTCAACCGGGCCGTTGCCCATGAGGCTTTGAATCAGTACCAGGAGGCTGTCAAGGATTTTACCGTGGTCCTTGGCCTTGATTCCAAGGAAACTGAAGCTCTGGTACGCCGTGCCGCAGCTTTTTTTGAACTGCTCCAGGACGGCCTGGCGTGCAAGGATCTTGAGAAAGCCTGCCAACTTGGCCTGTGTTCCCCCCTTGATCAGGCCCGCGAACACCAACTCTGCCCTAAAAATAATCATTGAGTTTTTTGCTCGTTTTCCCTATTCCCTTTGCTGAGCCAGTAACTGGCAGCAAAGAAGGAAGCATGGGGGGAGTGAGACGAACGAGGCATTTTTTCCGGGGCGATTGGCTTTGAATCCCGGGGATTTTCAGGGTGTGAGATATGAAAAGAAAAATCTATCAGTTTTACAAATGGTTGTTTTTCATTCCAATACTTGCTGTAAGCACATGCTTTTTCGGACTTCTTGCCGTGGTTTTGTGCCTGTTTATGGACCCCAAAATCGTGGGACAACTGTCAGGCGTGCCTTGGGCGCGGGTCAATAGTTTTGTGACCCCCATGCGGGTTCGGATCAGGGGCCGGGAGAATGTCAACCCCACCCAGTCTTATGTGGTCTGCGCCAACCATCAGAGCCAGTATGACATCTTTGTCCTTTACGGCAAGTTGGGCATTGATTTCAAGTGGGTCATGAAAGCGGAATTGAGGAAGGTGCCCTTTTTGGGCGTGGCCTGCGCCAGACTGGGCCATATTTTCATAGACCGTTCGAATACGGAAAAGGCCGTGGCCACCATCAACGCGGCCAGGGAAAAAATAATCAATGGAACTTCGGTGCTGTTTTTTCCCGAAGGGACCCGGAGCAAGGACGGCCAGATGCTGCGGTTTAAAAAGGGGGCTTTTTCCTTTGCCCTGGAATTGGGTCTGCCCATCCTGCCCGTGACCATATCCGGCACCAAGGATATTCTGCCCACGGACACCCTGGACCTGTATCCGGGCACAGCCACCATGATTATTCATCCGCCCATAGACACATCCGGGTACACCAAGGAAAACCTCCCCGAGCTCATGAAGAAAACCCGGGAAGCCATTCAAAAGGGCCTGAATTAGGAGACGTATCGGGTCATTTTCTCCACGGCTGACAGGGCGGGAATCCGGATTTCCTCCGGGACCTTCACCACCCCTGTCATGTTTTCCAGGCTGTTGATCACATCCTGGAGGGTGATGCGCTTCATATCCTTGCAGTAAAGGTTTTCCGAGGCCGGAATAAAGGTCTTGTTGGGATGCCTTTTGCGCAGGGGATGAAGAATCCCCACCTCGGTTCCCACAATGAATATTTCAGCATCGGACTTATCCGGATAGGCAAGCATGCCGGACGTGCTGAGGGCCGCGTCTGCCAGGTCAATGACTTCGGGCCGGCATTCGGGATGGGCCATGACAATGGCCGCGGGATATTTTTCCTTGGCAGCCAGAATGTCCCGGGGCGTGAGGGCGTCATGGTACGGGCAGCACCCTTCCCAGGTATGGATTTTCTTGGTGGTCTGGCGGGCCGCGAACAGGGCCAGGTTTTTATCCGGGGCCATCAGGACTTCGTTGGCATCCAGGCTGTTGATGACCTTCACCACATTGGCGGAAGTGCAGCACACGTCGGTAAGGGCCTTAACGGCAGCCGGGGAGTTGACGTAGGTCACCACAGGCACGCCGGGGAGTTGGGCTTTCCGTTGCGCCAGGCTTTGGGGATTAATCATATCGGCCATGGGGCATCCCGCGTTTTTGTTGGGAAGAATGACGGTTTTTTCAGGGGACAGGATGGATGCGGTTTCGGCCATGAAATGGACCCCGGCAAAGACAATAACCTCTGCGTTGGTCTGGGAGGCCTTGATGGAAAGTTCCAGGGAATCCCCGCACATATCCGCCACATCCTGAATTTCAGGCGGCTGATAATTATGAGCCAGCATGATGGCGTTGCGGTCTTTGAGCAATTGGCGCACACGCTTGGCCAAGCGGGCCAGGTCTTGGGGATGGGTTGCCTTTGCGTCCATGGTCATTTTTCCTTGCATGCGTGTAATATTTTATTCGCCGTCCAGGGCCGCGGACATCTCCATGACGTCCACCCCTTCCGGGATGGTTAAGACGAATTCCGAATCTTCGGGAGCCGCGCCAAAATCGGGTTTGGCAAAGCTGATGCGGGTTTCATCGCCGAAGTTGTTAAAGGAGGCGGTTTCAAAAATTTCGTGGCCTTTCTTGTCAATAAGCAGGTACAGGACCACAAAATCGGGATTTTGCGCCTTGGGAGTGAGTTTGAGGGCCCAGGCGTTTTGGAGCCCGGCTGCATGCTGCCATGCCTGTTCGGCCCAATCCACCTCAAACCGGCTTTTAAGGATTTTAACATCCGTGAGAAAGCTGGCGCCTTCCCCGGCTCCGAAAAAAGCCTTTGAATCGCCCGTGAGCACCTGATTGTCCAGGGGACGGTAGACCCACAGGGTCTGTCCGTCGGAGACAATCACCTGGTTCTCGGGGAGTTCGTACTCCCATCGCATCTTGTCCGGGTACTTGAAGCAGGCGTGGCCCGAGGCGGTATCCTGGATGCCCATGCCCGTGAGGGTGGCAACCTGGCTGAATTCGGAGCAAAACCCGGAAACGCCGTAGCGTGCCTGGACTTGGCCCAGGACCGTATCCACTGTGGGCTGTTCTCCCGAAGATTGCCCCAGGTCTTGTGTCTCAATGGATGGAGGCGCAGGGGTTTCAGTGCTCCATCCCGGCGTACTGACCAGGATGCAAAAAAGGAGCACGCCGAAAAACGCCAAAAAACGATTTACGCAAATTTTAAGCATGATAGTTCCCTTTCAAGTCACGACCAATAGATACAATACCCTTGTCAGGTTGTAAAGGGCGCTTGGAGTTCATAGAGCCTTTGTTCTTGACAAGAACACAGATTTCCGTCACCTTGGGAGACGCTTTACCAGAGTGAAAGCGCAGGCCGGGCATCTCACCCACCGGCCCAAGCATACAGGATTTGTCATTTCGGAAACTTCTTGCAACATACTACAGAGGAGGAACCCCATGAGTGAAGTAACTGCCCCCATGCCAGGAACCATCGTGCAGATTCTGGTGAAAGAAGGCGATCAGGTTAATGAAGACCAGGATGTCATGGTTCTTGAAGCCATGAAAATGGAAAACCCCATAGCAGCGCCAGCAGGCGGCGCCGTGAAATCCATCCAGGTGAAGGAAGGCGACAAAGTTGACTCCGGCCAGGTACTCATGACCATCGAATAGTTGCGCCATGGGGAGGGCCTCCCGGCCTTCCCCCGGTTAATCCTTCCCTTGACTTTTTCCTTGTCCATTTTTATTTTGTTTCCCGCAGCAGTTTTGTCGTATATAATCATCCGGTTGATTGTCACATTCTCCATTAATCCGCGTATGTCGGGCTCATTGCCGCACACCCGTTCTTCACGCTGATATTTTATATCAGGCGGTCGCCAGGCTTTGCCTGAACGCCTCCATGAAGGTCTCCAGGGCCGGGGAGAACCATTTGCCCTTATGCCAAATCATCAGGACTCCTGTCTCCAGGCTTTCCTTCCAGTCCAATATGACAAGGCGTCCCCTTTGCAACTCCTGTTCGATGGATATACGGGGAATAATTGTCACCCCCGAACCCTTGGCCACAGATTCCTTGATAGCCTCAATGGAATTCATTTCGATAAGGCTTCGGAGGCGAATTCCATCCATGGTTAGGGCCTGCTCAAAAGCCATACGGTATCCGCAATCCGCCTTGGGCAGAAATAGTACCTGCCCCTCCAAATCCTGCATGTCCAGTCTGGCTTGTGCGGCAAGGGGGTGTCCTGGCGAGGCGACCATCACCAGGGGTTCAGTCCTGAGCATTTCAATGTCAAGGCTTGCTGCACTCACCGTGTCGGTCAGGAGAAAAGCCAGGTCCACGGTTCCGATGGACAATTCGTTCTCCAGGGAAAAAAGAGCGCAGGAGGTGATGTCCAGGTCGACTTCAGGAAACTGTTCCTGGAAGACGGGGAGCACACGAGGCAGATGGTAAGTGGCCACGGTCTGGGGCATCCGCAGGGTCAGGAGGGAGGCGCCTCGGGGGTTGCTGTTTAACTCGTCTCGCGCCTCCTGCTCAATGGCCAGCATTTTGTGGGCGTATTGCAGCATTTTTTCCCCTGCCGGGGTCAGATTTATTTTTTTCCCAACCCGTTCGAACAACTGGGCGCCCAGGTCGTTTTCCAGGGCCTTAATCTGGGCCGAAACGCTGGACTGGGCATAGTGGAGCACTTTGGCAGCCTGGTTGAAGTTCATAAGGGTAGCCACTGTGCGAAATGTTTTGAGTTTTTGAAAATCCATGGGGACGCCTCCATTTAATCGGAAAATTCGATATTTGGATCAAATGTATTCGTTGGACAGGTTACATTCACAGACATTATTCTCTATTTGAAAAGAAAATCAAGTAATAATCAAATGATCGTAATTCCCGATGTATCGGCCGGTGGAAAGGCCTTTAACCAGAAAACCTAAATGGAGGATGTAAAAATGCATGAGAACACCCCAGAGATGACCATAGAAACCATTCAGGTGGAAACCCTAACCCGTCCCGGAAAGAATCGGAGGATTGTGGCAAAGGCGCGAGAACATGAAATAGTCATGGATATGAAAGAGGAAATGATGGGCGATAACGCCGGTCCTACCCCTCCCGAGCTCCTGGCCATGTCAATCGGGGGCTGCATGGTCAACATTGCGCGCATCATGGCCGAACAAAAAGGGAAGAAACTCAAAGACCTGCAGGTATCGGTTAGCGGCCCCATTGATCCGTCCAGGGCCATGGGCATGCAATCATCCAACCCGACCGGGTTTATGGGGCTATCGATACGGGTGAAATTAGAGACGGATCTCGCAGCCGCCGATCTGGAAGCGTTCAGAAAGGAACTCATGGAACGGTGCGCGTTATGCGACACCATAGCCAGCCCCACGCCCCTGGATATCCGTTTTGACCTGGATTGCTCATGACCATCGGACAGTTTTGCCATGGGGAGGGCCGCCCAGCCTTCCCCTGTGTTTCAATTTGTTGCGTTCCCCTGTTCGGATTCCAAACAATTCCTTTTTCATTCCAATGCGGGACATTTTGGCCTGAAAAGTGCATTCACAAAAGGTAAATGATCGGACCGGTCACGGCCCATTTTGCTGATGAAAAAATCCAAACACAATACTTGCCAGGAATTCGAGGAATTTTATAAACTTGCATCCATGAATAAAAAACTGGTCAATCTTTGGAAAAACCTGGAAGGGCGATTCATGCCGCCCTATGCTCCAGGAGGAGACCCTCTTTTATTGTGGAGAGAAAGGATATTGTTTGTCCTTTTTCTGGTGACCAGTGTTTTGGGCCCCATCGCTCTCATCCCCTCTCTGATACTTAGTTTTTACGTCAAACGATACGACATAGCCCTGCTGGATATTTTGGCATATGGGACAGCCGTGTACCTGCTTTTTTCGGGAAAAAAGGTTTCCCTCATTAAAAGGGCCTGGATGGCTTTTGCCGTGTTTTATTTGCTGGGCAACGGGCTTTTGTTCATGCTGGGGTTCCATGGGGCAGGCTATATTTGGCTGTTTGGAGCTTCCGTGCTCATTGGCGGCATAGGCGGCATGCGCATGGCTATATGGACTCTTTTGCTGAACGTCTTATCCCTTGTGGGGGTGGGGTTTTACATTGCGTTCGGTTCACCCGGGTGGGCGGAGAGTTTGAACAACGCCTTAAATGTCTGGATAGTGATGACCGTCAACTTTATGTTGATAAGCGCCATGATCACCATCACGGCCACGGTCATGCTGGAAGGCCTGAAAAGCGCCTTTGACAGGGAGCGAAGAGTTAGCACAGACTTAAGGGTTAGCCAGGAAAAGTATAAGTCGCTTATAGAAACATTGCCATACGGCGTCGTGGAAATTGGAATGGACGGAAAGATCTCCTTTGTAAACAGGGCTTGCCAGAAAATCATGGGGTATTCACCCGAAGAAACTACAGGCGCGTATGTTTGGGATGGACGGCCCCTCCATGAAGAGCAGGAAGCCCTCAAACAAGAGTTTTTTCAGGTGGTGGAGCGACTGCCCCGGCCTAAACCCTGGAAGGGTCAATTCCTTTCGAAGTACGGAAAACTGAGGGATCTTCAAGTGGTCTGGGATTACAATTATGACCAAAGCGGCCAGCTGGAAGGCTTTCTGACGGTCATAACAGATATTACGGAAAAGGTGGAAGCTGAAAAGATCCGCAAAAGCATGGAAGAAGGGCTGAAGCATTCCCAGCGGATGGAGTCGATCGGCACTTTGGCAGGCGGAATAGCACACGATTTCAACAATATACTGAACTCCATCATAGGCTTTACAGAACTATCCCTGGACGATGCAATTCCGGCAAGCCTGCAGGAAGAATGCCTTCGGGAGGTGTTGCAGGCCGGGTCCCGGGCTACAGGGCTTGTGCGGCAGATTCTCACTTTCGCCAGAAAGGGAAGCGAAGATCCCCGGCCTGTCAGGGTCAGCAGTATAACCAAGGAGGCTCTTCAGTTGCTTCGCTCCACCCTCCCCGCGGCCATAAAAATCAAACAACGGATCAATAGCGAGTCTCTGGTCATGGCCGACCCGACCCAAATTCATCAGGTTCTGTTGAATCTATGCACCAACGCTGCCCAGTCCATGGAGGAAAAAGGAGGCGTGTTGCAGGTGGACCTTACGGATGTGGTGGTGGATGCGAACTTTGCAACCACGGCTCCAGGCATTCAGCCCGGGGACTACATGAAAATCGTGGTCTCGGACACGGGCTATGGAATCCCCTCCGACATCATCCCATCCATATTCGAGCCTTATTTCACAACCAAGGGTCTGGGGGAGGGGACCGGCCTGGGTCTGGCTGTGGTCCATGGCATTGTTCAAAGTTGCGGCGGGGACATTTTGGTCAAAAGTGAAATTGGCAAGGGCGCCGAGTTCTCCGTTTATCTTCCTCTGGTCCGGGGAAAGGCCGAAGCCATAGTGGAAAGAGAGCCGGAGCCAATGCCATTAGGCCAGGAAAGGATCTTGTTTGTGGACGACGAGCCCTCCATTGTCAAATTAGGCAGCAAAATGCTCGAACGCCTGGGGTATACCGTAACCACACAAACCAGCAGCGTTGAAGCCCTGAATTATGCCCGGAAAAAGCCCCAGTCCTTTGACATGGTTATCACGGACATGAGCATGCCGGATATGAACGGCGATATTCTGGCCACGGAGATCATGAAGATCAGGCCGGGTGTTCCGGTAATCCTTTGCACCGGCTACAGTTCCAAAATCACCCAGGAAAAAGCGGAAGCCATTGGAATTCGGGCCTTTGCCATGAAACCCCTGAGAAAGGCGGAGCTTGCCCGTTCCATTCGCCAAGTCCTGGACAAACCCTCCGCCAAAGCGCCAGGTTAGTCCTGGTCCACGGGGGTTTTACAACTCCGGCAACTTTTGGCGCCTCGAAACAGTTGATAGCCGCACTTGGGGCAGTGGTAGCGTTTTTCCTCTTCCTCCACCCATTTTTCCGTGCCCCATTCCCGCCATTGGGGGACAGCCCGCAGCATTACTTTTTTGCCTACCGGCATGGGAAAATTACTGATGTGGTCACAGGGAAAGTTGTCGCACTGGTAGCATCCTTCAATTCCCTTTTCTTTCGTGCAATGTTTTATGGGGCAAGACCGGCAGTAAAAAAAAATATCTTCCTCATTTTCAGCCATGCAACCCTTGCATTTTATGTCCTCGGGCTGGGTGCCATAGACCGTGCAAAGGCGTTCCTTAAATTTTTCGTTGCCGTCACGATCGGCGAACATAATGCCGCATACCCCGCAATACAGGCCGCATGGGGCCAGCCAATCCTTGTTAATTGTCCCCACAATCCTCTCCTTCCCGGGCATCCTGTTCCATTCCGTCCCCTCTGGTCACCACCACCGGTTTTGCTCCCCAGATGTCCCTGTTGTATTCCAAAATAGTTCGATCAGAAGAAAAAAAGCCCATGCGCGCCACATTGAGAATGCATTTTTGGGTCCAGGCGTCCTGGTCCCAATACAAGGCGTCCACCCGTTCCTGGCACTGGGCATAGGCGGCAAAATCCGCCAGCGTGAGGTATTTGTCCTTACCCAGGAGCATATCCGCCAGGGGATGGAACAGGGCGGGGTCGTCCGGGTTAAAAAAGCCCCGGGATATATGGTCCAGGACATGCTCCAGCACAGAATCACCCAGGTAGTCCCTGGCATTGTATCGGGGGGCCAGTTCCGCCACCTCTTCCGAGTTCAGGCCGAAGGTGAATATGTTTTCGTCTCCCACGGCTTCCCGGATTTCCACATTGGCGCCGTCCGGGGTGCCTACCGTGAGGGCGCCGTTCATGGCGAACTTCATGTTGGAGGTTCCTGAGGCTTCATATCCGGCCGTGGAGATCTGTTCCGAAACATCGGCTGCGGGAAATATTCTTTCAGCCAGGGTCACCCGATAATTGGGCAGGAACACCACCTTGATAAGATCGTTGGTCTGGGGGTCCCGGTTGATCATGTCTGCCACGTGACAAATAAACTTGATGGTGAGTTTGGCCATGAAATATCCCGGAGCCGCTTTGCCGCTAAAGAAGAAGGTTCGGGGCGCAAAGTGATGTTCCTGGCCCCTTTTCAGGCAAAGCCAACGGTATACAACGTAAAGGATATTAAGGGTTTGTCGTTTGTATTCATGAATCCGTTTTACCTGGAAATCAAAAATGGATTCGGGGTTGACGATTTCCCCGGTCATATCCCGGACCAGGGTCGCAAAATCCTCCTTGTTTTCCTGTTTCACGTCCTTCCACTTTTCCATGAATAACTGATCACCAGCCTTGTCGGCCAGCTTTTCCAACTGGAAAAGGTCTTTAATCCAGTCCTTGCCAATATTATCCGAAATAAGGTTGGAAAGGCGGGGGTTTGCCGCAACAAGCCATCTTCTGGGCGTGACCCCGTTGGTTTTGTTGTTAAAGCGCTCGGGAAACATTTCTGCGAAATTCCGGAGTTCCCTTTCCTTTAATAACCGGCTGTGAAGGGCGGCCACACCATTGACCGAGTGGGACCCCACAATGGCAAGGTGGGCCATGCGAACCCGCTTCTCCTCCCCTTCGCCGATGAGGGACATTTCCCCCATCTTTTCAGGGTGTTCCGGATGCCGCAAGGACACCAACCTCAAAAAACGCCTGTTGATTTCATAAATGATCTCCAAAGGCCTGGGCAGCAAATGCTCGAACATGGGTACTGGCCATTTTTCCAGGGCCTCGGCCAACAGTGTGTGGTTGGTGTAGGCGCAGGTTTTTGTGGTGATTTCCCAGGCCTTGTCCCAGGGAATATCGTGCTCATCCAATAACAGGCGCATTAGCTCGACCACAGCCAGGGCCGGGTGGGTGTCGTTCATGTGGATAGCGTTTTTTTCCGCAAACTGGTCAAAATCCGTGTGGGTGATAAGGTAGCGCCGGATAATATCCTGAATGGAACAGGAAACAAAAAAGTATTGCTGCTTGAGCCGCAATTCCTTGCCCTGATAAACTTGGTCATTGGGATACAAAACCTTGGAAATGATTTCGGATTGATTTTTTTCCGCCACGGCTTTCAGGTAGTCACCATGCTGGAAATAGTCCAGGTCAAATTCCTTGGACGCCCTTGCGGACCACAGCCGGAGCGTATTGGTGGTTTCGTTGCCATACCCATTTATGGGGGTGTCATAAGCCACTCCCACCACGTCGTTGGTGTCCACCCACTCCGCCTTCTCCCTACCGTTCGGCAAACGGGTATGCATCACCCGGCCCTGAAAGCGGACCCTTTTGGCATACTCGGGCCGGGCAATCTCCCAGGGATTACCGTATTGAAGCCAGTTATCCGGACTCTCAACCTGCTCCAGATTCCTGATTTCCTGATCAAAAATGCCGAATTCGTACCGAATGCCATACCCATAGGCCGGGATGCCCAGGGTCGCCAGGGAATCCAGGAAACAGGCCGCAAGCCTGCCCAAGCCCCCGTTACCCAAACCCATGTCCGGCTCCTGTTCAAGAATGCTGGCAAAATCCACATGGACGGCGTTCATGGCCTCCACGGTTTGCTGGTACATGCCCAGGTTAATGAGGTTGTTGGTCATAACCCGCCCCATGAGATATTCGGCGGACAGGTAATAGACTCGCTTAACATCCTGGTTATAATACACTTCCTGGGTGGTGATCCACCGCTCCACCAGCCTGTCCCTGATGGACAGAGCCAGGGAACTGTACATATCCCGCAAGGTGGCTGTATATTGGTCTTTGGAAAGGGAATATTCCAGGTGGTTGGCAAAGGCAAGCTGGATGCTTTCAGAATCCATCCCTTTTTTAAACCTGCCCCAGTTCTTAAACAAAGCACTGTTCTTCATGGCAACACCTCCAATGGTATAGACCGGACATTTGGTCGGGATGTTCCTTTTTAAACGACGCCGGAATTAACTGCATTTAATCACGCCCTGTTGCGGATGGGCAAGTTTTTTTAAAGAGCAAGTCCGATACCAAGCAGGTCCAAACCCGGAATTACATGAATAGCTGGCATGGCCAGGTTAATATCCTGAGGCGGAGCAGACAATCTGTACATCGACTAGCGAACGAGTTATTGCCATAATTGCCTAATTTATAACCTTTAAATATTTCTGATTGACCGATAGGTCAATTTGTGCAAGGATGAAAATCCGTAATAAATTTTCAGGCCTTGTATTCATTGTTCCAAATTCATTCAAGGAGTTAGCCATGAGAACCAAGATTCTTTCCCTGGGGCTGTTATTGGTTGTTTGCCTGAGCGTTGTACTGTTTCCCGGACCTGTTCCGGCCGCGGAGGTGGTGGTATGGAAGTCTGGCACCCTGGTGCCCAAGGGGGTGGGCTATGCCAACCAGATTGAGAATATTTTAATGCCCGGATTAGCCCAGGCCACGGAGGGACAGGTCTTCTTAAAGGTTTATTATGGCGGCGTCATGGGGGATGACGAGGATTATTTAAAAAAAATGCGCATCGGCCAGTTGCAAGGCACGGGCACTTCGGTCCAAGGCGCACTCATGGTTTGTCCTGAAATGGGCGCCGTCAATCTGCCCCTCATGTTCAAGAACTGGGATGAAGTGGACTATATCAAAAAGAAAATGTATCCTGTGTTTGACGGAGTGCTTAATGACAGAGGGTTTAAGCTGATTCTATGGCTGGATCAGGGATTTGACCAGTTTTATTCGGTAAAATACCCGCTGGACACCATGGATCAGTTTAAAAAAGCCCGGTTTGTCACGTGGTGCGGGGATATTGAGGAACAGCTATTGTCAGCATTGGGGGCCTCGGCCATCCCGGTCAACGCTCCGGAGCTTAACACCTCCCTTCGCCAGGGTATAGCCGATGCCTACATAGGGCCGCCCATTTGGGCCTTATCCACCCAGATGTATTCTGTGGTAAGGTATATCAGCGCCCTGGATGTGAGGTATTCGCCCAGTGTATTTATTATCACCATGGAAGCGTGGGAGGCCCTGCCCCCTGAGCATCAAAAGAACATCATGAAATCCAGGGAGGCATGGCAGACGGATTTTTGCCTGGGGTCCAGGGTGGACAACGACAAATGTCTTGAGGCCATGTTCAAGTATGGGGTCACCCGGGTCACCATGGACCCCAAAATGGAGGAAGCCTTGTATGAAAAGCTTCGACCTACTTGGGATGAACTGGCTGAGGATGAACAATTTCCCAGGGAAATTCTGGACGAAATCATCAAGCACCTGGATGATTACAGACAAGGGCTTGAATAGGGAAAAACGCCTGCACAAAAAAACAAAGCAATTCCGGGGGACGTATGCGTAAAATCAGTCAGAAAGCTGTTGGGGCGATCCTGTTGGTTGTATTCATGGTTGTTCTGCCTGGGGCGGCCTTTTCCAAGTCCTACGAATACGTCTGGAAATCAGGCTCCCTGGTTCCCAAGGGGGTGGGCTACGCCACCCAAATCAATGAAATCCTGGTGCCAGGTTTTTTAAAGGCCACGGACGGCAAACTCATCCTGAAAACCTATTTCGGCGGAATTATGGGGGATGACGAGGATGTCCTGAAAAAGGTGCGTATTGGCCAACTCCAGGCTGCCGGTTCAGGCGCCCAGCTTGCCTTGCTGGTCTGCCCGGACATGGGTGTGACCAACCTGCCCTTCCTGTTTGACAACTATGATGAGGTGGACCATGTGCGCAAAGCCATGTATCCGGTCTTTGACGAAATCATGCAGCAGGAGGGGCTAAAACTGCTTTTGTGGCTGGACCAGGGGTTTGATCAAATCTATTCCGTTAACCAGCCCATATCTTCCCTGGAATCCTTTAAGCAGGCCAAATTCCTCACCTGGAGCGGGGATATTGAAGTGGCCTTCCTGGAAGCCATGGGTTCCTCGGCCTTTCCCGTGAACGTGCCTGAATTCAATTCAGCCATCCGGCAAGGATTGGCGGACGCCTATATCGGGCCTCCCATTTGGGGGGTTTCCACCCAGATGTATTCCATTATTCGGTATATCAACAAAACCGATATACGGTATTCTCCGGCTGTGTTTTTCGTTTCCATGGAAGCCTGGGAAGCTCTGCCGCCCCAATATCAAAAAAACATTATGGAACAGCGGGAGGGCTGGCAAACCCCCTTCATCCAGGGGTCCAGGGCGGATAACCAAAAATGCATGGATGCCATGTTCAACTACGGCGTGCAGGAGGCAATAATGCCGACCGAAGTCCTGGAGGCCATGAAAACGCGTTCCCGTCCCATTTATATGCAGATGGCGGGCAAGGTTTATTCCCGAAAAATTCTGGACCAAACCCTGGACCTGTTGGAAGAATACAGGGCTGGCAAAAAGGGGACGAACTGATTTTCGGACTATGGGGGGCATGACCATAATCATAAAGAGAACCAATGCCATGGGGGCGGATCAACAATTTAACAAAGATCATCCAAAGGCCCTTAAATACAAGTAAAAACCGGTCATGACCACTTAAAATTTAAAAATTCAGATGGATCACTGTCTTGAGACTATGAAATCCATCACAAAAGCCCTCCTCATGGGTCAATTGTCCACCTTAGCGCCGTCAATGCCATCACTAAAAATTATTATATTAAATTAGGTAGTTACAAAATAAACTTTCCGCTTGTCTCCATTTTCCAAATACATGTCCTCAGGATTCTCTTTTTTTTTCTTGAATATTCCGGCTTGCAATTTGCCTCGCCTTGGTTTACCCAAAAAGGGATCAAGTCCTTGAAATCCCTTACCAAGATATAAAACCTAACCCGTTTGTTCCGGACACATGACCACTATAGGGAGGTATCATGAAATCATCCATTCTATTACGGTTTAAAGAGCGACTATACCCCGTTGCCATAATTGGCATTTTGGCCCTGGCCATTTTTCCCGCCTCGGGATGGTGCGATTACACCACACCCGGAACAGGGGTCAACTGGACCCTGGACCAACTGGTGGCTAACTCCGGGGGGGCGGTGACAGGCGCCAGCCCCAACTACCAGGTGAACGAATATTTATTTGTTTCAGAAGGCGACACCCTGACCATTGCGCCTTCGGTGGAAACCACCGTCGTAATCAGTGAGAGCATGGGCATTGTGATTTCCGGCGCCTTGCAGGTCCAAGGCACAGATATTTTTCCAGTCTTGTTCACTGGGATGGACCAGACCGAGGGGGCCTGGGATGCAATCTATGTGACTGAAAACGGTATGGCAAACATGGCCTACGCCCAAGTGGAATTTGCGGAGATCGGCCTGTATTTTGACCGTATTGCCAGCACTGCGCCCGGAAGCGTCATCAATCATTGCCTGATTCAAAACTGTTTGAATCCGGGCATTGTTGTTGATGAATATGCAGCGCCCACATTCACTCTCGCCAATTCCGTGATAGCGAATAACGGGGATGCCGGCCTGTGGCTGGAATACATAGGCAAGTCCGCCGTAAACATGCAGGGCAACTGGTTTTATGACAACCAGTGGAGCGGCGTGGCCATCTTTTCTGGCAACCCCTCCACGGTCATCCAGGGAAACGCCTTCACAGAGAACGACTTTTTTGGCGTGGAAGTAATTTTCGGAGGCTACAATCTGCAAATCCGGAATAACCTGATTGTGGGCACGGATGGGGCTGGCATAGGCTTGAACACGGGGACGCAGTTCAGTAAGGATGGCGGGTACTATACCACGGGAGGCGAGCAAACCACCATCCAATCCAACATCATTGCCGGAAACCATTATGAGGGTATTTACTCCTACTATTCCTCGGGCCATAACATTGCGTATAATGTGATAGCTGAAAACGGCATGGGTATCTATCTGGATCACTCCTGGAACAGCCTTGTCGCCATGAATACCATTGGGGAATGCTCACTGGACGGGTCCCTGTTTAGCATGGACACCATGGATTTGCCCTTTGGGTACAATGCCGCCTTGGCGGAGCAGCTTGGCGGCGACCCGGAAAACTGGAACCTGGACGCCAATGAGGGAAGCGGGGTTTTTGTAGAGAATTCTATTCCCGGCCTGGGCGCCGAGCCGGTTTCCTATGCCTGGATAGAGGTCAATGCAAACAACGCCGATAACTGGATGGCCTACGAGCAGATAGTCAAGGATGAGGACCTGAACGACGAGTACATGGACGAAGCCGCCATCGGCTTTGATTTTCCCGTTTCCTATACCGCGGCATTGGAATCCGGAACGTACACGCATTTTTCCATGAATTCCAACGGAGTGGTGGAACTTGTTCAAAGTCAATATGCCACCGAAGGCTATGACGACTACGAAAGCAGGGGCTATTTTACCAGAAACTACCCGGAATCCACATTTCTGTTCGCTAACGCGGACGACTGGATCGACACAGGCATAGACGCCTACCAAACCCATAACGGCCAGCAAGTCCGCATGAACGGATTTGGTTATCGCCATTTTCAAGCAGGCGACCTGGACGGCGACGGAAACACAGTGAAAGAAGAATGCCTGGTTTTCCGGTGGTTCATGGAGTCCTGGTTTGATTCGGAGCACAGATCCAATTCCCAACCGCTTTGGAACGATTTTCAGGCTGTTCTCTATCCGGACGGACGCATCCGCTGGAATACCAAGGCCAACAACGCCAAGCTGGTGGAGTACGGCGCCTATTGCGGGCTGTACGCGGGCGGTAATCCCGTGCCCGTTGAAATCATGGCGGGCAACAACCCGGGTTCCAGTTTCTCATACCTGTTCGACCCTCAAAAAGCCCGGGACATTTCCACCCAGATTGTGGGCAATACCATGCTCAATAATGCACAGGAACAACAGTCTCAGCCCAAAGGGGACCAGGATCAAGGCCCCCCTGGCATTGAAGGCAATGTGTACCTGTATGACGCATATTTTGTGGGAATGCGCTCCAATACCCTGGAGTCTAATGTAAAATGCGTCCAGCTTGACGGACAGGATGATCTTGAAACCACTATACATTTCAACAATATTACATCTTTCCAAAGCACGGAGCGTCGGGTCCCCGCCGTCAATGGCTGGATCAGCGTTGAAAACTATGCCGGAGGCTGCACAGACGCCCGATACAATTTTTGGGACGCTTACGGCGACCCGGACGCCTATGTCAACGGCTGCGTGACAATAGACCCCTGGCTTGCCTCAGCCGTCCCCGGACCCGAGGAAGCCGGAATCCTGCTCTTCCATCCCTTTAACGTGGATTCCAACGGCACGGTCATCACCGTGACCTCGGGAACTTACCCCGGAATGTCCCTGGTCATCCCCATAGGCGCCGTGGATTATGAAGAGCCAAATGGGTCAAAGGCGCCCATCACATCCACGTCAGGAATTACCTTCACCATGGGGGAACTCCTGCCTGTTCCCGAGCTCCCCTCCTACATGGAAGGGGTGGGCATACCCTTTGTGTTCACCCCCAGCGGTCAGGTGTTTAGCGTACCCGTTACCATTACCATGCCTTACAAGGGATTCACGCCGCCCACCCATGTGTACTACTATGACATGGTCAACGCCACATGGAATACCGACGGCGTCACCGTGGTGAGCGTGGATCAGGTTAAACGCACCGTCACCTTTACTGCCGCTCACTTCACCACATTTGCCGCAGGGCTGACCAAGTCTGCGGGAGGAGACGACGGCAATCCCCCCTATCATTACCACAGGAGAGACGTTGCCGATGACCATTTATTCCCCTGCTTTGTGGGCAGCCTGGCTGGAAACGGAAGCATTCCCTTCTTGCCCGCTGCCCTGGCCATGTTGTTGGCGGCTTTGGGAGTCATCCGCAAAAGAGGCTGATCAATAATATTAACCGATCAATGGGGAAGGCCCTCGCGCCTTCCCCGTAATTTTGATCCAATTTTTATCTGCGGGATTAGGCTGCCGTGCTCTTTTGCGGGGTGTTGCAGGTGCTTGGGAGGAACTCTTCCGGGCAGTCCTTGGCCTAAAGAGCCCCAATGGCCGACTCATTTCGCCACATGACTTTTTACCTGGGCATCAATGTTCGATAGAAACAAAAATACCGGGCCAGGGCTTGGAAGGACCATTTTATCCTTCCGGCTCCCGGCCCGGTTATTGGTTTGATTGGGTGTTTACCGCAATTTAATGCCTATTTCACCTCGCCCACTTCGTAGCCCGCGCCTTTCCATGCGAATATGCCGCCGGTATAACGGTAGACGTTCTTGTAGCCCATCTTTTTGGCCCAGGCTGCGCCGTTGTGGCTGCGGGTGCATTTCACGAAACCGCAGTAGATGACGATGGTCTTGTCCTTGTCAGGTCCCAGAAGGGCTTCGAAGTCTGCCTGGGTTTTTTCGGCGGTTTCCTTGATATCCCATGTGTTCATGTCCGGAATGGGGAACAGAAACTGGACAGCGCCGGGAACATGGTTTTTCACATAGGAGCCTTCATAGGGCATGGTGTCCACGATGACCATGCTTTTGCCTTCGTCCATCCACTGTTTGAGTTCGGAGGTGGACACCACATCATAACCGCCCCTCTGGATTTCCCGCACCAGCTTGACCGCGTCGGTTTCTTTTTCCACTTCCTTCTCGAACTTGTTCATAAACGCCATGGCAGGGCTTGCCGCAAACAAGCCAACCAGGGCGATCGCCAGAATGATTTTCAAAGATTTAGTCATTGTTTTTGCCTTTCTTTAGCACTGTTAGAATTGCGGCCAGGCGCACGGGGCGCGCTGACCTCACATATCGCCAAATATACAGGTAAGCCACACCAGCCATCATTACAAAATCCCGGTACAGGGAAGGGCGCAGGCTGTGGAAAGCCTCTGCCTCCGGGTCATCCGGTCCAAAGCACCCACAATCCACATCCAGGCCCATGTGCAGGGCAAAGCCCAGTACAAAAATGAAAAGCAGCAGCATGCCGGTGATCAGGCCCAGACTGCCCTTTACATCCCCAAGAATCCCCACAGCCGCGACAATTTCAAGAACCGGCAAAAGCAAGGCAACGGGTTCTATGGCGAATTCGGGCAGCAGGCCAAAGGCCTCAATAATCACGGCAAAGGACTGGGGGTCCTGGATCTTGGCCAGACCGGACCACAAAAATATCCCGGCCAGCACCACCCGCCCTATCCGGTACAGCCACGCGGAAAAGAGCAAGGAATTTTCGCCCGTGCGGCTTTCGTTCAATCCAATATCTTGCAATGCCTGGGACATGATGGATCCATATTGATTGGGGCTGTTCCGAAATATGAAAAACCTATTCCATACAATTACGCCAGGAATTATATTAATTCAGTATATATGTAAAATTGATAATTTCTATCTAAATGGACGCAGGAATACAAAAGACCAATACTGTTGGGTGCTGGACTGCCATGAAGAATTGGAGAGATTGGAAATCTTGCCTTTGCGTTTTTAAAAATCAGGGAAAAGGGATTGGAAATTTTTTGCGGCTTTGAGAGGACGCAGGAGTTTTAATGCTCCGGCGGCAGGGGGCTGCCGCCGGAGCATCCTTGAACATAAGGTTTGTGCCCTGCATTTTTCCGCCCGGGGCCAAAATGTCTTGATGGGCGCCAAGGCATAGAGGTCTGAGTCACAGAAATCAGGGCGTGGATAGCCCTGTCTCCCGGACCCGGGGGTATTCGCCGCACAGGATGTGGGAAATATTATTTAAATGGAGGCCACTTCATCAAACACAGTGATCTCGGGCTGTCCAGCCGCAAAGGTCATGGCTTTTTCCATAAACACCTTGAAATGGGGCGTGGAGCTATGGGCGCCCAGGGCGGCCTTATCCGTGTATCTTTCAATGAAAACCAGGGTGTTGGGATCCTTTTTATTGATGTTGAGGGAGTAAGCCAGGGTGCCTTCTTCCTTGGCGACTTCTTTCATCAGGACTTCGATGGCGGCCAGGGCTTCTTCCTTTTTTGCTTCCTGGATCGGGATTTTTGCGATTACTGCGATCATGGAATTCTCCTTGCGAATGGTTTTGTTCTATTTATGGAGCGGGGTCCAACTTTTCAATTCTCACACATTCAGGATGCATAGCACAATAATAAAATAGAGCGCTCGTAATGTTTTGCGAGGTTGGCAGTTTTTTCGGCTGCCGATTTCAGGTGCAACATATGATATTAAATTGTATATATATGTATATTTAGAAAAGTAATCCAGCTTGATATAGTTTCATTGCTGTGCTTAAATGTCGTATGTTTTGAATTCATATTTGAAATTGTCCTACTACCTTTTGACTAGGTATGAACGAGGTGAAACCATGGCTGAGCTAAGACCAGCATATGACTTCGATGATTCCAGAAACAGTACCCTTCTGTTTAGAGGTACAGCGGAAATTGGAATAGGAGATTCCTCTTACTCTGGTGAAGGAGAGGCTTGGTTGGACCTTTTTCCAAAGGCTCGCTTATGCTTTACTGGTAGTTTTCAAAATGTGCCTCTTGAAGATTATCTGGAGATATTTTCAAGACAGACAGATATGTCTCATTTTTCCATTGGGGATTGCCAAATTGAGGGTTTGGCTATTTCCGGCAATAGGCAGAATTCAAGCGATAATACAAGTTTCAAATGTTTTCCCAAATCAGAGCCCATAGTGGGCGTAGGACGTCCCTCAACAGCCATGTCGCGGGTAGTATTCCATTTGTTTGATTTTCGCCCATATATAGGCGTTCGTAGATTGCCATTTCCTGATGGTGATAAGGTGGAATTCATTGATTGTCTTGATTTCAATAGCGAGGAATGGGCTATTATCATCCAATCATTACCTGAAACCAGAAAACGTTTTGACACAGTGAGAGAAGATGGCGCGCACCAGTTGACTCATGTTGGCTGTTTTAAAAAGAAAGATGGCTCAGATTTTTGTGGGGATGAATCAAACGATGTCATAGATGCACTGAGATATTTCTTATCCCTGGCAGAAGGTAAGTGGTGTGAACCCGTATGCGCTAAAGGCTTTGACAATTCAGGTGAGAGCGTTTGGGAGCACTGGTCTTCTCCGAGAGAGCATTGGCGCTATTCAGATTCCTGGTTCGATCAAAACCATGGTTGTCAGTTGGAAGAATTGTTTCCGCTATTCATGGAAAAGTGGGGACAAGCAGGCTGGCGTGACGCATTTAGGGAGGCTATCTATTGGTATTTAGTTGCGAATGATGCCTCCCGAGGAGTGGATGCCGGTCTCATTCTAACCCAAACTGCCATTGAAAGGCTTTCCTATGAATTCTCCGTAAATGAGGAGAGTACGGTATCAAGAGCAGGATTTCAAAAAAGCAAGGCGTCAGAAAAGTTCCGATTGTTATTTTCTCCGAAAAATATCCCATTAAATGTGCCAAGTGACAGTTTGAAATTGCAGGGGTTGATTCAAGATCAGCAATGGGAAGACTCTCCTCATGCCTTAACGGCAATAAGAAACTCAATAATTCATCCCGAGAATAGGCACTATGGAGAGTTTGAATCGGCATATTCAGAGGCTTGGAATCTTAGCCAGTGGTATTTAGAAATGAGTATTTTGGCGATATGCGGGTATTCAGGTACTTATAGCAATCGCCTAAAGCGGGGAGGATGGGTAGGAGAAGTCGAGGACGTTCCGTGGGCGTAGGTCGGCTTTATTTTCAACTGTTCCTCGAATGGCAAATTCATCCATATTTTCATTAGGGTTTGCCGGTTTTCGTAGGGGCAGAGTTCCTCTGCCCTGGGCGGGCTATCCAGCCCTAATCGGGACGCGCTATCGCGTCCCCCAGGCGCGGTCCCCGCGCCTGGGGCAGGGAAACCCTGCCCCTACCCTTCAAGTTCGTCTATACTATTTGTTTTGTTCAACATATTCGGGGATATCCGTTATTAAAACCTATGCACGAAAGGTCCCGCGCTTACCACAAAATATTCTCGCGGTCTCCACGGTTATTCTGGAGGTAATATGGTTTACGACCCTGATATTCACCGTCGCCGATCCATCCGCCTAAAGGCATACGATTACTCCGGGGCTGGAACAGTCTTTATTACCATTTGTTCTCAAGGGAAAAAATGCCTGTTCGGGCATATTGCAAACCGGGAAATGGTCTTGAATGAGTCCGGGCAAACGGTCGTTCATTGGTGGCTTCAAATTTCAGAACATTTTCCGTTCGTTTTTTTGGATGAGTTTATCGTCATGCCCAATCATATCCACGGGGTCATCCATCTTAAGAGCAGTGGCCGTGGCGAACCCGCATTGAAAGCAGCCCATCCAAAAGCCTTTCAGCGTGTTTCGGAGCTTGGAAAGATTGTTGCGTATTTCAAGTATCAATCCACGAAGCAAATCAATGGGGCCAGGAATAATCCTGGGATAAAGGTTTGGCAACGAAGTTATTTTGAACATGTTGTCCGAAACGAAAACTCCCTATATCGGATCCGGGACTACATCTCCAACAATCCGCGCCAATGGGAATTTGACAAGGAAAATCCTCGGAGGAGCAGCCGGGAGGCCCAGACTTTAGCGATCCTACCGCAAGAATCATGGCAAGTGTAAACAGCTTATTCCCGTGCATTTTACGCAGGCTGACCTACTCTGAACGATTCCACATTGGGAGCCCGATCCATTTATCAGCGTAGGCCTGTTTTTGTAGGGGCAGAGTCCCTCTGCCCTGGGCGGGCTATCCCGCCCAAAAACGAACCGCTATCGCGTCCCACAGGCGCGGTCCCCGCGCCTAGGGCAGGGAAACCCTGCCCATACTTTTTGAATCCTTGGCTTGAGGCTGTGTATCCTGGCTGACCGTAAACCCGGTATGGCGTCCAAAAGGGCCAAACCATGGGGCGCCTCCAAACCAAATCCAAAACAAAAAATGTTGCTTGGACCCCCTCATGCGGGTATGAATCTTTCCATGGGTCTGGCGGCAGGAATCCGCCGGGCGAGGTAGCGAATGACCCGGCAAAAGCAGGCATATGCATACGCCTTGGGGGCGGTTTTAATCTGGTCCACAGTGGCCTCGGCGTTTAAAATTTCCCTCCGGCATATGGACCCGATCCAGCTTCTGTTGTGGGCGGATGTTTTCTCCGTACTCTGCCTGTTTTCCGTGCTAGTTATCCAGGGAAAACTTACCCTGCTGAAAAATCTGCCCCGGCCCACCCTCAAGCGGGGCCTGGCTTTGGGATTACTAAACCCCTTCCTGTATTATACAATCTTGTTTGCGGCCTATGACCTGTTGCCGGCCCAGGAGGCCCAGCCTCTCAATTACACCTGGGCCATTACCCTCACCTTGCTGTCCTGGCCGATGCTGGGTCAGCGCCTGGGGCTGCGCGAGGCCTTGGCCATCGGCATCAGCTATGCGGGCGTGGTGGTTATTTCCACCCACGGGAATCCTTTTTCCTTATCTTTTTCCAGCGGACCGGGCGTGGCCCTGGCCCTGGGAAGCACCATCATTTGGGCCTTGTTCTGGATTTTTAACGCCAAAGACGAGACCGATCCCGTGGTCAGCCTGTTCCTGAATTTTGCGGCGGGTTTTCCTTGTATTCTGGCGGCCTGCCTGATTTTTTCCACCCCCTGGCCTGGAACGTGGCAGGGCGTCGCCGGAGCCGCATATGTGGGTGTGTTTGAAATGGGCGTCACCTTTGTCTTCTGGTTAAAAGCCCTGCGCCTGTCTTCCAGTACTGCGAAAGTGTCCACCCTGATTTTTTTCTCGCCCTTTCTTTCCCTGATTTTCATCCATTTTTTTGTGGGGGAGGAAATTTTGCCTTCCACCATTGTGGGCCTGGGTTTTATAATCGCAGGCAATGCGCTCCAGCAAACTGCTAAAACTGCTGATTCCTGAAAAACTCCACCTAAACTTTGTGATACAACAGCTCGATTTATCACGATTTTCCTCGATCTTTCTCCCTGGCAAAATGATGTTGACGCCTTGCGCTCTGTAAGGGTATCGTTAAATTTTTATGGGCGGAACGCCCTGACTTACCCCCCCCCTACTTGAAAAGGAGAAAACGATGAAAAAGATTCTGTTTCTGATTGCGGCGCTGAGTGTCATCGCGGCGGGACCGGCCCTGGCGGCTGACTCCATTAAGATTGGTCTCACGGCTCCCATCACAGGTTCCTGGGCTGCAGAAGGTCAGGACATGAAGCAGATTTGCGAACTTCTGGCGGATCAGGTCAATGCCGAAGGCGGCCTTTTGGGCAAGCAGGTCGTGGTGGAAGTGGCTGACGACGGCGGCAACGAGCAAACCGCCGCCCTGGCCGCCCAACGCCTTGTCACCAAGGGTATTGTCGCTGTGGTGGGCACCTACGGATCTTCCGTGACCGAGGCTTCCCAGGGCATTTACAATGCGGCGAAGATCCCCCAGATCGCCAATGGCTCCACGGCTGTCCGCCTGACCGAAAAAGGCCTCAAGTACTTCTTCCGCACCTGCCCCCGCGATGACGAGCAGGGCCGGGTGGCCGCCAAAACCCTGACCGGACAAGGCTACAAAAAGATCGCCATTCTCCATGACAACACCACCTACTCCAAAGGTCTGGCCGAAGAAACCAAGGCTCTTTTGGAAAAGGAACCCGTGGAAATTGTTTTTTTTGACGCCCTGACCCCTGGCGAGCAGGACTACACCACCATCCTCACCACCCTCAAGACCAAGGGCGCGGAAGTGGTTTTCTTTACCGGCTACTACCCGGAAGCAGGCCTCATGCTTCGTCAGAAAATGGAAATGGGCTTTGGCGTTCCCTTTATCGGCGGCGACGCCACCAACAACCCGGACCTCGTAAAGATCGCTGGCAAGGAAGCAGCAGAGGGCTTTTACTTTGTTTCTCCCCCTGTTCCCCAGGACCTGCCCTCCAAGGAAGCCAAGGATTTCCTCGCTGCCTACACCGCAAAATACGGCGCAGCCCCCGGCTCCATCTGGGCGGTTCTTTCCGGCGACGGTTTTCGCGTGATGGTGGAAGCCATCAAACAAGCCAAGTCTACGGATCCTGACAGGATTGCAGGCTACCTGCATGACGGCATGACCGACTTCGTAGGTCTCACCGGCGCCATCTCCTTTAACGAAAAGGGCGACCGGGTTGGCGACGTGTACCGGATTTACAAAGTGGACGCACAGGGTGAGTTCATCCTTCAGTAGTTTTCACGGATAGCGAATTTTTTTCGCGCCGTTCACGGCGGCAGGCAGCAGGGGCTTTTGCCTCTGCTGCCTGCATTCCCTCGGGGATCGCCGCGCAACTTCCTGCAAGGGGAACTGACTCATGGAACAATTTTTCCAGCAATTGACCAACGGGCTGGCCATAGGAGGGATTTACGCCCTCATCGCCCTGGGCTACACCCTGGTGTACGGGGTTTTAAAGCTCATCAATTTCGCCCACGGCGACCTGTTTACCATCGGGGCCTTTTTGGGCCTTTCTTTGCTGACTGCCTTTTCCCTGACCGACAAACTGGGTTTTGTACTGGGTGTGAGCGCATTGCTGCTTATGGTGGTGTGTCTGGTTGGCTTGGTGGGCATCCTCCTGGATCAGGCGGCATACAAACCCCTGAGGAGTTCTCACCGCCTTTCGGCGGTGGTATCGGCATTGGGCATGTCCATTGTGTTTTCCAACGCCATCATGCTGATTTTCGGCGCCAGCCCCGAGGTGTATCCCCACGGCATCCTGCCGTCCCAGGTGCTCCATATCATGGGCCTGCCCTTTCCCGTGAAGCGCCTCCTTTTGTTGGTAACCTCCTTGGTGCTCATGGTGGCCCTGTACACCTTTATCCAGAAAACAACCATCGGCGCCGCCATCCGCGCAGCGGCCATTGACCAGGACGCGGCCCGGCTCATGGGCATCAACGTGAACCGGGTGATCATGCTTATTTTCTTCATAGGCCCTGCATTGGGCGGAGCCGCCGGGGTCATGGTGGGGTTGTATTACGGGCAGATAAAATGGACCATGGGGTGGCTGTACGGGCTTAAGGCCTTTACCGCGGCCATTCTGGGGGGAATCGGGAACATCCCTGGCGCCATGGTGGGAGGCTTGCTGCTGGGAGTCATCGAATCCCTATGTTCCGCCTATATTTCCATGGCCTGGAAAGACGCCATCACCTTTGTGGTGCTCATCCTTATCCTGATTGTCCGCCCCACCGGTCTTTTGGGGGAAAGGGTGGCTGAAAAAATATGAACATACCGCGCTTTTCAAACCGGCAGATCATATACGCCCTGGTGGCCCTGGCCTGGATCTTCTCGCCCCTTTTCCTGGACAATTACCAGACCGACGTGCTCAACGCCGTGGGGCTTTACGCCATTCTGGCCCTCTCCCTCAACGTGATTTTGGGCTACGGCGGCATGTTCCATATGGGGCATGCGGCCTTTTACGCTATCGGGGCTTACACCACGGCGATATTGTCCACCCAGTTTGGCGTGCCGACCCTCTGGACCCTGCCCCTGGCAGGTATCCTGGCAGGTTTTTTCGCCTTGATTGTGGCCCGGCCCATTATCCATTTGCGGGGCGACTATTTGCTGATTGTGACCATCGGCATGGTGGAAATCGTGCGCATCGCCATTATTAATGACGCGGTCGCCAGTATAGCCAAATTTGTCAACAAGGGGTTTATTCTGGTGGGTATCCAGGATTGGGCTTTGTGTAAGAAGATAGCCATGGCCACCACAAATGGCCCCAACGGCATTTTTGGTGTGGCTCCACCCACGATTTTCGGTCACACTATCAACGGCATTGTCAACACCAGTCACTATTTTTACCTGATCACCGCGTTTCTGGCCCTCACCATCCTGCTGTTTTACCTCCTGGAACACTCCCGATATGGCCGGGCCCTGCGGTACTTGTGCTCGGACGAAATAGCGGCGGAAGGCAGCGGCGTGAACACTGCCGGGTACAAACTGAGCGCCTTTGTAATCGGCGCGGTGTGGGCGGGCATGGCAGGCACCTTGTATGCGGGAAAAATCACCTTTATTTCCCCCAGTTCATTTACCTTTTGGGAATCGGTGGTCATGTTCATGATCGTAATCCTGGGCGGATCCGGGTATATTCCGGGGGTAATCCTGGGCGCCTTGCTTGTTGTGGGGCTTCCCGAACTTTTTCAGGGCCTCCAGCAATACCGAATGCTGATTTTTGGCATCGTACTGGTGGTCATGATGGTTTTCAGGCCCCAGGGAATATTGCCTCCCAAGCCCCCCAAGTATCCTATCCACAAGGTGGATGAAAAGGAGGTGTTGCTATGAGCCTCCTGAAACTGGATAATGTGACCAAAACATTCGGCGGCCTGACAGCCGTGGACGAGGTTTCCTGCGAGGTGCCACAGGGGTCTATTTTCGGGCTTATCGGCCCCAACGGCGCAGGCAAGACCACGGTTTTCAACCTCATTACCGGCAATTATACGCCTGATCGGGGCAGGATTCTTTTCAACGGCCAGGACATCACGGGCAAAATCACCCATAAGATCGTGGAACTGGGCATTGCCCGGACCTTTCAGACCATCCGCCTGTTCCAGAATATGTCGGTGCTGGAAAACGTGTTGGCGGGATGCCATTGCCGCATGTCTGCCGGTCCTGTTTCCGCCATGCTCCGCCTGCCAGGCGCCCGCAGGGAGGAACGCCGGACTCTGGGCAAGGCCCTGGCCGAGTTACGCTTTACGGGCCTGGAAAACGAAGCGGAAAACCTGGCGAAAAACCTGTCGTACGGCAACCAGCGGCTTTTGGAAATCGCCCGGGCCCTGGCAACCGATCCCAGCCTCATCATCCTGGACGAGCCTGCTGGCGGCATGAACGAGCAGGAAACTGCGGCCCTGGTGGAACTGATTTTTCAGGTTCAAAAACGGGGCGCCACCGTGCTTCTGATCGAGCACGACATGAGCCTGGTTATGAAAGCCTGTCAATATCTCGTGGTGCTGGAATACGGCAAGAAGATCGCCGAAGGGACCCCGGACGAAGTCAAACAGAATCCCCAGGTTATAGAAGCCTACCTGGGCAGCGATGAAGATGATTTTTAGGGAGCGTCCATGCTTTTAGATATCAAGAACCTGCACGTCAAGTACGGCAATGTGGAGGCCCTGCACGGCATCGACATCCAGGTGGAGGAAGGGGAGATCGTCACCCTGTTGGGCGCTAACGGCGCGGGAAAAACCACCACCCTCAATGCAATCTCCGGGCTGGTCAAAGCCTCCAAGGGGGAAGTCCTTTTTCGCGGCGAGGCTCTGCACAAGCTGCCTGCCCACAAGGTGGTTACCCGTAAGATCACCCAATCGCCCGAAGGCCGACGGGTTTTCGGAACCCTTACCGTGTTGGAAAACCTCAACCTGGGGGCTTTCACCTCCAAAAACAAGGAACGGGTGGCCAAAAGCCTGGAATGGATTTACGAGCTGTTTCCCCGTCTGGCCGAACGCCGGGGCCAGTTGGCCGGAACCCTGTCCGGCGGCGAGCAGCAAATGCTGGCCATTGGCCGAGCTCTCATGTCCAACCCCAAACTCTTGCTGCTGGACGAGCCCAGTCTGGGCCTTGCCCCGGTCCTGGTGACCCAGATTTTCAGGACCGTCCGCCAGATCAACCAGGCCGGAGTGACGGTCATGCTGGTGGAGCAAAACGCCCGTATGGCGCTCAAGCTGGCCCACCGGGGTTATGTCATGGAGGTGGGAAAAATCGTCATGGCCGACTCGGCCAAGGCTCTTTTGAAAAATCCCGACGTGCTCCAGGCCTATCTGGGAGGAGCGGAATGATCTGAAAGGAGTGAGTATGGCTGGCATGGACGACAGGAAAATCAGGCAAGCCGCCGTGGTTCTGGCAGCCCAATGGCAGGACCGGGCCAATCAACTCCTGACCCGGGAAGAAAAGGCCATTCAGGAGCAAATGCTCAAACTCCTTACCCACCCGGTGGACAAGGTGGTCCTCACCAAGATGATCGATCAGTGCTTCCGGTCCCATGACAACGACCGGGTGGCGGATCAGGTCAACCATATCCTGCGGGATTTCGGCGTTCCGGGATTTTTCTCCCGGGTGGAAAAACTCCTCATTCAGATGTTTCTGGGAGTGGGTAGGTATTTGCCGGACGTAGCCGTGCCAAGGATGGTCAAGCAAATGCGCAACTCCTCATCCCGGGCAATCATTGCGGGAGAAAAAGAACCCCTCCACAAACACCTGGAAAAAAGAAAAAACCAGGGTGTGCGGATGAACATCAACCACCTGGGCGAGGCGGTCCTGGGCGAGGAAGAGGCACATCACCGGCTGGTCACCTATATCCAGGACATGGCCGACCCGGACATCGAGTACATCTCCGTTAAAATTTCCACCCTTTACTCCCAGATTTCCTCCCTGGCCTTTGAACACACCGTGGGTATTCTGGTGGAACGCCTGACCAAGTTGTACCGCATTGCCCGGCAAAACAGCTTCACCCGCCAGGACGGAACCAAGGTCCCAAAAATCGTTAATATGGATATGGAGGAATACCGGGATCTTAACATCACCTACGAGGCCTTTGTTCGCACCTTGGAAAAAGAGGAGTTCAAGGACTACTCCGCAGGCATTGTGCTTCAGGCCTATGTGCCCGACTCCTGGCCCATGCAGCAACGCCTGACCCAATGGGCCAAGGCAAGGGTGGCCGCCGGAGGAGCGCCCGTTATTCTGCGGATCGTCAAGGGCGCCAATATGGAGATGGAACTCCTTGAGGCCCATCATTTCAACTGGCCCCTGGCGCCTTACGATAATAAACTGGACGTGGACGCCAATTACAAACGCATGGTGCGTTATGCCATGCAGCCGGAAAATATCGCCGCCGTG
Organism: Desulfatibacillum sp.; assembly: GCA_016342355.1. Classification (GTDB taxonomy): domain Bacteria; phylum Desulfobacterota; class Desulfobacteria; order Desulfobacterales; family Desulfatibacillaceae; genus Desulfatibacillum. The sequence continues at coordinate 39,048 of JAEINP010000036.1, forward strand.
CGCCTGGGCGTGGCCTCCCACAACCTGTTTGAACTGGCCTATGCCCACGAAACAGGCAAGGCCCTGGGCGTGACCGGTCAGTATTGGTTCGAGATGCTGGAAGGCATGGCCGACCATGTGCGCCGGGCTATCCGCGAGATGTCCGGGGACGTACTCCTATATGCCCCCGTGGCCACCCAGGACCAGTTCATCAACGCAATCGCCTATCTTATCCGCAGGTTGGACGAAAACACAGCCCCGGAAAACTTCCTCAGATATTCCCCGGCTCTCCAGACGGAATCCGAAGCCTGGAGCTTTTTGCGGGACGGTTTTCTGGCTTCCTGTGATAGGATTTCCACGGTCCCCGCGGGCCCTAAACGGACCCAGGACCGGACAACTGAAATTTTTCCAGTAGATATGGGAACCTGTTACACCCGTCAATTCACCAACGAGCCGGATACGGACTGGTCCCTGCCCGCCAATGGCAAGTGGGCCGAAGCCATCCGGGATAAATGGATGATAGGCGAAGGAGCGGAATCTGCGGAAATTCCTATTGTGGTCGGGGGAGAGGAAATCCTGGACCGGGACAAAAAGGAAGCCATTGACTCGGCCCGGTTTGATGAAAAATCCGGCCAGCGCATTGTCAACGCCCGGTTTTGCATGGCCACCGAACAGGACGTGGCAAAGGCCGTGGAAACCGCCCGGGCCGACCCGGACGGCTGGCGCTCCAAGGGCCCGGAGGAACGGCATACAATCCTGGACAGGGTGGCCCACGAGTTGCGCAAGGCCCGGGGAGACCTCATGGGTGCTGCTGCGGCCAATACGGGCAAGGTGTTTACCGAGGCCGACCCCGAAGTCTCCGAGGCTGTGGACTTTACTGAATTTTATCCCCATTCTGTCCGGCTGTTTGACAAAATACCCAATGTCAGGGCCACGCCCAAAGGCGTGGGGCTTGTGGTGACGCCTTGGAATTTTCCCATCGCAATACCTTGCGGGGGGCTTGTGGCGTCCCTTGCTGCGGGCAATACGGTTATTTTCAAGCCTGCTTCCGCCGCTGTGGTCACGGCCTGGGAGTTGGTAAAGTGCTTTTACCGGGCCGGAATTTCCAGGAATACCCTCCAGTTCCTGCCCTGCTCGGGCGGAGAGGTGGGGGCCAAGCTGGTGAATCATCCGGGCGTGGATTTTGTCATTCTCACCGGCGGCACGGACACGGGCCTGCACATGCTCAAGCAGCGCCCGGACCTGTTCCTGGCTGCTGAAACCGGCGGTAAGAACGCCACCATTGTCACGGCCATGGCCGACCGGGATCAGGCCATCAAGAACATCCTCCACTCCGCCTTTTCCAATTGCGGCCAGAAATGCAGCGCCACCTCCCTGGTGATCCTGGAGAAGGAAATCTATGAAGACGAACTGTTTCGCAAACAACTGGCGGACGCGGCCAAAAGCTACAAGGTGGGCTCGTGCTGGGAATTCCGGAACAAACTGGGGCCGCTCATCCATCCGCCCAAGGGGGATCTGGCCCGGGCTTTGACCACTCTGGAACCCGGGGAGTCCTGGATCTTGCAACCCGAGCAAAAAGGCGACAACCCCTATTTATGGACGCCCGGCATAAAATGGGGCGTCCGGCCCGGCACGACCACCCACATGACGGAGTTTTTCGGCCCTCTCATCGGGGTGATGGAGGCAAGGGATCTCAACCACGCCATCGAGTTGGTGAACCAGACCGGGTACGGGCTCACCTCGGGCCTGGAAAGCCTGGATCACCGGGAGCAGGTTCGGTGGAAAGACGCCATCAAAGCCGGAAACCTGTACATAAACCGGAGCACCACCGGCGCCATTGTCTTGCGTCAGCCTTTCGGAGGCATGGGAAAATCCGCTCTGGGCGCGGGCATCAAGGCGGGCAGCCCCAACTATGTTTACCAGTTCATGGATTTTGAGGACACAGATGCGCCGGAGGCCGGTCCCATTAAGAAAGAGTCCGCGCTTCTTCGTATAGCTCAGGACTGGGAGCTGGAACTCAAATGGGGCCGGTTTCCCAAAGAGATTTCCGGGGAATTGGGGAAAACCGTCCGGGCCATCAGAAGCTACTTGTACCAGTACGAACAGGAGTTTGGCCGGGACCACGATTATTTCAACCTTCGGGGCCAGGACAACCTGTTCCGATATTTGCCCAAGGGCCGGGTGGTCGTCCGGGTTACGCCCCAGGACACCCTGTTTGAAACTCTGGGCCGGATCGCCGCGGCTATTGTCACCCGGTGCATTCCCATGCTCAGCATTCCGCCGGGCCTGGATAATGAGGCGACCGCCTTTCTGGACAGCCGTCATGGCAGACGCCTGTGCAAGAATGTGGCCGTGGCCAAACAGACCGACAAGGAGCTTTGCGGATTCATTCCCAAGGTGCAGCGCATCCGCTACGCAGGCCCGGACAGGGTTCCCATGGAGGTTTTTGAGGAAGCCGCCAAGACAGGATTTTACATTTCCCGCACGCCGGTGAGCATGGAAGGCCGGATAGAACTGCTTCAATACATCCAGGAGCAATCGCTCAGTATTAATTATCACCGTTACGGCAACCTGGGAGATCGGGCCGGGGAATAACAAAAGAAAATGAAACAAAAAGGGAGCCGGAATAATCACGGCTCCCTCTGATTGTTTTGAAAATCCCACCGGTCCTAATTTTTCAAGCTATGAATGGGCGCGGGGATGCGGCCGGCGTGGCGGACGAACCGGTTTTCGCCTGCGGCCTGCTTTACGTCAATGATGGTGGCGTGGCCCAACAGACCGCCGAATTCCGCCATATCCCCGGCTTTTTTGCCGGGCACGGGAATCAGCCTTGTAGCGGTGGTTTTGGAATTGATCATGCCAATGGCCATTTCATCGGCCATGAGCCCGGCCAGGGTTTCTTCGGAGGTGTCCCCGGGAATGGCGACCATGTCCAGGCCCACGGAGCATACGGCGGTCATGGCTTCCAGTTTCTCTATGTTCAAGTGACCTTGCGCCACAGCTTCTGCAATGTTTAGATCCTCGCTTACAGGAATGAACGCTCCGCTCAACCCGCCCACATGAGAACTGGCGAATGCCCCGCCTTTTTTCACTGCGTCGTTGAGCATGGCCAGGGCAGCCGTGCTGCCGGGCAGGCCCATCTTGACAAGGCCCAGGCTTTCGAAGATTTCCCCCACTGAATCTCCCACCGTGGGTGTGGGCGCCAGGGAAAGGTCCACCACCCCAAAGGGCAGGCCCAGGGTTTTGGCCACTTCCCGGCCTATCAATTCCCCGACCCGTGTGACCTTGCAGGCGGTGAGCTTGATGACTTCGGCAATCTGGCCCAGCCCCATGTTGGGATCAGCCTTGACGGCGCGGTCTATGGCGGCCTTGACCACCCCCGGCCCGCTGACCCCCACGCTGATTACGGCGTCCGCCTCTCCCACGCCCAGGTAAGCCCCTGCCATAAAGGGGACATCCTGAGGAATATTGCAGAATACGCAGAGCTTGGCGCAGGCCAGGCCGTCGGCGTGGGCAGTGAGGGCGGCGGCTTCCTTGATGGCATGGGCCATCATGAGCACGGCGTCCATGTTGATGCCGGCCCTGGTGGATGCCACATTCACTGACCCGCACAGGCGCGAGGTTTCAGCCAGGGCGCGGGGAATGGCCAGGATCAGGGACTTGTCGCCGTTGGCGACGCCTTTTTCCACCAAAGCGGAAAACCCGCCGATAAAATCCACGTTCACTTCCCGGGCGATTTCGTCCAGGGTCTTGGCAACCTCCACCATCTGGTCCGGCGAAAAAGGCGCGGCCACCACGCCGATGGGGCTGACGGAAATGCGTTTGTTCACCACCTGGATGCCGTACTTTTCCCCCACCTGGTTGCAGGTATCCACCAGGTTTCCGGCAAGGCCGGTAATTTTAGCCCGGATTTTAGCTTTGAAAACCTCCAGGTCGTGGCTCACGCAATCCATGAGATTGACGCCTAACGTAACGGTGCGCACATCCAGGTTTTCGTTCCGAAGCATGTGGAGGGTGGAGAAAAGTTCCTGGTCGTTGTACATGATTATATCCTTCCGCCTTGTATCCCAGGCAGCGAGTAAGGGTTACAGGCCTTAAATCTTGTTTACGGCGTCAAAGATATCACGGTGCTGGATGATGATTTCCAGGCCCATTTCCCTGGCTTTTTCCCTGAGTCCGGCATACAGGGCTTCCCGATTGCCCTGGGCCGGGACGTCCGCCTCGTAGACCATGATGTTCCTGTCCGGGTTTTCTCCTCCCTGAAAAACAGCCTTGAGATTGGTCACGTTGGCCCCGTGCCGGGCCAGGACCGAAGTAATGCGGGCCACCAGCCCTTTGGCGTCCGGCCCCATGGTGGTGATGAGAAAAGGTTCCCACTGGAGCGCAGACGGGGTTTGCTTTGGCGCCACAAGCTCTTTTGCCTGGACGTCCAACTCCATGGCTGAAAGGTCTTGGCGCAAGGCGTCCCGGATATTATCCAGAGTGGCGTCCCCGGGTACGGTCACCACAAACAAGCCCACAAATTCGGACTGGAGGACCATCTGGGAGACGTTTTCTATATTGCAGTCCCGCTCGTAAAGCGATTGGGCAACGGCGGCGATGATGCCGGGCCGATCCTGGCCCAGGACTGTGATGATGATTTTTTCCATGAAGGGTCTCCTTTATCCTCCCGGTGGGCCGGGTTGCTGCCGGTTTTTTTGCCAGTGCGGCCAGCCCGCACTTTCCCGTACAGTAAAAAAGCAGTATAATGGTTTCGGGTAGATTTCAACCTGCAATTTCAACTTCTTCCAAACCCCGGGCAAGGAGCGGGACCAATAATGGATTCCAAAGGCAACGTGGTCCTGATCGGCATGCCCGCCGTGGGAAAAAGCACCATAGGTGTTTTGTTGGCCAAGGCCCTGGGCTTTTTGTTTGTGGATACGGACCTAATCATCCAGGCGGGCGAGGGCGTATCCCTCCAGGAGATTATCAATACCCGGGGAGTGGCGTTTTTTCGGGTTGTGGAAGAACGCCATATTTGCGGCCTGGACTGCCAACGGCACGTGATCGCCACGGGAGGCAGCGCGGTATACAGCGCCCGAGCCATGGCCCATCTGAGTAAAAACGGGGTGATTGTTCACCTGGATATTGATCTGCAAAGCCTGGAGCAAAGGCTGGAGGATATTGGCAACCGGGGCGTGGTCATGGCTCCGGGCCAGACTATCGAGGATCTATACAACAATCGCAGGCCCCTGTACCTGAAGTATGGACAGATGGGCGTGGACTGCCAGGGGTTGACGCCCGACCAGATCGTGGGCCGGATTATGAAGGCTCTCCGCTCCCTGCGCCCCATCTCCAACCCCGGTGTGGAATGCTGAGATACCTATTCCCTGAAATGAAAAATGGGTTGCTCCCGTCATTATTGGCAGGCATGCCATTCCCCATTTCAGGTCCGGCCTGTCCCGGATTTCCATGTGCAATTTGTAAGGAATAAAAAAGAGCATTGAGGATTATGCAAGGGTTTAGTACAATATTTGGATGTGTGCCTGAAAATGGCGCATGTTCATGCCTCAATTTTCACAGGAAAATGAGGCGGTTTGTGAGGGTGGAATCGCTCCGGCCCAGACCGGTTGCAGGGAGGACTTTTCCCGGCAGCCTTCAGGCAGTAAGACTTGCACCTTCTTTTGCAAACTAAGGAATTTGGAACGTGGATGCGGGATTAAGAAACAGGATCATGGGTGCGCTTAAGGGTTCCATTGCCGTGGCTGTGGTTGCCCACATGCTTTCCTTTCAGGGATGCACCCTGCCCGATCCTTCAGACTCCTCTCTGGAACGGATCATGGAAAGGGGCAGCATTACGGTCCTGACCCGGGACGCCCTGCACACCCACTACACATACCGTAATCAGCAGGCAGGTTTTGATTACGACCTGGCCCGGGCCTTTGCCGATCACCTGGGGGTCGGCCTCAAAATGCGTTCCGTGAGCCAGGACAAACTTATGGGCCTGCTTAAAAGCGGCAAGGGCGATTTTGTGGCGGCTGGGTTCAGGGTTTCCCCGAACCGGGAGAATTTGGCGGATTATTCCGAGCCCTATGCCCGTTCCCAGGTGCATATTGTAGCCCACAAGGACAACCGGGAGATATTCTCGCCCGAAGACCTGCGGAATAAATCTGTCTATGTCCGTAAAGGGAGCGCCGAGGAAGAGGCCCTAAAACGCCTGCGGGATACAGGAATCCCTTTTGAAGTAATTTCCCGGAAGAAAACCCTGGACAGCCTTTTGAGCATGGTGGAAAATCGGCAGATCGAACTCACCGCCGCCGGAGATCGAACGGCAGGCATGTACCGGCGTTATCATCCGTCCATCCAGACCTGTTTTCCTGTGGGCGATCCCATGCCCATTGCCTGGGCGATAGCCCCGGGGCAACCAGCCCTGCGGGATGCCATGAACCGGTTTTTGGAACAGGCCCAAAAGGACGGAACCCTCCATGCGATCCAAACCCGATATTTTGGGGACGGCACCGTCCATGAATACCTGGATCTCCGCCGCTTTCATAACCGTATGGAATCCCGCCTGCCCAGGTACCAGGACATGATTCAGGATGTTGCCCATGAAAAAGACCTGGACTGGAGGCTTATCGCGGCTATGATGTACCAGGAGTCCCATTACGATCCCTACGCGGTCAGCCATACAGGGGTGCGGGGTCTCATGCAGATCACCCAGGTGACAGCTTTGGAAATGGGCATAGAGAATCGGCTGGACCCAAAACAGAGCATTGAGGCCGGGGCGGATTATCTGATCAAGCTCATGGGCATGTTCCCGGAGGTTCCTGACCAGGAACGCCTGCCCCTGGCCCTGGCCTCGTACAATGTGGGTTATGGCCATGTGCGGGACGCCATGTCCGTAGCGCGGGATCTGGACTTGAACCCCCTTGTGTGGCCTTCCCTGGAAAAAGCCCTGCCCCTTTTGCGGAAACGCCAATATTATGCAAATACCCGATACGGATATTGCCGGGGACAGGAACCCGTGCAGTATGTTAACAATGTGATGACCTACTACGATATTCTCAGGCGAAAGGCCGTGGTTTTGAGATCGTGAGAAAAGTCCCGGAATATACCCTTATCGATCATACTGCGGATTACGGGCTCACCTTATGCGCCAAAACTCCCGGGGAACTGTATAAAAACGCGGCCCTTGCCCTGAAGGACCTTATGCTGGGGGCCTCCCCTGCGGAGCCGGAAATCGAGCACAGGATAAGGGTTGCAGGCCTGGACCGGACCGATCTTTTGATCAACTGGCTCAGGGAAATCCTTTTCCTGTTCGCCGGGGATGGGGAGGTGCTTGCCCGGGTTCGTGTGGAGTCAGTGGGCGAAACCTCTCTTTCCGCCCTGGTGCACACCGAGGCTTACAATCCCCAAAGGCACGAGGTGCTGGAAGAAATCAAGGCCGTCACCTATCACCAGGCCCGGGTTCGGGAAATTGTCGGCGGCTGGGAATGCTCGGTAATTTTTGACGTATAGTTTTTCACAGGGAATCATGCCATGCGCATCATCCAAATAAATCCCTTTTGTTATGAAATTGAACAGGAAGGGGACATGCGGGTTCCTGGCCGGATTTATTCCAGCCAAGCCCTTATGCCCGGTGTGGAGGCGGACCAAAGCCTTAAACAGGTGGCCAATGTGGCCACCCTGCCCGGTATTGTCGAGGCTTCCATGGCCATGCCCGATATTCACTGGGGGTATGGTTTTCCCATAGGCGGCGTAGCAGCCTTTGACTGGCAGGACGGCGTCATCTCCCCGGGCGGAGTGGGTTACGACATCAATTGCGGGGTCAGGCTGGCCGCCACCTCCCTGGACCTGGAAAGCCTTCAACCATACCTGGATAAAATCGCCGACGCCCTGTACCAGGGCATTCCCTGCGGCGTGGGCTCCACGGGATTTGTCAAGTTGAACCAGAAGGAAGCCAAGCAGGTCCTTAAGCAAGGAAGCCGGTGGGCCGTGTCCCATGGAATGGGGACGGATGGGGATCTGGAACGCACCGAGGAATCCGGGTGCATGACTGCGGCGGACCCGGATACGGTGAGCGAAAGAGCCTTACAAAGGGGCCTCAAACAACTGGGCACCTTGGGCTCGGGCAACCACTTTTTGGAGATAGGGGTTGTGGAGGAAGTCTATGATCCCGAGACAGCCGCCGTGTATGGCCTTTCCCAAGGCCAAGTGAGCGTGTTTCTCCATTCCGGGTCCCGGGGCCTGGGTTATCAGGTATGCGACGATTTTCTGGCAAGGATGACCAAAAAGGCGGGCGGCCTTGGCATTGAACTCCCGGACCGGCAACTGGTCTGTTCCTGGATCAATTCCAAGATGGGCCAGGAATATTACGCGGCCATGTCCTGCGCCGCCAACTATGCCTGGGCCAATCGGCAGATTCTCATGCACCAGGCGGGAGAGGTCCTGCAACAGGCCTTGGGTATGGGGCCGAGGGACTTGGGCATGCGCCTTGTTTATGACGTGTGCCACAACATCGCCAAAAAGGAGACCCATGTGGTTGACGGAGTCTCCCGGGCCTTGTGCGTCCACAGAAAGGGCGCCACCCGGGCCTTTGCACCGGGACATCCCGATGTTTGCAGCGCTTACCAAAAAGTGGGGCAGCCGGTGTTGGTCCCCGGAGACATGGGAACCTGCTCCTATGTGCTGGCCGGGACTCAAAAGGCCATGGAAACCACCTTTGGCTCCACCTGTCACGGAGCTGGCAGGGTCATGAGCCGGACCCAGGCTAAAAAGGCGGTCAAGGGACGGTCCATTCAACGCGAATTGCTGGACAAAGGCATTCGGGTCCGGTGGACAGGCCGCACCACCCTGGCGGAGGAGGTTCCCGAGGCATACAAGGACGTGAGCCAGGTAGTGGAAGTGGTGCATGGGGCGGGGATATCCCGCAAGGTGGCCAAGTTGCGGCCTGTGGTGGTTGTAAAAGGCTGATGTTTATCAGAAAACGATACTCGGGAAAATCAGGGATTGTGAAAGACGCGGATAAAGGCGTCCGGAGCTGCATTGGCCCGGACGTTGTCCAGGGTGGATTCCGCATCAGTACGGCGCTCAAAAGGCCCCAGTAAAATCCGATACCAAACCTTGCCTTGCTCTTCGTCCTTGCGCATAAACGCTGGAAAACCCTTGTCCTGCATGGAAACCAGGGTTTCCACAGCCCCGTCCTGTTCCTGGAAAGCGCCTACCTGGAGTTCAAAGGTGTCCCGGGAATCCGGCAAGGGCGCCGGGGAATCACCAGGGTGGATGGTTTCGCCGGGGGAAGGCACCCGGGCCACAAGGGTCCGGCACATGTCGTCCACAACCCGGACCCGGACCACGTCCCGCATGTTCATGCCGGATCGCATGGCAGTCAGGGGAATGGACAAAAGATCCAGGGGCACGCCCCCATCATTGAAGCACGCTTCCTGAAAGTCTTCCCACACCTTTTCTCCGGTCCGGGTGTCGTAAACCTCCAGGGATGTGGCCACACAGACCTGGGAGAAAATCCCGATAAAGACCTTACTGCACTTGGTAACCGAGCCATATACAACGGAATCCGCATGCAACAACCTTCCCAGTTCCTGAACATCCACATTCTTCATGTCCTCATAACTGGCAGCCCCCACGGCCTCCAGCCTGGAGTCCACCTCGGTAAGCTCCACATCTTCGAACAATTTGGGAGACAAATGGCTGTATAGGCTTTCCCGAACCAATTTGGCGATTCCAGGACACTCGGTCAGATTTTCAAAGGGTAGCAGGGCAACGGATTTGGGCGGGCAAGCCCTTGAGGCCCGGGTGCTGAAATTCCCCGGAACCTCAGTCAGGTGGGAGGAGCAGCTTTCCAGAATGGCAAATAAAAACAGGCTTGCCGCAAACAGGAAGAAAAATCGGAATCCCGTTTGCCAGGCAAGGGTCTTGTCGGGTGTTATGCCGTCACCTGATGAAAATCTATTCAATATTCGGACTCGCGTGGAAATGTGGTAAATCCCCTTCTGACGCTTCCATGAAATCAGAACCAGCGGGGTGAGTCAAGTGCTCAAAGGGCCATGTGTCTTTTGGATTCAAAAAAATAACGGAAAACAGTGTTAACAGATGGGGCAAGTGGAAAAAAAATCCCCTGGCAAGAGCAGGGCGCTCTGCCAGGGGCACCTATTAAGAAAAGGGGGGGTCTTTTCATACAGGTAGGAAAATAATAAGTTCCCCCTGGAATCTTGTCAAGCAAAAGCCGTGTGGCTAGTAATGAAAAATTCATTATGACTCGAATTAATAAATTGATTTTTATACTATTAATTCTAAAAATTTATTTTGTATCATCCGGCTTTTTACTTACTAGAAATAGTGTCAACTTGGTTTTGTCTTTTTGTCCAACCCTTACTACCCCTCTTCTGCGTGCTTCACTTATTTTCAAATACTTCAACGGGATTCTCGGTTGCCAATGCCACCTTCCCTGCCTTTACTTGAATCCTTTATAAAAAAACGTTATCCCTGTCCGGGACAAGGACAGACTCCATGCTTATACTAAAAATTAAGACAGGCCCGGTGAGGAAAACATGGAACGACACATAGTATTGGTGGAACCGGAAATACATTGGAATACGGGCAACATCGGGCGCACTTGCCTGGGAGCGGGAGCCTTCCTTCACCTGATCCGGCCTCTGGGGTTTTCCCTGGACAGCAGCCAGGTGAAAAGAGCGGGCCTGGACTATTGGGACAGGGTGAAACTCCATACCTGGGATTCTTTTGAGGAGTTCTCCCGGGAAATGAGGAACACCCCCGAGGAAACCCTTTTGTTTTCCAAGCTGGGAAGCCGTCCTTTCTGGAGCATGCCTTCCCAACAACCCAGGCTTTTTCTTGTCTTGGGACCGGAAACCCGGGGGCTGCCCCGGACCATTCTGGACCAATATCCGGGGAACGTGTATCATATTCCCATTAATGATAAGATCCGAAGCCTGAATCTTTCCACAACCGCAGGCATCGTCCTGTACGAAAGCCTAAGGGCCTGCCCCCCGGGGCATGGTTGGAAATAACGGAGCCCACAGGAGTTTAAGAGCATTGACTGCAATAGCCCCAAATACCGTCCAGGAAGCGCCTTCTTCGCAGGCGTGGGTCCAAACCGTAGAGATTCCCGCGCCCACCCTGGAAGACAATACCGCCTTTGCGGAGCGCCTGTGCAAGCAGCTTGAAAAGCCCATGGGCGGCAGGAAAATCTCCCTGGACATGGAGGCGCTTCGGTCCTTGCCCGCCATCCTGCGAACCGGAGAAGGCGCTATGGAATGCACCCTGTTCGGACAGGGGGCCGAAGCGGTTCTTATCGATGTCCGCCCTTTGGGAAAGCGCCCCAGGCCCGGCCTGGCCGTGGACCTGGGAACCACCCGTGTGGTCCTGCGACTGGTGGATATGGTTACGGGCCAGCACCTGGGAGAGGTCTCCTTTGACAATCCCCAGGGACAGGTGGGGCCGGACATCCTGGCGCGAATCCATTATGCCGGGACAGCAGGCGGCCTGGAAGAACTCCAGGGCCTCATCACCCAAAGCATCACTCAGGAAGCCGCCGCGCTGGCCCAATCCTGCGGTTTGTCCAAGAAGGATATCCTCTGCGTGGCAGTGGCTGGCAATACGGCCATGACCCATCTGTTGCTGGGGGCCGATCCCCACTGGATGATCCGGGAGCCTTACACCCCCATGATTAACAGCCCCGGCTTCCTTAAATGCGCTGACCTGGGCCTGGATTTTGCCAAGGCTGCCCGGGTGTATGTTTTTCCCAATGTGGGGAGCTATTTCGGCGGCGATCTCCTGGCGGGGATTCTTTCCTCCAATATGTATTGCAAGGAAGAGGTATCCATCCTGGTGGATGTGGGAACCAACGCAGAAGTGGTGGTAGGCAACAGGGACTGGCTCATGGCCTGTGCCGGTGCGGCCGGACCAGCCCTGGAGGGCGGGGTGACAGCCATGGGCATGCTGGCCGGTCCCGGGGCCATCGAAAAGGTGCGTATTGATCCCATAACCCGGGATTTCACCTTTCAGACCATTGGAGGGGGAAAACCCGTAGGGATTTGCGGTTCAGGGGTCATTGATCTGGCGGCCCAGCTTTTTCTGGCCGGAATGATCGATCTGCGGGGCAAACTGCTTCCCTCCGCCTGTCAGGGACGTTTGACGGAACAGGACGAAATCCTTGCTCTGGTGATCGTGCCTGCCTCCCAGTCAGGAAACGGCCATGATCTGCTTTTTTCCCAGGTGGATCTGGACAGTTTGGTCCGTTCCAAGGCAGCCATGTACACCATCCTGCGCACCCTCACCAATACTGTGGGTCTGGCCTTTTCGGACCTTGCGGAATTCAATATCGCAGGAACCTTCGGCTCGTACATTGATCCGGTCTCCGCCATCACCATAGGCATGATCCCGGACCTGCCCCTGTCCCGGTACAAGGCTCTGGGCAACACCTCCCTGGAAGGGGCCACCCAGATACTGCTTCATCGCCAAGCCGTGGATTATGTAAAGGATATTCGTGAAAAGATTACCTATATGGAGTTGAACGTCAATCAGGAATTCATGAACCGCTTTTCTGCGGCCAAGTTCATTCCCCATACCAATCCCGCTCTTTTTCCCTCGGTGGTCATTCCCCGCTGAGACCATGGTTATCCGCAAGTTCCCGGAACCATGAAAGGAAGTTAGATGCAATTGCTTTATAAAAGTCATCGTTACTATTTGTTGGCCGCCCTGCTTGCTCTCTTTGTCCTGTTGTTTCAGGCGCCGGTCCTGGCGGGCGATCAAAAGTTGCTGTGGCCCCATGAACAAGGGGATCTTCAGCCGGACCCGGCCCTGATCTTCGGCCGCCTGGATAACGGCTTTGGATACATACTCATGCACAATGCCGAGCCCAAGGACAGGGTGTCTGTCAAGCTGGGCGTCAGGGCAGGTTCCCTCAATGAGGAAGAGGACCAGCGCGGTGTGGCCCACTACCTGGAGCACATGGCCTTCAATGGTTCCGAGCATTTCCCCCCGGGCGAACTGGTCCGGTATTTCCAGTCCATAGGCATGCGTTTCGGCAATGATGTAAACGCCCATACGGGATTTGATGAAACCGTTTACCAACTCCTGCTGCCTGACGGCCTCCGTGAAAGCCTGGAAAAAGGGCTGGCAGTCATGGCGGATTATGCTTACGGGCTGCATCTTTTGCCCGAAGAGGTGGACCGGGAGCGTGGAATCATCCTGGCGGAAAAGCAATCCCGTGACTCTGTGGGACAACGCACCTTTAAGGAATCCCTCAAATTTTTTATGGATCACGCCAAGGTGTCCTACCGTATGCCCATAGGCACGGAAGAGGTGATCAAGGCTGCGGACCAGACCCTGCTCAGGAGCTTTTATGATACTTGGTACAGGCCGGATAACATGTTCCTGGTTATGGTGGGGGATTTTGATCCCCAGGCCGCCATACCCCTCATAGAGGCGGCTTTCAACCCGTTTCAGGCCAGAGCTGACAAACGGCCGGGCACTGGGTTGGAAAAGGTTGTCCACAAGGGAATTAAGACCTTTTACCATTACGAATCCGAGGCCGGAAACACGGACGTAAGCCTGGAAACCATCACCATGGTGACTCCCGGGCCCGACTCCCGGGCCATCCAGACCAAGCGCCTTTTGGAGGCCATGGCAAACCAGATTGTCAAGCATCGCCTGGCTGCTCTCAAGGAACAACCGGACTGCCCCTTTACCGAGGCGTCCATAGGCTCCGGCATCTTCCTGGAACAATATGCCTACTCCAGCATTTCCGCCACCTGTGCTCCTGAAAAATGGGTGGAGTCCCTGGCTTTGGTAGAGCAAACCCTGCGTCAGGCCCTCCGGTACGGGTTCACCCGGGAAGAGGTGGAGCGGGTGCAAAAGGAATTCGAGGCCAATCTCAACAACGGGGTCGCCAAGGCCGCCACAAGGGACAGCGACTCCCTGGCCAGCCTTATAACCGGCAATGTCATGGCCGATGAAGTGTTTATGAGTCCCGCGCAGGAGCAGGAGTTATTCGGCCCCGTGGTTGCCAAAGCCTCCCGCCGCTCTCTTTACAAGGCCTTTAAAAAGTCCTGGCCCTCCAGCCATAGGTTGGTTTTGGTGACGGGCAATGGCTTGATTGGACAGGAAGATGTAAAGCCGGAAGAACTTATAGGCCAGAAATATGAGGCAAGCGCCAAAACCCGTGTTCAAGAACCCCAAAGTCGAAAAACCATGACTTTTCCCTACTTGCCCGATCCAGATCATCCGGGCGCCTTGGCGGAAGAAAAGGTCATAGACGATTTGGGCGTGGTTCAATTAAAGTTTGAAAACGGAGTCACACTCAACATCAAGAAAACCGATTTCAAGGACAGCCAGATTCTGGCCTCCATGCGCCTGGGGGCGGGCCGATCCCAGGAACCCGCCGACAAGCCGGGTTTGGCTTTACTTGCTCCCTCAGTGTTCAACGACAGCGGCCTGGGTGCAATGACCCGGGATGAAATGAGGCGAGCCCTTGCAGGCGCCAGCACTTCCCTGGGTATGCAGGTGGGTGAGGACGCCTTTTTCCTGAATGGCTCCACCATACCCAAGGAGCTTCCCCTGCTGTTTCAGCTTTACCAACATTATCTCCAGGACCCGGGATTTCGCCAGGATGCTTATGACCGCTCCATGAAACATTTTGAGCAAATGTACGATGACCTGGCCCACACCGTGGAAGGAGCGCTCCAACTCCATGCCATGCCATTTTTTGCGGGCATGGACTCCCGGTTTGGCGCCCCGACCAGAGAGAAATTCATGGGTTTGACCCTAAAGGATGTGGCATCCTGGGTGGAACCGGTATTGAAATCCGATCCTCCGGAGCTTTCCATTGTGGGAGACCTGGATGTGGATCAGGTAAAGGACCTGGCTGCCCTGTACCTGGGCAGCCTGCCTGCAAGAATCCCGCAAAAGGCCTCCCGTGATACCACCCTCGTCTTTCCTGCCGGCGAGTTCCGGGAGTTCAAGGTGGATACAAAAATCAGCAAAGCCATGGTTCTTGTGGCCTTCCCCACGGCAGACATGTGGGATATTTCCCGGACCCGCAGGCTGAATATTATGGCAGAGGTTTTCTCGGACCGTCTGAGAAAAGATGTCCGGGAAAAACTGGGACTCACCTATTCTCCCCAGGCCTGGAACCATGCCATGAGGGCCTATCCGGGCTTCGGATACCTGACGGCTTCCATCACACTGGACCCTTCCAAGACCAAGCAGGTAGTGGACGTGGTGAGGGATATTGCCCGGGATCTGGCAACCAAAGGCCCTGATGCGGAAGAAGTGGAAAGGGCCATAATGCCCTCGGTCACCCATATAAAGGATATGCTGAGGACAAACCCTTACTGGTTGAATACGGTCCTTTCCGGGGCAACCATCCATCCCGAAAAGCTGGAATGGCGCCGCACCATCCTGGACGACTATGCATCCATCAGCGTCAAAGATGTAGCCCGATACTCCAGGGAATATCTGGTGGACGGACACGCTGCGGTGGTCGTGGTCGTTCCCCGGGAAACCCCGTAGTTTGAAAAAATGCGGCCTGCTCCTGTGGTGGGCCGCATTCCATTTCCTTTGCTTTTCGCTGTCAAAATCGCCATTAGGACCGTTGCCATTTTTTTGACTCCCCTGCCTGCCACAGGAAAAAATCCACTATTTGTAGCGTTTTACCCCTGCCGTTTGGCCCTTATATAGCCATCTTCCGTTCATGATAATCGTGGCATCATTATTGCACTCTTGGTCCTGCGAATAGCGCGGATAGGCCACACCAACTACAAGGGGCCGCTTTTTCGGTTTTTTCTGGGATAGGGTCTTTTAAGGAGTAAACGAAATGGCAGACGCTACATTGCTTGGGGAATTTGTAATCGACAGCCTGGAACTGCTTGACGACGCAGAGCCCAAGCTCATTGAACTCCAGGCGTCCTCACAGGTTTCCGACCACGTGAACACCGAATCCATTAATTCCATTTTCCGTCTTTTTCATTCCATGAAGGGCAGTGCGGGTATGCTGGAATTGCATAACATTACCTCACTGACCCACGAAGCGGAAACCCTGTTGGATTTGTTCCGATCCGGTAAGATTCAGATGACTCGGGACCACATGGACACCTTGTTCAAGGCCATGGACCTGATTCGCGACATCCTGGCGAGTGTGGATTCAAACCTTTCGGACAAAGGCTTTGAAGAGGAGGTGAAAGGCTTGGTAGTGGAATTGGGTGTGGCAATCAACCCGGGCGCCAAAGGGGATAGTGGAAAAAAGGCGGCTCCGCCGCCCAAAGCCAAAACGCCCGAACCTGTAAAAGCGCCGGAACCTTTACCCCCCCCTCCTCCGGAGCCTCAACAATCTTTTGCCGATTTTGAAATACCCATTACCAAAGACATGCTGGACCGTTTTGTGAACGAGGCCGATGAACTGCTTGAACAATGCGAGCAGATGCTTTTGACCATGGAGGAAGACACCACGGGAGAGCCTGTTCACGAAGCCTTCCGATCCATGCACAGTTTCAAAGGCAATTGCGGTTTCATGGGCTTGGCCGATCCTGAGCGCATGAGCCATAAAATGGAAAGTGTCCTGAATGGCATTAAGGAAGGGGTTCTCGCCCCCACATCGGACAATACGGGAATCCTCCTGAAACTGGTGGACATATTGCGGGAGGCTGTGGCGGATGTTTCCGGTGGAGGAAAAGGCGAGATAGACAACCTGGACCTCTACATCCAACTCCTGGACGAGGTGTTGCCTGAGGCCGTGGAGCCCGAGACTGAAATCGAGCCTGAGCCTGAGCCTGAACCTGATTTCCAGGAAGCTGAAGCCATAGAAACCATTAAAGAGGTCTCTCAGCCTGTGCAGGAAATCTCTCTGGAGGAGCCTCCGAAAGCTCCAAAGGCTGTTGGGGAGCCCGAAAAAACAAAACCCGCAAAGGCCAAGGATATTCCCCAGGCCAAATCCGCTCCCAGGACCATTATCCGGCAGGATATCCGGGTGGATCTGGCAAAGCTGGACAGCCTCATCAATCTGGTGGGGGAACTGGTTATCGCCGAAACCATGGTCACCAGCAATCCGGACCTTGCAGGCCATGATTTCGAGAATTTTGAGCGTTCGGCCATGCATCTGAGCAAGATTGTCCGGGATCTTCAGGATATTTCCCTATCCGTAAGGATGATTCCCATTGCCGGCGTTTTCAGGAAAATGATCCGTTTGGTCCATGATCTTTCCGCCAAGGCAGG